>NZ_JBQHDE010000004.1:0-466248 GCF_052068455.1 Micromonospora sp. H33 | reverse complement strand
CAGCGCCCCTCCAGCGGGTGGGGCACGGTCGAGCAGATCACCGACCCGGAGTACTCGACGATGGCGTTCCTGAAGGGCCTCAAGCAGGTCGACGGCTGGCAGGACATGCCGCTGACCAAGGCCGCCCAGACCGTGCAGGTCTCGGCCTACCCCTTCCACTACGCACAGTGGGAGACCCAGGCCGCCGACCTCGTCGCCGAGCACTGGAACAGCTGACCTCTGGAACAGCTGACCTCTGGAACACCACGCTGGCCGGCACCCGAACACGGGTGCCGGCCAGCGGCGTCTCCACGCCTGGCCCGCACCCGACGACGGGCGTCGGCGGATCAGACGCGGAAGCCGGCGGCGCGGGCCGCCTCCCGTTCGCGCCGGCGGTCGGCGCGGCGACGGCGGAACCAGAAGACGAAGAGCGCCAGGCCCAGCAGGAACGCCAGCACGAGGGCCGGCAGGAGGATGGCGACCACCGACATCACCACGCTGGTGGCGTCCTCGGCGGTGCTCGCGACCGGCGCACCGACCCCGCCCGTGGTCGCGTTGACGACCGGCCGGGCGGCGGACTTGAGCAGGTGCACGCCGAGTGCGATCAGGACGCCGGTCGCCACCGGCACCCACTGGTTCGACGAGAAGAAGCTCGCCGGGTCGCTCACCGTGACCGTCTCGGAGGTGGCGCCGGCCCCGAACGCCAGACCGCCCGCCGTCGGCCGGACCACGGTCTGGACGACGTCGTTGACGTGGTCGACCACCGGGACCTTGTCGGCCACGACCTCGACCGCCAGCAGCACCGCCAGGATGGCGAGCACCCAGCCGTTGCCGAGCCACTGCCACCCGGAGGGCAGGTCGATCAGATCCGTGTAGCGGGCGAGCAGACCCATGGTGAGCAGCGGGATGTACGCGTTGAGGCCCGCCGAGGCGGCGAGGCCGGTACCGGTGAGCACTTCGAGCACCGTCTCAGCATTGCACCGGCACGCCAGTGGCGCTCGGTGGCGTTGTGAGGCTGTCGGGCCGGTCCTCCGCTACCCTCGTCGGGTGCGGTTGGTGATTGCGAAGTGCTCGGTGGACTACGTCGGACGGCTCTCGGCCCACCTGCCGCCGGCCACCCGGCTGCTGATGGTGAAGGCGGACGGGTCGGTGTCGATCCATGCGGACGACCGGGCGTACAAGCCGCTGAACTGGATGAGCCCGCCATGCCGGCTGGAGGAGGCACCGGGCGTCTGGCGGGTGGTCAACAAGGCCGGCGAGGAGCTGCGGATCACCCTGGAGGAGATCTTCCAGGACACCTCGTACGAGCTGGGCGTCGACCCGGGGCTGCGCAAGGACGGGGTGGAGGCGCACCTTCAGGAGCTGCTGGCGGCCAACCCGGAGACGCTGGGCGACGGCTTCACCCTGATCCGCCGGGAGTACATGACCGCGATCGGCCCGGTCGACCTGCTGTGCCGTGACGCCGGGCAGGGCACGGTCGCGGTCGAGGTGAAGCGCCGTGGCGAGATCGACGGCGTCGAGCAGCTCACCCGCTACCTCGAACTGCTCAACCGGGATCCGCTGCTCGCCCCGGTCAGCGGCGTCTTCGCGGCGCAGGAGATCAAGCCGCAGGCGCGCGTGCTCGCGACCGACCGCGGCATCCGCTGCGTGGTCGTCGACTACGACAGGCTCCGCGGCATCGAACGCGACGAGCTGACCCTGTTCTGACCCGGCGGGCCCCGCCGGTGGCCCGGTGTGCGGCTCAGCGGCCGTACATCATCTTGACGACCTTGACCAGGCGGGCGACGTCGGCGTCGGTGCGGTCGAAGGTCATCGCCGGCAGCAGCGACCGGGCCCGGCGGCGGGTGATGGCCTTGGCCCGCGCGAACTCGCGCAGCCCGTCCTCGCCGTGGATGCGCCCGAAGCCGGAGTCGCCCACGCCGCCGAAGGGCAGGGTGGACATCCCGGCGAAGGTCAGGGCCGAGTTCACCGAGGCCATCCCGGAGCGCAGGCGCCGCGCGACCGCCACGGCCCGCCGCCGGCCGAAGACCGAACCCCCCAGGCCGTACGGGAGGGCGTTGGCCAGCGTCACCGCCTCGTCGGCGTCGCGTACGCGGTTGATGGTCAGCGTCGGGCCGAAGGTCTCCTCGCGAACGGCGGCCGAGTCCTCGGGGACGTCGACCAGGACGGTCGGCCGGACGTACGGCGGCTGCACCGCCTCGGCGCCGCCCAGCACCGCGCGGCCGCCCCGGGCCAGCGCGTCGTCGATGTGCCGGCGGATCACGTCGAGCTGGCTCGGCATGGTGATCGGCCCGATGTCCGCGCCGTCGGCGCCGACCGTGAGCCGGTCGGCCCGCTGGACCACCTTGTCGACGAAGGCGTCGAAGACCGGCTCGACGGCGTACACCCGCTCGATGCCGATGCAGGTCTGGCCGGCGTTGGTGAGGGCCCCCCAGACCGCCGCGTCGGCCGCCGCATCCAGGTCGGCGTCGGCGTCGACGATCATCGCGTCCTTGCCACCCGCCTCGATGAGGACGGGGGTGAGCGACTCCGCGCAGGCCGCCATCACCTTCCGGCCGGTGGCCGTCGAGCCGGTGAAGGCGACCTTGTCCACTCCGGACCGGCACAGCGCCGCGCCGACGTCGCCGAGCCCGTGCACCGCGCTGAACACCGGCTGCTCGCCGACGACCTCGGCGAACGTGTCGACCAGCCACTGCCCGACGGCCGGCGTGTACTCGCTGGGCTTGAGCACCACGGTGTTGCCGGCGGCCAGCGCGTACGCGACGGAGCCGATCGGGGTGAAGACGGGGTAGTTCCACGGGCCGATCACGCCGATCACCCCGTGCGGCTGGTACTCGAGGTGGGCGGAGAACTCCGCCAGCACCAGGCGGGACCGCATCCGGCGCGGCCCGAGCACCCGTCGGGCGTTGCGGGCGGCCCAGTCGACGTGCTCGACGGCGGTGACGATTTCGACGATCGCGTCGGGGACGGGCTTGCCGCCCTCGACGTGCACCAGCTCGGCGAGCTCCTCGATCCGCTTCGCGAGCACGGCGCGCCAGCGCAGCAGGCGCTCCCGGCGACCGGTGAAACCCAGCCCGGCCCACCAGGGCGCGGCGGCGCGGGCACGGGCCACCGTCGCCTCGACATCCGCCACGCTCGCGACCGGGACGCGCCCGGCCTCCGCGCCGGTCGCCGGGCTCGTCGACACGAGCCGCCCGTCCTCGATGACCGGGGTCCCCGGGACATGCACAGCCGTCATGGCGGAAGTCTAGACCCGAGGATTACTCACCGGTAGGGGGCGCGTGGGGCGGTGACACGGGGTGGTCCCGAGCCATTGAACGCAGCGGGCGCCCAGCCCGTGTCATGGGGCGGGACCGCGACGGGTGAGGCGCACATCCCTCGATACCGGACACCGGAGACCGAAGAACCGAACATGAGGTGTCCGGCTGGCGACAGGGAGATGGCCGCCCGGGCGGTGAAGACCACTACCGTGTGGTGGCAGGCTGACGCGCGGGGTCACCGTGCGGGGTGGAGGGGCGGACTGTCCATGGAGGAGCATCCGGAGTTTCTGCCGTTGTTGACGGTGGCCGGCGGGCCGATGCGGGGGTTGAGCTTCCGGCTCGGGCGGATCCGGCTGGTGATCGGGCGGGCGCCGACGGCGGACGTCGTCCTGGCCGACGCGCACCTGAGCCGACGGCACGCCGAGATGTGGCTGGCTCCGGAGGGGGCGTCGGTGGCAGACCTCGGCTCGACCAACGGCACCTGGCTCAACGACCGGCGGATCACCGGGGTGGAACGGCTCGCCGACGGTGACGTGATCCGGATCGGCCGCACCGAACTCCGGATCTACGACCCCGGGGTGGCCCGGACCGATCCGGTCGGGCTGACCTTCGGCCTGGGACGCCGGGACCACCGGCCGACCCTGCCGCTGCCGATCGCCACGCCGGAGCTCCCCGTCGCGACGCGACCGGTCGCCGCGGAGCTCCCCGTCGCGGCGGAGGCGGTCGTTCCCGTCCCAGAGCCCGCCGACCCCGTGCCGGCCTGAGCAGCGGCGGGACGCCGCCGACCGCGTCCGGGCGCCACACGTCGGGCACCCGCGTCATGTCGCCGGGCCCCATGGACGGGCGGGTGGGCGGGCTGGCAGCATGCCGCGGATGGAGAGCCAGCAGCAGGTCGTGTCGGCGAACGGGATCACCCAGGCGGTACGGGTGGCCGGGCCGCCGGACGGCGTACCGGTGCTGCTGATCCACGGCAACTGCTCGTCCGCCCTCTTCTGGGAGCCCCTGATCCGGCGCCTGCCCGGCCACCTGCGAGTGATCGCGCCGGACCTGCGCGGCTACGGGGACACTGACACCGCCCCGGTCGACGCGACGCGGGGGCTGGCCGACTTCGCCGACGACGTCGCCGCCCTGCTCGACCAGGAGTCGCTCGTCCCGGCCGGCGCGCGGCCGGTGGTCGCCGGGCACTCGCTGGGCGGGGGAGTGGCCATGCGGCTGCTGGTCGACCACCCCGACCGGGTGGCCGGGCTGCTGCTGGCGGCGCCGGTCTCGCCGTACGGTTTCGGTGGCACCCGCGACCTCGACGGCGCCCCGACCACACCCGACTTCGCGGGCACCGGTGCCGGCACCGCCAACGCGGACTTCGTCCGCCGGCTGGCCGCCAAGGACCGCGGCGACGAGGCCCCGACCAGCCCGCGGGCGGTGCTGCGGAGCGCGTACGTCGCCGATCCGGCCTCGCTCGGCGACGACGAGGAACTGCTGCTGGACACCGTCCTGTCCACCGCGACCGGCGAGGACAACTACCCGGGGACGGCCGAGCCATCCGCCAACTGGCCGGGCACCGCCCCCGGCGGGCGGGGTGTGCTGAACGCCCTGGCGCCGGCGTACTTCCGGCTCGCCGACGACCTCGTCGCCGTCGCCGGCAAGCCGCCGGTCACCTGGGTACGCGGGGACGCCGACGTGATCGTCTCGGACACCTCGCTGTTCGACCTGGCGTACCTGGGGGCGCTGGGCGTGGTGCCCGGCTGGCCGGGGGAGGCGGACTGCCCGCCGCAGCCGATGGTCGGGCAGACCCGGGCGGTGCTGGAGCGGTACGCCGCGGCCGGCGGCGCGTACCGGGAGGTGGTGCTGCCCGGCTGCGGCCACAGCCCGCACATCGAGCGGCCGGCCGAGTTCGTCGCCGAGCTGCTCGCCCTGGTCGACGGCCGGCGCTGACGCGTCGCGGCGGGCTGAGCGTCACCGGGCCGGCCGTGCTGACGCGGCCGGAACGCGACGACCGGCGGCGCCGACCGGACCCGCCATGAGGGCCGGCGTCCATCGACGGCGACGGAGCCGTGAAATATCCCACGGCGTCTCGACAACCGTGCGTCACGTGGCAGACTCCGCTTAACTTAGCGGCCGTTCATGTCGGCTGCGTGGAGCGAACCAGGGGAGGCCGGTCGTGGCGCGCGAGTTCACCAGTGTGGGTGTGGTGGGTCTGGGCACCATGGGTGCCGGCATCGTCGAGGTCTTCGCCCGCAACGGCATCGAGGTCGTCGCGGTCGAGATCTCCGAGACCGCGGTGGAGCGAGGCCGGGCCACCCTGACCGGCTCGACCGACCGGGCGGTGGCCAAGGGGAAGCTCGCGCCGGCCGACCGGGACGCCCTCCTGGCCCGCGTGAACTGGCAGGTCGGGCTGGACGCTCTGCACTCGGTCGACCTGGTGATCGAGGCCGTCCCCGAGCACCTGGACCTGAAGCAGCGGATCTTCGCCGAGCTGGACCGGGTCTGCAAGCCCGAGACGATCCTCGCCACCAACACCTCGTCGCTGTCGGTCACCGAGATCTCGGTGGCCACCACCCGACCCAACCAGGTCATCGGCATCCACTTCTTCAACCCGGCGCCGGTCATGAAGCTGGTGGAGATCGTCCGTACGGTGGTCACCTCCGCGGAGGTGGTCGCCGACGTGGAGGCGCTCTGCGAGCGGCTCGGCAAGGTCGACGTGACGATCAGCGACCGGGCCGGGTTCATCGCCAACGCGCTGCTCTTCGGCTACCTCAACCACGCCGTCAGCATGCTCGAGTCGCGGTACGCCACCCGCGAGGACATCGACGCCGCGATGAAGCTCGGCTGCGGCCTGCCCATGGGCCCGCTCGCACTGATGGACCTGATCGGCCTGGACACCGCGTACGAGATCCTCGACACGATGTACCGGCGTGGTGGCCGGGACCGCCGGCACGCCCCGGTGCCGCTGATCAAGCAGATGGTCACCGCTGGGCTGCTCGGCCGGAAGTCCGGCCGGGGCTTCTACACCTACGAGCGGCCGGGCTCGCCGGTCGTCGTACCCGACGAGCAGACGCCCGTGACCACGGAGTCGGCGCTCGCCGACGGCACGCACGGCATCGCGAAGGTCGGCGTGGTCGGCTCCGGCACGATGGCCACCGGGATCATCGAGGTGTTCGCCAAGGCCGGGTACGAGGTGGTCTCCGTGACCCGCGGTGCGGAGAAGTCCGCCAAGGTCTTCGAGGCGGTCAAGACCTCGCTGAACAAGGGCGTGGTCCGGGGCAAGCTCGGCGAGGCCGACCGGGACGCCGCCCTGGGCCGGATCACCTGGTCCGCCACCCTGGAGCACCTGGCCGACGTCGACCTGGTGGTCGAGGCCGTGGTCGAGGAGCTGAGCGTCAAGAAGGCGCTGTTCGCCAGCCTGGACGAGATCTGCAAGCCGGGCGTGGTGCTGGCCACCACCACCTCGTCGCTGCCGGTGATCGAGGTGGCGATGGCCACCCAGCGTCCGGCCGACGTGGTGGGCCTGCACTTCTTCAACCCGGCGCCGATCATGCCGCTGGTGGAGATCGTGCAGACCATCCGCACCTCGGCGGAGACCACCACCACCGCCAAGGCGGTCTGCGCGAAGCTGGGCAAGACCGGCGTCGTCTGCGGGGACCGGTCCGGATTCATCGTCAACGCGCTGCTCTTCCCGTACCTGAACGACGCGGTGAAGATGCTGGAGGCCAGCTACTCGACCGCCGACGACATCGACCACGCGATGAAGCTGGGCTGCGGCTACCCGATGGGCCCGTTCGAGCTGCTCGACGTGGTCGGCCTGGACGTGTCGCTGGCCATCCAGCGGGAGCTGTACCTGGAGCTGCGCGAGCCCGGGTTCGCCCCGGCGCCGCTGCTGGAGCACCTGGTGACCGCCGGGTACCTCGGCCGCAAGACCGGCCGCGGCTTCCGCGACCACACCCGCCGCTAGGCCCGGTACCCGGGCCGGCCGGCGTCGGGCGTGCGCTCCGCCGCCCGTGCCGGCCGCGCGGCCGGTCCCGCCGGTCCGGCCGTACGCTGGAAAGCGTGAGCCCCCGGCGCAACCGACCCCGTCGTGACGAGACCGCGCACCTGGACTCCGATCGGGCGCGCCAGGGCGTCGCGTCGGTGCAGCAGTGGCGGGACGGGGACTGGCAGGTGCGGGGCATCAGCGGCGGGGCGTCGGTCAAGACGTACCGCTGTCCGGGCTGTGACCAGGAGATCCCGCCGGGTGTGGCGCACGTGGTGGCCTGGCCGGCGGACGGGCGGGGCGACCTGACCGACCGCCGGCACTGGCACAGCGGCTGCTGGCGGGCCCGGGACCGGCGCGGCCCGGCCGTCCAACGGGGGCGCAGCGCACCCCGCTACGGCTGAGCGGCTGTCGGGACGGGCGATCTGGATCACCGCGTTTCCGCCCGGACGGGCGGCCGTGCCGGCGGCGCGGGAGACTGGACGGGTGAGCACACCCATCCGCGCCTCGTCGATCCTGCCCGGCCGCCGGGAGGAGATCGAGCTGCACACCGCCGACGGTCTGCGCCTGGTCGGTGAGCTGTCCCGCCCGGCCGACCGCGAGCCGGTGGCGACGCTCGTCTGCCTCCACCCGCTGCCCACCCACGGCGGGATGATGGACAGCCACGTCTTCCGCAAGGCCGCCTGGCGCCTGCCGGCCCTGGCCGACCTGGCGGTGCTGCGGTTCAACACCCGGGGCACCAGCAGCGTGCGCGGCACCAGCGAGGGCTCCTTCGACAACGCCGTCGGCGAGCGCTACGACGTCGCCGCCGCCATCGAGTACGCGGAGTTCCACGAGCTGCCCGACATCTGGCTGCTGGGCTGGTCGTTCGGCACCGACCTGACGCTGAAGTACGGCTGCGACCCGGCGGTGACCGGGGCGATCCTGCTCTCCCCGCCGCTGCGCTTCTCCACTCCGGAGGACCTGGCGCAGTGGGCCGCGTCCGGCAAGCCGCTCACCGTGCTGGTGCCGGAGTTCGACGACTACCTGCGGCCCGACGAGGCCCGCGAACGGTTCGCGGCCGTGCCGCAGGCCGAGGTGGTCGGCGTGCCCGGTGCCAAGCACCTCTGGGTCGGCGACGCCGAGACCGTGCTCGACGAGATCGTCCGGCGGGTCAACCCGGCCGCGCCGGTGCCGCTGCCGACCACCTGGGACGGCCCGATGGAGACCGGCGACGTCAGCGCGTACGCCGACCGGACCGTGGCCGCTTTTGCCGACACCCCGGTGCCCGGCCCGGAGGCCGGTCGGGCGGGCTGACTCAGCGTCGGTCCTGCCGGGGAAGGATCACCTCGCGCAGGATCAGCTGGATCGCCGCGACGGTCGGGATCGCGATGATCGCACCGACGACGCCCACCAGTGCCACGCCGAGCAGCGCGGCCACCAGGGCGGCCACCTCGTTGACCTTGACCGACCGGCGCATGATCTTCGGGTAGATCAGGTAGTTCTCCAACTGCTGGTAGATCAGGAAGAACACCACGCAGGCGATCCCCACCGGCAGGTCGGTGGCGAACCCGACCAGGCTCACGATCACCGCACCGAGGGTGGCGCCGATCTGCGGGATCAGGTCGGTCACCGCCACCACCACGGCCAGCGCGAACGGGTACGGCAGCCCCGCGATCAACGCGAACACGAACGTGGTCGTCCCGGCGAGCACCGCGATGCTGATCGCGCCGACCATGTACGCGCCGACCTTCGTGATGATCTCGTCGCCGATGAGCTGGACCCGCTGCCGCCGGGACCGGGGCACCAGCGCGTACCCGAGGGCCCGCAGCCGGTCGAAGTACGCCAGGAAGTAGATGGTGAGGACCAGCACGGTCAGCGTCCGGAAGACGGTGCCGAAGATGAGTTGGGCGCCGCCGAGCACCCCGCCGAGGGCTCGCCCCACCGTGTCGGCGTTCGCCGCGTTCTGCGCCCGCTCCATCAGGTCGTACCGCTCGACCAGTTCGTTGATCGTCTCGTTGCGCCGCAGGGACTCCACGTAGCTCGGGATCTGCTCGACGAACTGGCTGGACTGGGTGACGACCGGCGGCACCAGGGCGACCAGGCCACCGCAGAGCAGCAGCAGGACGGTCAGCCCGACTGTGGCCACCGCCAGGCCGTGCGGCAGCCCGAGCAGGCGCAGCCGCGCCACCGCCGGGTAGAGCCCGACCGCGAGGAAGAGCGCGATCACCACCAGGACGAGGACGCCGGCGGCGTTGCGCAGCCCCAGGAAGAGCGCGTACGCCAGCAGCACGCCGAGCCCGCCGGTGAACCCGACCAGGAAACTGCTGCGCCGCAACGGCCGCCCGGGGGCGCCGAACCGTCCCGAGCCGTTGTCCGGCGGGGCGTCGTCCGGGTCGTCCGGGCCGGTGGGAGCGGAGTCGCCGGCGCGGGCCGAGCCGGGGTCGTCCGGGTCGGAGTCGTCAGCGGGGGGCCGTGGGTCGCCGGAGGGCGGTGGGGACTGCTCGCCCGGGCCGGCGCCACCGTCCGGCCGCGACGGCGGACGATCGGGCTGGTCGGCCGGCTCGTGCGACTCCGGATCGCCCTGTGCCACCGAACCTCCCGAGGATCACGCTCCGGCGACCGCCGGAGAAACCTCGACACCGGCCCGCGACTGCGGGTCCCACCGGGAGCGTAGCCGCCCCGGTCGCCGTGGGGGGCAGCCTGCGTAAGCAGATCGTGGATGTCGAGGCGACCCGGAGGGACCTGGTCCGTCCGAGATCCTGGACGGACCGATCAGTCCTTCTCGACGACGACCTTGCTCGGCTTGGCGCTGCGCTCGTCGGTGGTCGGCTTCGCGGGGCGGTTGCCGTTCTCACCGATGCTGGTGATCTTCGCGGGTGCGGCGTCCCGGCCGCCCTCGCCCGGGACGGCCGCGACGGTCGATTCGCCGTCCACCCCGGCGCTGGCGGTCCCGCCGTCCTTGGTGGTCACCGACGCGACCTTCTCCCGGTCCGGTTCACCGGTGGCCGGCTCGATCCGTCCCCGGGCCGGCTGGCCGGCCGCGGCCGGCTCGACCTTGCCGGCGCCGGACCGGACCCGATCGGCCGCTCCGGCAGTCCCCGACTTCGTCGAGGTGGCCCGGGCGTCGGCGGGCGCCGTCGTGGCGGCCTCGGCGCGCGCTCCGGCGGCGGCCGGCGCCGCGGAGCCCCCCTTCGCGGAGCCCTTCGCGGGGCCCGCACCGTCACCGGTGACCGGTGCCGCGGAGCCCTTCGCGGGGCCTGCACCGTTGCCGGCGGCCGCTGCGGTGGAGGCCTTCGCCGGGCCCGCACCGTCACCGGTGGCCGGTGTCGGCGGCCGGACCGTGACCGCCGCCGTCACGCCGTCGGTGCCGGGCGTCGCGCCGCCGGCCGGCCGCCCCGGTGCGCCCGCCAGCTCCAGCCGCAGCTCGGTCACCTGCCGCTGCAGCTCGTCGGACTCCTGCCGCGAACGCCAGGTCTCCTGCCGCAGGTCGGCGAGCTGCTGCTGGGCCTGGGCGATCTCCAGCATCACCTGCGCGAGCTGCTGGCGGCCCGCCGCCGCCTCCTGCTGCGTGGCGGCGAGGTGCTGCTGCGTGGTGGCCAGCGCCTGCTGGGTCGTGGCCGCGTACTCCTCGAACTGCCGCCGGGACTTCGCGACGTGCTCGTCGGCCTTGCGGCGCTTCTCGGTGGCCTCCTCCTCGGCCCGGCTGAGCAGCGCCGCCGCCTCCTCCTCGACCTCGCGGCGCATGGTCAGCGCGTCCTGCTCGGCGGCCCGGCGGATGTCGGCGGCCGCGCCCTCGATCTCGTTCCTCAGGGCGGTGTACCGCGACTCCAGCTCGGCGCGCCGGGTCTCGAAGCCCGACTCCAGCTCGGCGCTGCGCGTCTCGAAGCCCGACTCCAGCTCGGCGCGCCGGGCCGTGAACCCGGACTCCAGCTCCTGCTGACGCGCCGCGTGCTGCTTCGCCAGCTCGACCTGCCGCGACTTGTACTGCTTCTCCAGGTCGTCACGGCGCTTCGTGAACTCCTGGTCGGCGGCGGTACGCCGCTGCGCCAGCTCGCGGTCGGCCGCCTCGCGACGGCTGTTGACCTCCTTCTCCACGCCGGCCCGCCAGGCACCCAGCTCCTGCTGGGTCTGGGCGCGGGCGTGCTGCACGTACGCCTCGGTCTCGGCGCGCATCCGCTGGACGTACGACTCGGTCTCCGCGCGCTGGCGCTTCGCGGCCTCGGCCGCCTGCGTGGTGAGCCGCTCCGCCTCCTGGCGGGCCTTGTTGCGGGTGGCCCGGCCGGCGGTGCTGGCGTCGTCGATGATCTGCTTGGCCTCCTGCTGCGCCTTGGCGTGGGTGGCCCGGCTCGCCTCGGTGGCCTGCTCGACGAGGCGCTTGGCCTCCTGCTGGGCCTTGGCGTGCACCTCCTTGGCGGCCTCCCGCAGCTCCGTCGCCTCCTGCTGGGCCTTCGCGTGCACCTCACGGGCCGCCTCGCGCAGCTTGGTGGCCTCCTGCTGGGCCCGCGTGTGGATCTCCTTCGCGGTGTCCCGGAGGTGGGTCGCCTCCTGCTGGGCCTTCGCCAGCGCCTCCTGCGCGGCCTTGCGCAGCCGGGCAGCCTCGTCGGTGGCGGCCTTGACCGCGGCGTCCGCCTCGGCCTTGCGGGCGGCGGTGTGCCGATCCTCCTCGGCGCGCCGGGCGGTGAGCGCGATCTCGAAGTCCTTGAGGGCCTTGGCCGCCTGCTCCCGCGCCTCGTCGATGATGTGTTCGGCGGCCGCCCGACGGGCCTCGATCTCCTCGTTGGCGGCGGCGAGGATGTCCTCGGCCTGCTCCTCGGCCAGCGTCAGGATCTGCTCGACCCGTGGGCCGAGGTGGCGGAACGCGGCGCGGTCGACGACGCCAACCTGTTTGCGCACCTGGGCGAGATCCCGCTGGAGCACCTCCACCTGGCCGGCCAGCTTGTGGATCTGGGTGTAGGCCTGCTCCCGTTCGGCGGTCAGGGTGGCGATCTCGTGCTCCGCGCGAGCGACGTACCGGTCGACCTGTCGTTTCTCGTACCCCCGCAGAGCGGACTCGAAGCTGGGCTCCGTGGTCACATCCCCGCCGAGAGCGAACAGTTCCTCGCCGTGCGACATGCCCCCATCCTCACACGCAACGGGCCCTCCTGGGGCGATACGGACGCCTCGGATGGCAGCTGCTTCATGGACCCGGTTTCACCTGTTGGGAAACGCGTAACGGCGCGGGGCGGCACCGGTCACCCGGTGTCACCCCGCGCCGTGGATCATGCCCCGTCGGGATGGTCAGTTGGACGCCTCGGCGGCCGCCCGCGCCTCCGTACCCTCGGTCTTCGCCTCCGGCTTGGCGGCCGGCACACCCGGCACGATGCCGGCGAGCCCGGACAGCATCTGACCGAGCTGGGACGTGACGGCGTCCTTCTGGCGGGTCAGGTCCTCCACCTCGCGTCGGGCCGCCTGCGTGGTCAGCTCGGCCTCCGTGCGGGCCTCGGTCAGCAGGCGCTGGGCCTCGGACTTCGCCTCGCTGAGGGTCTTGTCGGCGAGCGCCTTCGCCTTCTCCACCGTCTCGATGGCGGTGCGCTCCGACTCGACCCGGCGCGCCTCGGCCCGCTGCTCGATCTCCTTGGCCCGCTCCTGCGCGGCCCGCGCCCGCAGCTCGGCCTCGCTGACCAGCTTCTGGGTCTGCGCGACCTGGGCGGCGTGCCGCTCCGACTCCTCCCGCTCGGCCTTCTCCCGGCGTTCGGCGAGCTGGAGCTCCAGGGCCTGCAGGTCCTTGTCGCGCTTGTCCCGCGCGTCGGTGAGGAGCTTGGTCGCCTCGGCGCGCTTCTCCTCGGCCTCGCGGGCGGCCTTCGCCCGCTGCTGGGTGATCTCCCGCTCGGCCGTCGCCCGGAGCGTGGCCACCTCCCGCTCGACCGTCGACTTCAGCTCGGCGACCTCGTGCGCGGTAACGGTGCGCAGCTGCTTGGTCTCCCGCTCGGCGTCGGCGCGCAGCGTGTCGGCCTCACGACGGGCCTGGACGCGGACCTCGGCCGCCTCCCGCTCGGCGGAGGTGCGGACGTTGCCCGCCTCGCGCTCGGCGGTGGCCTTCATCGCCGCCGCCTCGGCACGCGCCTTGTCGGTGATCTCCCGCGCCTCGAGACGGGCGGCGGAGAGGATGCCCTCGGACTCCCGCTTGGCGTCGTTGCGGTGGTCGTTGGCCTGCTCCTCGGCGAGCCGGAGGATCTGCTCGACGCGGGTGCCCAGGCCGGACAGGGTCGGCCGGCTGTTCTCCTCGAGCTGCTTGTTGATCTCGGTGAGCTTCTGCTCCAGGGCGCCCATGCGCTGCTCGGCCTGGCGCAGCCGACGCTGGGCGTCGTTCATCCGCTGCTCGGCCTCGGCCCGGGCCTGCTCTGACTGGGTCAGGGCGGCGGTCAGCCGGCCGATGAAGTCGTCGACCTGGCCGGTGTTGTAACCGCGGAGGCCGACCGTGAAATCGGGCTGGGTGTTCGCGTTATCGAAGAACGCAAGAGGGGAGGACTGCTGCTGGGGCATTGGGACATACTGGCAGACGCCCCGGGGTCCTTCGCAAGAGCGTCCCGGAGCTTTCGTGTCCTCTTTACATGGTCAACTCGGCGGCGTCCCGCCGGCCGGACCGGCCGGCGATCTTGGCAGCTCCCGGCCGCGGCTAATCCCACGGCGAAGCACGGAAAAGGGCCGCGCGGACATCCCCGCGGCCCTTTCTCGTTGTCGCCTGGTATCACTCGAATGGGTGCCCGGTGGCGGCGAGTGGAAAGCCAATCGCCGGTCACCGCAATGGTCGTCGGCGCCTCGTCCGTACGGTCAGTGGCCGCGGAACCGGTTGATCCCCGCTTCGTGCCGCGCACGGAACTCGGGGTCACGGACGCCGAGCCCGTCGGCCGGGGCGAGGCAGCGGACGCCGACCTTGCCCTGGTGCGCGTTGCGGTGCACCTCGTACGCGGCCTGGCCGGTCTGCTCCAGCGCGTACGTCTTCGACACGGTGGGGTGGATCTTGCCGAGCGCGACGAGCCGGTTCGCCTCCCACGCCTCCCGGTAGTTGGCGAAGTGGCTGCCGACGATCCGCTTGAGGTGCATCCACAGGTAGCGGTTGTCGTACTGGTGCTGGTAGCCGCTCGTCGAGGCGCAGGTGACGATGGTGCCGCCGCGCTTGGTGACGTAGACGCTGGCGCCGAAGGTCTCCCGACCCGGGTGCTCGAAGACGATGTCCGGGTCCTCGCCGCCGGTCAGCTCCCGGATCCGCTCGCCGAAGCGGCGCCACTCGTCCTGGTCCTGCGTCTGCTCGTCCTTCCAGAACCGGAAGCCCTCCGCGGCCCGGTCGATGACCAGCTCCGCGCCCATCTTCCGGCACAGCTCCGCCTTGTCCGGCGAGGAGACCACGCAGACCGGGATCGCGCCGCCGTTCAGCGCCATCTGGGTGGCGTAGCCGCCGAGGCCGCCGGAGGCGCCCCAGATCAGGACCACGTCGCCCTGCTTCATGTTGGCGCCGTGGTGGGACACGAGCTGCCGGTACGCGGTGGAGTTGACCAGGCCGGGGCTCGCCGCCTCCTCCCAGCTGAGGTGGCGGGGCTTCGGCATGAGCTGGTTGGCCTTGACCACGGCCAGCTCGGCGAGGCCGCCGAAGTTGGTCTCGAAGCCCCAGATCCGCTGCTGCGGGTCGAGCATCGTGTCGTCGTGGCCGGCCGCGTCCTCCAGCTCCACCGACAGGCAGTGCGCGACGACCTCGTCACCGGCCTTCCACCGGGTCACGCCCGGGCCGGTCCGGAGGACGACGCCGGCGGCGTCGGAGCCGACCACGTGGTACGGCAGGTCGTGCCGCTTGGTGAGCTCGGAGAGCCGGCCGTAGCGCTGGAGGAACTTGAAGGTCGACACCGGCTCGAAGATGCTGGTCCAGACGGTGTTGTAGTTGATCGCACTCGCCATCACGGCGACCAGCGCCTCACCGGGGCCGAGCTCCGGGGTGGGCACCTCCTGCACGTGCAGGGCCTTGCGCGGGTCCTTGTCCCGGGACGTCATCCCGTCGAACATCCGCGCCTCGTCAGCGCGCACGACGACGCCCCGGTAGGACTCCGGTACCGGAAGTCCGGCGACGCCGGCCAGCTCGCGCTCCGGTTGCGCCGAGCCCTCCGCCGCCATGATCGCTTCGAGGATGTCCTGCACGTCGACCTCCCGTTCGTCCGCACCCGCGCGTCGCGGCATGGGTGCTGCCATCGTCGGCGCCGGTGCGGCCGCCCGCCATGTCGGCATCCGACACATCCGGCACCGGCCGCGTTGCTGTGGGGCCGGACGTTACTGAACGGTAGCTAGAGTCGGAAGTCCTCTGTGAAAAACTGCATCAGCCGGTGAGTGAAGCTGCCCGGGTGGGCGGTGAACCGCGCAGCGTCGTGCTCGGCGGGGCCGGGGCCGACCGGCCCCGGCCCCGCGTGGATCAGTGGCTCGCGGCGGGCTCGACCAGCTCGACCAGGACGCCGCCGGCGTCCTTCGGGTGGACGAAGTTGATCCGGGAGTTCGCCGTGCCGCGCTTCGGCTCCTCGTACAGCAGGCGGACGCCGCGCTCGCGCAGCTTCGCGCAGGCGACGTCGATGTCGGCCACGGTGTACGCGACCTGCTGCACACCGGGGCCGTTGCGGTCGAGGAACCGCCCGATCGTGCTCTCCGGGCTCAGTGGGGCGAGCAGCTGCACGCAGCCGCCCTCGGTGGTCGGACCGACCGCCAGCATCGCCTCGCGGACGCCCTGCTCCTGGTTCGTCTCCGTGTGCACGCAGCGCATCCCGAAGGTGCGCTCGTAGAAGTCGATCGCGGCGTCCAGGTCGGGGACGGCCACACCGACGTGGTCGATGCGGCGCAGCCCGATGTCTGTGATGTAGTCCGCAGCGGACTCGACGGGGGAGTTCTCAGCCATGGCGCTAGTCTGGCCGAACAATCGTTAAGGCGTACAGGTCGGCACCCCCCTCGGAGGCAGGTATGGCTTCGGTGATCGTCAGCGGCGCTCGGACCCCCATGGGGCGCCTGCTGGGCAACCTCAAGGACCTCCCCGCGACGAAGCTCGGCGGCGTGGCGATCAAGGCGGCGCTGGAACGCGCCGGTGTCGCCCCCGAGCAGGTCCAGTACGTGATCATGGGTCAGGTGCTCCAGGCCGGCGCCGGGCAGATCCCGGCCCGCCAGGCGGCCGTCGAGGCGGGCATCCCGATGTCCGTGCCGGCCCTCACGATCAACAAGGTGTGTCTCTCCGGCCTCGACGCGATCGCGCTGGCCGACCAGCTGATCCGGGCCGGCGAGTTCGACATCGTGGTGGCCGGCGGCATGGAGTCGATGACCAACGCCCCGCACCTGCTGCTCGGCCAGCGCGGCGGCTACAAGTACGGCGACGTGGTGGTCAAGGACCACATGGCGCTCGACGGTCTCTCCGACGCCTGGGACTGCTGCTCCATGGGCGAGTCGACCGAGCGGCACGGCACCACGAAGGGCATCAGCCGCGAGGAGCAGGACGCCTTCGCCGCGGCCAGCCACCAGCGTGCCGCCGCCGCCCAGAAGAACGGCCACTTCGCCGACGAGATCACCCCGGTGGTCATCCCGCAGCGCAAGGGCGACCCGCTGGTGATCAGCGAGGACGAGGGCATCCGCCCGGACACCACGGCCGAGTCCCTGGCCAAGCTGCGGCCGGCCTTCACCAAGGACGGCACCATCACCGCCGGCAGCTCGTCGCCGATCTCCGACGGCGCCGCCGCCGTCGTGGTGATGAGCAAGGCCAAGGCCAAGGAGCTGGGGCTGACCTGGCTGGCCGAGATCGGCGCGCACGGCAACGTGGCCGGCCCGGACAACTCGCTGCACTCGCAGCCGTCCAACGCCATCCAGCACGCGCTGCGGAAGGCCGGCCTGGCCGTCGACGACCTCGACCTGATCGAGATCAACGAGGCGTTCGCCCAGGTGGGCATCCAGTCCACGCGGGACCTCGGGGTCAGCCCGGAGAAGGTCAACGTCAACGGCGGCGCCATCGCGCTGGGCCACCCGATCGGCATGTCCGGTGCCCGGCTGGTGCTGTCCCTGGCGCTGGAGCTGAAGCGGCGTGGCGGCGGCACCGGCGCGGCGGCGCTCTGTGGCGGTGGCGGCCAGGGCGACGCCCTGATCATCCACGTCCCGGCGGGTGCCGAGAGCGAGCAGTGAGCACGGTCCTGCGAGCCCCGCAGGCGCGAACGGAAGGGTCACGGTGACTGACGCCGTCGACGACGCCCCGGCCGCGGCGACGCCGGTGCGCCGCAGCCGGGACGTACCCATCCTGGTCGAGCGGGCCCGCGCGGGCGACCCCCGCGCGGTGGCCCGGCTCATCACGCTGGTCGAGTCCGGCGACGAGACGCTGCCGCGCATCGCGGCGGCGCTCGCGCCGTACGCCGGTCAGGCCCAGGTGGTCGGCCTGACCGGCTCGCCCGGCGTGGGCAAGTCCACGACCACCAACGAGTTGGTCCGGGCGCTGCGGGCGCGGGGCCACCGGGTCGGGGTGCTGGCCATCGACCCGTCCAGCCCGTTCACCGGCGGGGCGATCCTCGGCGACCGGGTCCGCATGCAGGATCACGCCACCGACCCCGGCGTCTACATCCGCTCGATGTCCAGCCGGGGCCACCTCGGCGGGCTCTCGGCGGCCACGCCTCAGGCGGTACGGGTGCTGGAGGGCGCCGGCTGCGACGTGGTGCTGGTGGAGACGGTGGGCGTCGGGCAGGCCGAGGTGGAGGTCGCCTCGCTCGCGGACACCACGCTGGTGCTGCTCGCGCCCGGGATGGGCGACGCCATCCAGGCGGTGAAGGCGGGCATCCTGGAGATCGCCGACGTCTTCGTGGTCAACAAGGCCGACCGGGACGGCGCCGACGCCACGGTCCGCGACATCCAGGGCATGATCGCCCTGGGCGAGCGCGGTCCGGGGCAGTGGCGGCCGCAGGTGGTGCGGGCGGTCGCCGCGCGCGGCGAGGGGATCGACGACATCGCCGCCGCCATCGACAAGCACCGTGGCTGGCTGGTCGAGCACGGCGAGCTGCGCCGCCGGCAGGAGGCGCGGGCCGCCGCCGAGATCGAAGCGATCGCGCTCGGCGTCCTGCGCGACCGCATCGGCTCACTGCGCGACGGTACGGAGCTGCCGGCGCTCGCCGCCAAGGTGGCGGAGGGCTCCCTGGATCCGTACGCGGCGGCCGACCAGTTGCTGACCCAGATCGCCTCCTGACGACCGGTCACGTTACCCACCGGTACGAACTTCCTTAGCGATCGTTCAGGTCGGGGCTCTACACTCGGGGTGCAGTCGAGGACTCGAGGAGGAGCCCCGGGGATGAACGCCGACGAGATCGCCGCCGGACGGGCACGCTGGCAGGCCCGCTACGACGCCGCGCGCAAGCGGGACGCCGACTTCACCACCCTCTCCGGGATGGCCGTCGACCCGGTCTACGGGCCGCCGGACGGGGTGGCCTGGCCGGGCTTCGAGCGGATCGGCTGGCCGGGCGAGTTCCCGTACACCCGGGGGTTGCACCCGACCGGCTACCGCGGGCGGACCTGGACGATCCGGCAGTTCGCCGGCTTCGGCAACGCGCGGCAGACCAACGAGCGCTACAAGATGATCCTGGGCGCGGGCGGCGGCGGGCTGTCCGTCGCGTTCGACATGCCCACCCTCATGGGCCGCGACTCCGACGACCCGCAGTCGCTCGGCGAGGTGGGGCACTGCGGTGTCGCCGTCGACAGCGCCGCCGACATGGAGGTGCTCTTCGATGGCATCGACCTGGCCGGCGTGACCACGAGCATGACCATCTCCGGGCCGGCCGTGCCGGTGTTCTGCATGTACCTGGTCGCCGCCGAGCGGCAGGGCGCCGACCTGTCCCGCCTGGACGGCACCCTCCAGACGGACATCTTCAAGGAGTACATCGCGCAGAAGGAGTGGCTCTTCGACCCCGAGCCGCACCTGCGCCTCATCGGCGACCTGATGGAGTACTGCGCCCGGGAGATCCCCCGCTACAAGCCGCTCTCCGTCTCCGGCTACC
Source organism: Micromonospora sp. H33 (assembly GCF_052068455.1). Classification (NCBI taxonomy): domain Bacteria; kingdom Bacillati; phylum Actinomycetota; class Actinomycetes; order Micromonosporales; family Micromonosporaceae; genus Micromonospora; species Micromonospora sp. H33. The sequence continues at coordinate 447,040 of NZ_JBQHDE010000004.1, read as the reverse complement.
ACATCCGCGAGGCCGGCTCGACGGCCGCGCAGGAGCTGGCGTACACCCTCGCCGACGGGTTCGGGTACGTCGAGCTGGGGCTCTCGCGCGGTCTCGACGTCAACGTCTTCGCGCCGGGCCTGAGCTTCTTCTTCGACTCCCACGTGGACTTCTTCGAGGAGATCGCCAAGTTCCGGGCGGCCCGCCGGATCTGGGCCCGCTGGCTGCGCGACGTCTACGGCGCCACCAGCGAGAAGGCCCAGTGGCTGCGGTTCCACACGCAGACCGCGGGTGTCTCGCTGACGGCGCAGCAGCCGGTCAACAACGTCGTCCGTACGGCCGTGGAGGCCCTCGCGGCGGTGCTCGGCGGCACCAACTCGCTGCACACCAACGCCCTCGACGAGACCCTCGCGCTGCCCACCGACGAGTCGGCCGAGATCGCCCTGCGGACCCAGCAGGTGCTGATGGAGGAGACCGGGGTGACCAACGTGGCCGACCCGCTCGGCGGGTCCTGGTACGTCGAGGCGCTCACCGACCGCATCGAGGCCGAGGCGGAGGAGATCTTCGCCCGGATCAAGCAGCACGGCGGCGAGGGCCCGCACCAGATCGGCCCGATGACGTCCGGCATCCTGCGCGGCATCGAGGACGGCTGGTTCACCGGGCACATCGCCGAGGCGGCGTTCGCCTACCAGCAGGCGCTGGAGAAGGGCGACAAGAAGATCGTCGGGGTCAACTGCCACACCGGCACGGTCACCAAGGACCTGGAGATCCTGCGCATCTCGCACGAGGTCGAGCTGGAGCAGCGCCGGGTGCTCGCCGAGCGGAAGGCGACCCGGGACGAGACGGCCGTCAAGACGGCACTCGAGCGGATGGTGGCGGTCAGCCGCACCGACGAGAACATGATCCCCGCCATGCTCGACGCGGTCCGCGCCGAGGCCACCCTCGGCGAGATCTGCGACGTCCTCCGCGGCGAGTGGGGCGTCTACCGGGAGCCCGCCCGCTTCTGACGCGACCCGTCCGCACCCCGCCCCCGTGAACGTGGGGGGCGGGGTGCGTGAGCTGGGGTGAGAGACGCGACTGTCGGCGTCTCGGTTGATCGGAGATCGGCGTAGCGCGTGCGAGACTAGGTAACCATGAGCGACCCACGGATCACCTCGTCGATCTTCACCCGCGGCGCGGTCGACCTCAGCGCGCTGCGCACCCCCGCGCCCACCCCGGCGTCCGCACCCGTCCAGTCCGGCCCACCGGCCGGGGCGCCCGGCGGTGCCCCCGCCAGCGCGGTCACCGTCATCGACGTGACCGAGGCGACCTTCCAGGCCGAGGTCCTCGAACGGTCCCTCAGCACACCCGTGGTCATCGACTTCTGGGCCGAGTGGTGCCAGCCCTGCAAGCAGCTCTCCCCGGTGCTGGAGCGGCTGGCCGTCGAGGGCGGCGGTGCCTGGGTGCTCGCCAAGGTCGACGTGGACGCCAACCCCCGGCTGGCGCAGATGTTCCGCGTGCAGGGCATCCCCATGGTGTACGCGGTCGTCGGCGGCCAGCCGGTCGACGCGTTCTCCGGGGTCGTCCCCGAGGCGCAGCTGCGGCAGTGGATCCAGGCGATCCTCAAGGCCGGCGGTGTGACCGTGGCCGAGCCGGTCGACTCCCGCCTGGACGAGGCCGACGACGCGCTGATGAGCGGCGACCTGGACGCCGCCGAGCGCGCGTACCGGAAGATCCTCGCCGAGACCCCGTCGGACACCGCGGCGGAGGCGGGGCTGGCCCAGGTCGGGCTGGCCCGCCGGGTCGCCGGCGCCGACCCGCAGGCGGCGCTCGCGGCCGCGGCCGGAAAACCCGACGACGTCGACGCGCAGCTGCTGGCCGCCGACATCGAGGTGCTCAGCGGGATGGCCGAGCAGGCATACCAGCGCCTGGTCGGCCTGGTCCGCCGCATCGCCGGTGACGACCGGGAGAAGGTACGCCAGCACCTGGTGGGCCTCTTCACCATCGCCGGCCCCGACGACCCCGCGGTGGCCTCGGCCCGCCGGGCACTGGCCAGCGCCCTGTTCTGACCCTGACCACGCCAGCGCGGGCCGGTGCACCCTGGCCGGCCCGCCCCGACACTTCGAGGACGGGAGCCAAACGATGCGCCGGATCGCCGTCCTCGACGCGCCCAGCAACCTGGGTCTGCGCCCGCCCACGCCCACCTCGGTGCCGGGCTGCGCCAAGGCCCCCGGCGCCCTGCGCGACCACGGGCTGCTCGCCCGGCTCCGCGCGCGTGACGCCGGCTGCCTGACCCCACCCCGGTACGATCCCGGCGACTGGCGGCCCGGCGACGGCGTCTGCCACGCCCGGGAGATCGCGGACTACTCGGTGGCGCTCGCCGAGCGCATCGGGGCGATCATCGACCGGGGCGAGTTCCCGCTGGTGCTCGGCGGGGACTGCTCGGTGCTGCTCGGCTCGGCGCTGGCGATGCACCGCCTCGGCGAGGCGGTCGGCGGCCGGATCGGGCTGGTCTTCGTCGACGGCCACTCCGACTTCCGGCACCCCGGCAACGCCTCGTACGTGGGCGCGGCGGCCGGTGAGGATCTGGCCCTGGTCACCGGCCGCGGCCAGGCCGACCTGGCGGCCATCGAGGGGCGGCGCCCGTACTTCCGGGACATCGACGTGGTGGTGCTGGGCATCCGCGCGCAGGACGAGTACCGGCTCGACCTCCAGGCCGCCGGGATCACCACCCGGCCGGTGCCGGCGCTGCGCGCCGAGGGCGCGGCCCGCACCGCGCAGTGGGCGCACGAGCAGCTCGCCGACTGCGCCGGCTACTGGGTGCACGTCGACGTGGACGTGCTCGACCCGGCGGTGATGCCGGCCGTCGACGCCCCCGACCCGGGCGGGATCGCCTTCGCCGAGCTGGAGATCCTGCTCGCCGGCCTGGTCGACACCCCGCACTGCCTCGGCGTCGAGCTGACCGTCTTCGACCCGGACTACGACCCGGACGGGTCGTACGCCGCCGAGATCGTCAACACCCTCGTGGCCGGCCTGCGCCCGGTCTCCGCGCCGGGATCGGTCCCGCCCCGGCTGCTGCCCGAGGCGCCCGCCGCCCCCGCCCCGCGCCGGGGTACGGGACGCCCCGTGGCCGTCGCCGGCCCGGATCCCGTACCGCCGCCGGGGCCCGTCGTCCCGGGAGTCCGGGACGATGCCCGGCAGGAGTCGCCCGCAGTCCCGGAGCCGCGCGTCGACCGGCGGGACTCGCCCGCTGTCCCGGGCGTTTCGGACGGTGACCGGCGGGAGTTGCCCGGCGGTCCGGAGATCCCGCACGCCGACCGGTTGGAGCCGGTCGGGCCGCCCGCCTCGGCCGGGCCCGGCCTGCTGCGCCGCACCCTGCCACCGGGCCTCGGCCCGGACGCTGACGGCCGGCCGGCGACCGACGACGACACGCCGCAGGCGGCGGCCGGCACCGCCTGACCCCGCCCCGACCGCCGGCGAAGCGGCACGGTGTGGATCACCTGCCCCGCACGGCGTCGGCGCGGTGCGGATCACCGGGCCGGCGGCCGCCGGGTCAGCGGGGGAGGGCGCGCAGGAAGCGCTCGGCGATCGGGACGGCCGTGCCGCTGCCGGAGCCGCCCCGCTCGACGAAGACCGCGAAGGCGACGTCGCCCTGCCAGCCCACGAACCAGGCGTGCGTGTTCTTCGGGTTGTCGTCGTACTCGGCGGTGCCCGTCTTGCCGTGGACCGGGCCGCCCGGCACGTCGGCCAGGGCGCTGCCGCTGCCGGCCGTGACCACCTCGCGCATCATCGCCCGCACCGCGGTCAGCGACTCGGCCTTCAGCTCCGGCCCGTCGGCGGCCGGCTTCGCCGGGGCCGGGTCGAGCACCAGCTTCGGCTGGACGAACCGGCCCCGGGCGACCGCCGCCGTGGCCGAGGCCATGGCCAGCGGGCTCACCACCGTGGTGCCCTGACCGATCGCCGCGGCGGCCTGCTCGGTCGGGCCGCCGTTCGCCGAGACCTTGCCGGAGAACGCGTCCAGGCCGACGTCCCAGGTGCCCTCCAGGCCCAGCGCCCGGCCGGTGACGGCGAGCCCGTCGGCGCCGAGCTGCGGCGCCAGCGCCACGAAGGCCGTGTTGCAGGACTTCGCGAAGTCGGTGCGGAACGGGACCGACCCGAGCGCGAAGTCGTCCGAGTTCTTGAAGGACCGGCCGTCGACCTCGCGGGTCTTCGGACACTCCACCGGCTGGTCCGGGGTGACCGCGCCCCGGTCGAGCAGGGCCAGCGCGCTGACCATCTTGAAGGTGGAGCCGGGCGGGACCTGGGCGGTGAAGGCCAGGTTCTCACCGGCCGGGCCGGGACCGTTGGCCGCGGCGAGCACGGCGCCGTCGCTGATGCGGACGGCCACCAGGGCCGCGCGTCGCTTCTCGGCGCCCAGCGCGGTGTCGGCGGCCTTCTGGGTCGCGACGTCGAGCGTGGTCTTCAGCGGCTCACCGGGACGGAACTCCCGGCGGAACAGCTCGGTGCCGGTGGGGGCCAGCGTGCCCTCCGGGCCGGGTCGGTTGACGATGACGGTGAGGCCGGGGGTGCCGCGCAACCGCTCGTCGTACCGGCCCTGGAGGCCCCCGTGGCCCACCAGATCGCCGCGCGCGTACCGGTCGGGGTGCTTGGCCAGGTCGTCGGCCTGCGCCGGGTCCACCGTGCCGAGCGCGGCACGGGCGAACTCGCGGGTGGGCGCGAGCTCCAGCTTGTCGGTCGGGAACCGGGTGCCGGGCAGCTCGTAGACGCGGGGCTTGATCTGCCGGTACGACTCGTCGCGCAGCGTCACCACCTCGACCAGCGCGTCGGGCTTGGCCTCGGCGAGGCGCTTCGGGAGGTCGGCGAGGTCCACCGGCGGGACGAGAGCGGGCCGGATCGCCTTGAACGCCGCGTCGAGCTTCCGGACCACCCCGGGTACGTCGTCGACCTCCTGGGGCACGAGGGAGACCCGGACCACCGGCCGGGGCGCCACCAGCGGCTGGCCGGCCGCGTCCAGCACCGCCGCCCGGGGACCCGCCTCGCGGCGCAGGCCCAGCCGGTCGCCCCGACCGAGCTGCTCGTGCACGACCTGCGGCTCCCAGATCACCTGCCACTCGTCGTCCCCGCCACGGGTGAGCCGCACCGGGCGGTCGTACGCCCAGCGGGTGTCGCCGGGCAGCGTCCACTCGACGCGTACGGTGGCGGTCGCGGTGCCGGACGTGACCGTCGGCTCGCCGGTGCGGCGCAGCTCCGGCGGCGTGGCCGCCAGCTCACCGGACAGCTCCTTGATCTCCCGCGCCACGTCGTCCGCCGGCACCCGCGCGCCGGTCGCGTCGACGAAGCCGACCGCTTGGAGGTTCCCCGAACGCCAGCCCTTCAGGAAGGCGTCGACGCTGCGCGCCGGCCCGTCCTCGCCCGAGCAGGCGGTGAGCCCGCCGGCGGCGAGCAGGGTGGCGGCGAGGAGCGCCAATGAACGTGACGGACGGTGACGGCGATGGTACGACAGACGCATGGAACGATCCCCCGAAGTCCTGGACTTCCTGCACCGTAGTACGGCCTCGCCGTCCGCATCGTGCCCGGTCGGGGTGGCTGGGCGGAAAGACGGACCCGTGACGGTGTGATGAACATCCCGCGGCGGGGTATCCCGGGACGGGCCAACCGCGTACCCGCAACAGGTGAAAGGACGACAGTCCCGATCCGGACGTCCGCACTGTGGTCCGCCGACCAAGGCGCTCATCGGCAGGGCCTAGGCTGGCGGCAGAGTGACCCACAACGCGGTGGGTCGAGGGGAGTGGCACCGATGGACCGGCGTCCGGCTACTAAACCGGGACCCGATCTCCGGCAGGTTGACACCGGCCGGGACGACAACTTCGATTCGGCAACCGATTCCGACGGCTACGGCGAGGTCGACACCGGCGTGACCGGTCTGACCGGCTCGAGCATCGACACGATCTACGACATGGGCCTGCCCGCCGACGCGCTGGCCGAGGACGTGGAGGACGCGGAACTCGACGAACCGGTACCCAACGCGGAGCGCCTGGTGGCCCAGGCGGTCGCGCTCGCCGGCGACGATCACGACTTGGCGACCCTGGCCGGCCGTTACTGGCGGTTCGCGCCGGACGAGGAGCTGATCGGCTTCACCGCCGAGGAGATGCTCGACGCGGCCCGCAGCCACCGGGAGCTGGCCGAGCAACGGGTACCAGGCGAGCTGAAGTTGCGGATCCACTCACCCGACGCCGACCAGCACCACACGGTCGTGGAGATCGTCACCGACGACATGCCGTTCCTGGTGGACTCGGTGACCGCCCTGCTCAACTCGCACCACCTCGACGTGCACCTGCTGGTCCACCCGCTGCTGGTGGTCCGGCGCGAGCCGCTCGGCCGGCTGGTCGAGGTGGCCGCCGACGTGGAGCCCGACGACGCGATCGCCGGTGACCTGGTCGAGAGCTGGATGCGGATCGAGATCGACCCGGTCCGGGACGCCGGCGAGCGGGACAAGCTGCGCCGGGAGCTCCAGCGGGTGCTCACCGACGTGCGCGAGGCGGTCGAGGACTGGCCGAAGATGCGCCAGCGCGCCCTGGCCCTCGCCGACGAGCTGGCCACCGCCCGCACCAGCGACAACCGGCCGCCGGTGCCGGAGAAGGACATCACCGACTCGGTCGAGCTGCTGCGCTGGCTCGCCCACGACCACTTCACCTTCCTCGGGTACCGGGAGTACCGCCTGGTGGACGCGCCCGGCGAGGGCGGCGGCAAGGCGTTGCACGCCGTCCTCGGCACCGGCCTCGGCATCCTGCGCTCGGACTCCACGGAGGCCCGGGTGCTGACGTCGATGACGCCGGAGGCGCACGAGAAGGTCACCGAGAAGCGCCTGCTCATCATCACCAAGGCGAACTCGCGGGCCACCGTGCACCGTTCCGCGTACCTCGACTACATCGGGTTCAAGGTGTTCGACGAGGCCGGCGAGGTGGTCGGGGAGCGGCGCTTCCTCGGCCTCTTCTCCACCGCCGCGTACCGCACCAGCGTGCGGGAGCTGCCGGTGGTCCGGCGCAAGGTGGCGGAGGTGCTCGACCGGTCCGGCCTGAGCCAGCGCAGCCACTCCGGCAAGGACCTGCTCCAGATCCTGGAGACCTACCCGCGCGACGAGCTGTTCCAGATCAAGACCGACGACCTGTACCACGCGGTGATCGGCGTGCTGCGCATGGCCGGTCGCCGCCAGCTACGGGTGTTCCTGCGGCGGGACGCGTACGGGCGGTTCATCTCCTGCCTGATCTACCTGCCGCGGGACCGGTTCACGACGCAGAACCGGCTGCGCATGCAGGACATCCTGCTGCGGGAGCTGAACGGTGTCGGGGTGGACTACACGACCCGGGTCACCGAGTCGATGCTCGCCCGGGTGCACTTCATCGTCCGCACCGACCCGACGCAGCCGCCGGGCGACATCGACGCGGACCTGCTCGCCGAGGAGCTGGCCGACGCCACCCGCCTCTGGGACGACGACTACCGGCTGGTGCTGGAGCGCAAGCTCGGCGACGAGCAGGCCAAGCACCTGTTCAGCCGGTACGCCGACGCCTTCCCGGAGGGCTACAAGGACGGGCACACGCCGTACGAGGCCATGAAGGACCTGGCGAAGCTGGAGCTGCTGGAGGAGCCCGGCCAGCTGGAGATGCACCTGTTCCGCAAGCAGCTGGCGCCGCGCGCCGGCCGCGCTGCGGACGTCGACGAGTCGATGGACGTGCGGTTCAAGGTCTACCGGTACGGCGAGCCGATGATGCTGTCGGCGGTGCTCCCGGTGCTGCACTCGCTCGGCGTGAAGGTGGTCGACGAGCATCCGTACGAGGTGGAGCGTGTCGACGGCCGGATCTGGCTGTACGACTTCGGCCTGAAACTGCCCGAGGCGCACCAGGAGCTGGCCGAGGTGCGCCCGCACGTGGAGAACGCGTTCGCGGCGGCCTGGCGTGGCGAGGCCGAGGTGGACGGGTTCAACGAGCTGGTCCTGCGCGGCGGCCTCACCTGGCGGCAGGTGGTCGTGCTGCGGGCGTACGCGAAGTACCTGCGGCAGGCCGGCACGGTGTTCTCGCAGGACTACATGGAGTCCACCTTCATCGCGTACCCGCGGATCGCGGCCCTGCTGGTGCGGCTCTTCGAGGTCCGGTTCGCGCCGGGGGCGACGAGTGCGGAGCAGCGCCAGCAGCAGAGCAAGGAGCTGGTGAGCGAGATCCACGCCGCGCTCGACGACGTGGCCAGCCTCGACCAGGACCGGATCCTCCGGTCGTACCTGACGCTGATCCAGGCCACCTTGCGGACCAGCTTCTACCAGAAGCGGGCCGACGGGCGACCGAAGTCGTACGTGGCCGTCAAGCTCGACCCGCAGGCGATCCCCGACCTGCCGGCGCCCCGGCCGAAGTTCGAGATCTTCGTGTACTCGCCCCGCTTCGAGGGCGTGCACCTGCGCTTCGGGCCGGTGGCCCGCGGCGGCCTGCGCTGGTCCGACCGGCGGGAGGACTTCCGCACCGAGGTGCTGGGCCTGGTCAAGGCGCAGATGGTGAAGAACGCGGTGATCGTGCCGGTCGGCGCGAAGGGCGGCTTCGTGCTCAAGCAGAAGCCGGGCGACCGGGACGAGGCGGTGGTCTGCTACAAGGAGTTCGTCTCCGCGCTGCTGGACGTCACCGACAACATCGTCAGCGGCGAGATCGTGCCGCCGGAGGACGTGGTCCGGCACGACGCCGACGACCCGTACATGGTGGTCGCGGCCGACAAGGGCACGGCGACGTTCTCCGACATCGCCAACGAGATCTCGACCGCGCACAACTTCTGGCTGGGCGACGCCTTCGCCTCCGGTGGTTCCGCCGGCTACGACCACAAGAAGATGGGCATCACCGCCCGCGGCGCGTGGGAGTCGGTGAAGCGGCACTTCCGCGAGCTGGGGCACGACACCCAGAGGCAGGACTTCACCGTGGTCGGCGTCGGCGACATGTCCGGCGACGTCTTCGGCAACGGGATGCTGCTGTCGAAGCACATCCGGCTGGTGGCCGCGTTCGACCACCGGCACATCTTCCTCGACCCGGACCCGGACGCCGCCACGTCCTGGGAGGAGCGGAAGCGGCTGTTCGACCTGTCCCGGTCGTCGTGGGAGGACTACAACCCCGAGCTGATCTCGGCCGGCGGCGGTGTGCATTCGCGTACCGCCAAGTCGGTGCCGATCACGCCGCAGGTCCGCGTGGTGCTCGGCCTCGACGACGACGTCACCCAGATGTCGCCGCAGGAGCTGATGAAGGCGATCCTGACCGCGCCGGTCGACCTGTTCTGGAACGGCGGCATCGGCACCTACGTAAAGGCGTCCAGCCAGACCAACGCCGAGGTGGGCGACAAGTCCAACGACGCGATCCGGGTCAACGGCAAGGACCTGCGGTGCCGGGTGGTCGGCGAGGGCGGCAACCTGGGCTTCACCCAGCACGGGCGCATCGAGTACGCCCTGGCGGGCGGCCGGATCTACACCGACTTCATCGACAACGCGGCCGGGGTGGACTGCTCCGACCACGAGGTGAACATCAAGATCCTGCTGAACACGGCGGTCGCCGACGAGGAGCTGACCGTCGCCCAGCGGGACGAGCTGCTCGCCGAGATGACCGACGAGGTCGCCGACCTGGTGCTGCGGGACAACTACGACCAGGCGCGGGCGATCAACAACGCCCAGGCGCAGGCGCCGTCGCTGCTCCCGGTGCACCGGCGGATGATCAGCGAGCTGGAGCGGTCCGGTGCGCTGGACCGCGCGCTGGAGGCGCTGCCGCCGGACGAGGAGCTCGCGATCCGGAACGAGTCCGGCCTGACCGCGCCGGAGTTCGCGGTGCTGCTCGCGTACGTGAAGATCGCACTGGAGAAGGAGATCCTGACCGAGGGGCTCCCGGACGAGGAGTGGACGACCGACGTCTTGGTCAACTACTTCCCGACCCCGATGCGGAAGCGGTTCGCCGACCGGATGGGCCGGCACCGGCTGCGCCGGGACATCGTCACCACGGTGCTGGTCAACGACGCGATCAACCGGGGCGGCATCTCGTTCGTCTTCCGGGTGGTCGAGGAGACCGCCGCCAGCGCCGCCGACGTGATCCGCGCGTACGTCGTGGTCCGCGAGGTGTTCGGGCTGCGTGACCTGTGGGCCGCGGTGGAGGCCCTGGACAACAAGGTCGCCCCCGAGCTCCAGACGGGTGTCTACCTGGACACCCGGCGGCTGCTCGACCGGGCGGTGCGGTGGCTGGTGACCAACCGCCGCTCGCCGATCGACGTGCCGGCGGAGATCGCCCGTCTGCGCGGTGGGGTGGCCCGCCTCCTGCCCGAGATGGAGACCCTCTTCTACGGCAGCGAGCGGGAGGCCATCGCGGCGCACATCGACTCGATGGCCGCCAAGGGCCTGCCGCGGGACCTGGCCGAGCAGGCCGTCCGGCTGATGTACAGCTTCGGCCTGCTCGACGTGGTGGAGACGGCGGCGAGCAGCGGCCGGGACGTGGGCGAGGTGGCGTCGGTCTACTTCGTGCTCTCCGACCGGTTCCGGGTGGACTCGCTGCTGTCGAAGATCTCCCTGCTGCCGCGGGAGGACCGCTGGCAGACGCTGGCCCGGATGGCGCTGCGCTACGACCTGTACGCGGCGCTGGCCGCGCTCACCGTGGAGGTGCTGGACTCGACGCCGGACACGCTGCCGCCGCACGAGCGGGTGCACCAGTGGGAGCAGTCGAACGCCACCTCCATCCACCGCGCCCAGCGGGCGATGGGGGAGTTCGACGAGTCCCGTGCCGACCTGGCGGCCCTGTCGGTGCTGCTGCGCCAGATCCGTACGCTGGTGCGGACCTCCGCGGCCGCCTGACGTCGCACGCGGCCGGGCGGTCGGACGAGCCGACCGCCCGGCCGCTTCGCCTCGCGCGTCACTTCGCCTCGGTGGCGAAGACGACGATGTTGTCCGGGTAGCTGCCGGCGGCCTCGTTGAAGGTGCCGCCGCAGGTCACCACCCGCAGACCGACCTTGTCGCTGGGGCCATAGACCAGTTCGGTGGGGAAGGCCGCCTTCGGGTACGCCTTCACCGACTCGACGGTGAAGGCGACCTGGCGCCCGTCGGCCCGGGTGACGTTGACCCGGTCGCCGGGCTTCAACGCGCCGAGCGAGAAGAAGACCGCCGGTCCCATCGCGGCCGAGTCGACGTGCCCGACGATCACCGAGTTGCCGACCTCGCCCGGGCTGGGTCCCGGCTCGTACCAGCCGGCCAGGTAGGCCTGCTCCAGCGGGGGCACCTCGACCGTCCCGTCCGGGTTGGTGCCGAGCTTCATGATCGATGCGTCGACGCCGATGCGGGGAATGGCGATCCGGGTGGGGGCGGACCGGGGAAGTCCGGAGGGGGTCGGCGAGGCGGCCACGTCCGGATCGGTGCCCTCGGCCGGAAGATCCGCCTCGACCGGGCCGGTGGCGTCGGGCTCGGCCTCGACCGAGCGGGTGGCGGCGGGTCCGGCCTGGGCGAGCGGCTGCGGGGGTCGGGGAGCGGGCGAGGTCTTGAGCGAGGCCCCGATCATGCCGGAGCCCACCATGGCGAGCAGGACGACGACGGCGGCGCCGGCGGCGCGCCACGGTTTCCCGTGACGGCCGCCGGCCCGTGTCGTCGTCACGTCAGACCAGCGAACCATCGGTCTGACGGCGGCGCAGCAGCACCAGGCCACCCAGGGCGGCAGCGCCGACCAGGCTCGCCCCACCGGCGGCCAGGCCCCGGTCGGTGCCGGCGGTCAGGCCGCCGTCACCGCCGTCGACCCCGCCCTTCGGCAGCACGACCAGCTCGCCCTCGCCGCAGGAGCCCTTGAGCTCGTACTTGCCCGGCTTGGCCCACTTGTCGACCTTGGCCTCGCCGTAGTAGACGAAGTCCTTCTTGTGCTCCCAGCTGTCCTTGCCGTGGTCGTCCTTCTTGCCGTCGTGCTCACGGTCCTTGCCGTGGTCGTCCTTCTTGCCGTCGTGCTCACGGTCCTTGCCGTGGTCGTCCTTCTTGCCGTCGTGCTCACGGTCCTTGCCGTGGTCGTCCTTCTTGCCGTCGTGCTCACGGTCCTTGCCGTGGTCGTCCTTCTTGCCGTCGTGCTCACGGTCCTTGCCGTGGTCGTCCTTCTTGCCGTCGTGCTCACGGTCCTTGCCGTGGTCGTCCTTCTTGCCGTGCTCGTCGCCGTGGTCGCGGGACTTGTCCTCGTGGTCCTTCGAGTCACGGCCGTCCTGGCCGTGCTCGTCGCCCTTCCAGTCCTTGTGGTCCCGCTCCCGGGCGTCGTCGGCGGCACCGCCGCCGTAGCCGTCGTCCTTGCGGTGGTCGTCCTTCTTACCGTCGTCCTTGCCGTGGTCGTCCTTCTTGTCGTGCTCGTCCTTCTTGTCGTGCTCGTCCTTCTTCCAGTCGTCCTTCTTGTCGTCCTTGCCCTCGTGGTCCTTGCCGTGCTTGTCGTCCTTGCCGTGCTTGTCGTCCTTCCAGTCGTCCTTGTGGTCGCCGTCATGCTTGTCGACCGGCTTGAGCTTGACCTTGCCGGTCACCTTCGACCAGACGAACGCGTGCTTCTGCGGCTCCTCGCAGATCTGCAGCAGCTTGACCTCGTCGCCCGGCTTGACGACGTGCGGCTTCGCGATGACCTTGCCGTCCTTGTCGTGGCGGTGGTGGTCGTTGCCGTCAGCGAACGCCATCCCCGGCGTGAACACGAGCAGGGAAGCGCCACCGAGAGCCGCCCCCGCAACGACTTTCCCGAGCATCTTGTTTGCCATGACCTGCGTCACTCCATCCCTGTTGTCCTTGTCTCGGCGACATCCGAGCTACGACCGACGTTAGACGGCTTCACGAACTATGAAGGGAAAGATTCGTGTTTTCCACTTTACGGAGGTCAGGGGTATTAGATGGGGTACGCACCCTTAGCGGCGCAGCCACCGATCTGCCGGCAAATGGGCTGTTCCCGACCGGCCGCGCGGACCGGTCCGGACCGGGCCGGCTCGGGGGGAACGTCCCACCCGTCCCAGGCCGTAGGCATCGGGGCATTGCTATGGAAGCGCTCCCATGCGAGAATCAGCGCACGCGGGGAGCCACGCACCGCGTATCGGCAGGGAGTCGAGGGCAACCGGTCCAGCCGCTTCAGGCGCGGGGATGGGCCTGCCGGTAGGCGGCACGCAGCCGCTCGACCGACACGTGCGTGTAGATCTGCGTACTGGCCAGGGAGGAGTGACCGAGCAGTTCCTGCACCGCCCGCAGGTCCGCGCCGCCCTCGAGCAGGTGGGTCGCGGCGGAGTGACGCAGCCCGTGCGGACTGATCCGGGGCAGTCCGGCCGCCTCCGCGTACCCGCTCACGATCCGGCGCGCGGTCGTCGCGTTGAGCCGGCCGCCCCGGGCACCGAGCAGCAGCGCGTTCCGCGAGTGCGGTCCCGCCAGCCTCGGACGGCCGTGACGCAGCCATCCGTCGAGCGCCCGCTGCGCCGGGAGCCCGTACGGCACGCTGCGCTCCCGGCCGCCCTTGCCCAGCACGCGGATGAGCCGCCGGCCCGGGTCGATGTCCGCTACGTCCAGCCCGCAGACTTCGCTCACCCGTACCCCGGTCGCGTACAGCAGCTCCAGCAGCAGCAGATCGCGCAGCCGGACCGGATCGGGGTCATCGGCGGCCGACCCGGCGGCCTGTGGAACGTCGGGCGGGTCCCCGGTCGCTGCCGACGGCGCAGTGACCGCCGGGTCCACGTTCGCCGGGTGCACCCCCGCCGGGTCCGTCCCCGCCGGGTCCACGTTCGCCGGGTCGACTCCCGCTCGGGAAGGAGCGACATCTGTCGGTGCCCGGCCTCGTGGGGCCGGTGCGGCGGCCTCGACGAGGGCGGCGGCCTGGTCGGCGCGGAGCACGGTGGGCAGCTCCCGGTGCGCCCGGGGGCTGGTCAGCGGTGCGGCCACGTCGGTCGGCAGCAGCCCACGACGGTGCGCCCAGGCGCTGAAGGTCCGAGCCGCGGCCGCCCGCCGGGCGAGCGTGGACCGGGCGGCCCCCATCGTCCGCTGCCGCGCCAGCCAACTGCGAACCACGGCGAGATCGAGGTCGGCGGGACTGCTGCCACCGCCCCGTACGGCGTGGTCGAGCAGCGAGACCACGTCCGTGACGTACGCCCGGATGGTGTGGGCGGAGCGGTTGCGAACCTGCGCCAGGTGGGTGGCGAACTCGTCCACCGCCTCGCGCATCGCTGGCGGCAGTGCCGCGTGCAGGGCACGCGTCGCCCGGCTGTCCCGTCGACTCACGTGCCGGCCCCGACCGCGCCCACCGGGTCCGGACCGACCACACCTGGGCCCGGCGCGCCCCGACCCGCTCCGGCCGGGTCCACCGCCGCCGAAGTGACCCCACCCAGGTCCGGCGCGCCCGGGCCAGCTCCACCCCGGCCGACCGCGCTGGGCGCCATCTCGGCCGGCCGGGCTCCGCACTCCTTGTCGGCGCGCACCCGTACAGCTTACGGTCGGTGCATCCGCCGTCGACGCTGCCGGCGGTCGCTGGTGGACGCACGTCAGGCGACAGGTGTGTCCACCCGGGACCGTGCGGACACGGTGTGCCGCGCGGTCCGCCACGGCTTCGGACGCGACGGGCGGAGGCACCGCGTGGGGCTGGATGTCGTTCTCTACCGGGCGCTGCCCGCGGGCAGTCGACGCGTCTCGTACGTCCCGGTGCGCGTGGTGCCGGACAACGACGACACACTGCTGGAGCTGCTGGACCGGATCCGGGGCGCCGGTCGGACGCCCCTGCTGGACCGGCTGGATCCGGTCGGCGACCAGGCCTTCGACGCGCGGTCGGTGCCGACCCTCCTCGAAGAGTTGCGCTGCCTGGCGGACGTGGCGGGATCCGAGGTCGAGGCGGCCCGTGTCCGTAGTGTCGTCGCGCTCGCCCGGCGCTGCCTGCGCGAGCCCGGCACCGAGATCCGCTTCGAGGGCGACTGAGCGCGGCCGCGGTCATGGCCCGCCGGCACCGCCGGTCGCCGTCAGCGCGGACGCGGCACCGCGCCTGGGCGGCGCGCCGACCACGTACCCGCCGTCACGCCGGACGACCAGGCCCAGCTCCTCCAGCAGGGCCAGCTTGCGCAGCGCCGTCCGGACCGCCACGCCGGACCTCGCGACCACCGCGTCGACACCGGTCACACCCCGGCGGGGCAGCGACTCCAGCACGGCCGTCGCCTCGTCGTCGAGCTGGTCCCTCGGCAGCTCGGGGCCTCGGGCGGGCGGTGCGAGGTCGTCGCCGATCCGGCCCACTTCCTCGAGCACGTGTGCCACGCCGGCGACCAACCGCGCGTCCGGCTCATCCCGCAGCAGCTCGTGGGCCCCGACCGACATGACGGAGGTCACCGGGCCGGGCACCACCATCGTCCGGCGGCCGATCGCCAACGCGCGCCGGGCGGTCTGCGTGGCACCGCTGCGCGCCGACGCCTCCACCACGACACTGCCGCGCGTCGCGGCGGCGATGACCCGGTTGCGGATCAGGAACCGGGGCCGCAGCGGCTCCGCCCCCGGGGCCCATTCGCTGATCAGCAGCCCGGTTTCGGCGATGCGGTCGAAGAGGGCGGCGTTGCCCACCGGGTACGGCCGGTCCAGGCCGCACGCCAGCACGGCGACGGTCAGCCCACCGGCGCTCAGGGCGCCCCGGTGCGCCGCGGCGTCGATGCCGAACGCCCCGCCGGAGACCACCGTCCAGCCCCGCTCGGCCAGCCCGTACGCCAGCCCGGTGCCCACGTGGACGCCGTACCCGGTGGCGGCGCGCGCCCCCACCACCGCCACCGACCGGTCCAGCGCCTCGCCCAGCGGCCAGGCGCCGCGCACCCAGAAGCAGAGCGGCGGGGCCGTCTCCCGGTCGACCTTGCGGGTCGCCCCCACCAGCACGAGGTCGCGGAGATCGCCCACCGGTGCCGGCCACTCCTCGTCCGCCGGTGTCACCAGGCGGGCGCCGAGTCGGTCCGCCCGCCCGAGCGCCTCGGCGGCCACCGCCACGGGGTCGCCGGCCGCGAGACGGGCCGCCACCGTCTCCCGCAGCGCCTGCTCCGGCGCGCCCCCGTCCAGCAGCAGGGCGAGGGTGGCTACCGCCCCCCGCTGCTCGACAAGGCGGAACACCGCCCGGGTGCCCGGCTCGGTGAGCCAGGTCAGCGCTACCCGGGCGAGCCGGTCGTCCTCCCCGCCGGCAGTCGACGGAGGCATACCGCGTGGTGCGGGGTGGATCGTCATGTCACCTCTCCTGTCGTTTTCCGCGGCCTGTTGCCGTCACCGTGACGACCGCAACCTGTCTCCCTCGGCGACAGCCGCGTGTCCTCGCGGTGTGCACGGGTGCTCACAGCGCCTCCCCGGTGCGTAGCCCGATCGCCTCGCGGACGTCGTCGGCGTCCGGGCGGTCCCGGCCGTCCAGGTCGGCGATGGTCCAGGCGAGCCGGAGCACCCGGTCGAACCCCCGGGCCGAGAGCGAGCCGGCGTCGAGCCGGGCACGCAGCTCCCGCGTGTCCGGCGCCGGCAGGCACCATGGCGGGCGACGCAGCACCGGGCCGGGCAGTTCCGCGTTGATGCGACGGCCGAGACCCGACCAGCGTGCGGCCGCCGCCGCCCGGGCCGCCGCCACCCGGGAGGCCACGGCGGCCGAGGACTCACCGGAACCGGCGACCTCCGTCAGCTCGGCCGCGCGGACCGGCTGCACGGTGACCTGCACGTCGATCCGGTCGAGCAGCGGGCCGGAGAGGCGCCCCAGGTAACGCCGGCGGGTCAGGGGCGAGCACTCGCAGGTGACGTCCCCGGACGGCTTCGCGCAGGGGCACGGGTTGGCGGCCAGGACGAGCTGCACCCGGGCCGGGTACTCGGCGGCGCCGCGGGATCGCGCCAACCGGACCCGGCCGTGCTCGAGCGGCTGCCGCAGCGCGTCCAGCGCGCCCTTGGCGAACTCCGGCGCTTCATCCAGGAAGAGAACCCCGCGGTGGGCCAGCGAGACCGCGCCCGGACGGGCGAGGCCGGAGCCCCCGCCCACCAGAGCCGGGACGGTGGCGGTGTGGTGCGGCGCCTGGAAGGGCGGCCGGCGGATCAGCTGCCCGCCCGGTGGTATCAGCCCCGCGATCGAGTGCAGCGCGGTCACCTCCATCGCCGCGTCGTCGTCCAGCTCGGGAAGGACCGACGGGAGCCGTTCGGCGAGCATCGTCTTGCCCGCGCCCGGCGGCCCGAGCAGCGCCAGGTGGTGCCCGCCGGCGGCCGCCACCTCCAGGGCCCGGCGCCCCAGGAGCTGACCGGCCACGTCGGCCAGATCGGGTACGGGCGGTGCCGCGGCCGGCGCGCCCTGCGGCGGCTCCAGCAACGGGCTCCCCTCGGTGACGAAGGTGACCAGCCGGTGCAGGGTGTCGACGGCGCGGACCCGGACCCCGGGGATCACGGCCGCCTCGGCTGCGTTCTCGACCGGCACGATCACCCGGTCGTGGCCGGCGCGGGCCGCGGCGGCGACCATGGGCAGGACTCCGCGGACCGGGCGGACGGTGCCGTCCAGACCCAGCTCGCCGAGGACCACCACCCGCTCCAGGGGCAGCAGCGGCAACTCCCCGGCACTGCCGAGCACCGCCGCCGCGATCGCCAGGTCGAAGGAGGATCCGTACTTGGGCAGGGTCGCGGGGAGCAGGTTGATGGTGATCCGGCGGTTCGGCCACGTCCGGCCCGAGTTGACCACGGCGGCTCGTACGCGGTCCCGTGCCTCGTGCAGGGCGGTGTCCGGCAGGCCCGTGATCGCCACCGTGGGCAGGCCGGACGCGAGATCCGCCTCGACCTGCACCACGTGCCCGGTGACACCGACCAGACCCACGCACAGCACCCGGGCGTAGCTCACCGGCGTACCCCCATCTCAGAACGCCCCCTTCAGGTGCTCGACGCGGGCCGGGCCGGCGCCGCTGAGGCGGACCGCCACCACGTCGAACCGCACCTCGTCGGCGGTCGTGCCGGTCTCGGCCAACCAGCGGGCGGCGAGGCCGCGCAACCGGCGGGCCTTGGCGCGGACCACCGCCTCGGCCGGCGTGCCGAAGTCGTCGGTGCGCCGCGTCTTCACCTCGCAGATCGCGAGCACGGACCCGTCCCAGGCGATGATGTCGATCTCGCCTTCCGGGCAGCGCCAGTTGCGTGCCACGGGCCGCAGGCCCGCACCGATCAGATGCCGTACGGCACAGCGCTCTCCGTACGCGCCGACCGCCTGGTTCCGTCTGCTCATGCCCGGCACGCTGCCCCGGACGCCGCACCCGCCGCCGCCCCGTCCCGCCGACCTGTGGACAACGAGGTCCCCTGTGGACGACCGGACGATCATGCCTTCGCTGTGTTATGGGGAGGCGCGTCGTCCCTGGTCACCGGAGACCGGCGAACGGCGGCCGGACCGGGTCGGTCCGCCACGCGTGGCGGAAACCGCGAGGGCACACGGGTGCCCCCGCTACGAGTGGGAGCCGGCCGAGGTGCGGGACTGGCCGGTCTACCGGTACCCGGACGAGGTGTGGCGCGACCCGCCGTACACCCTCGGCGCCCGGCACGACGACCTGCGCGCGGACCTCGCGGCGGAGCTGGACCGGCTGATCGGCCACGAAGGGTGAAGCGCGCTCTTCCGCCACTGTGCCCTGGTGAGGTGGGGCGCCGGCGAATGGCGCCCGCGCAGCCGGTCGCATACGGTGCCGACGTGGACGGACGACGGAGCTATTCCGAAGATCAGGAGTCGCGTTGGTATTCCGGTGACCGGGAGCGGGGCTACGGGGAGCCGGCCTGGCGTGGCGCGGGTGAGAGCCGCTACCGCGAGGACGACCTCCGTGTCCCCGAGCAGGGCGGCGGGGAGGCCCGCTACGGGGACGCGGCGGGTGCCGGCCGTGGACGCTTCCCGAGCCCGGAGGACTCCGGCGCGTTCCGCATCGGTGAGGACGACTCGGGACGTTTCAGCGCGGTGAATGCGTACGGGGACAGGCCGGTGGAGACCGAGGGGCACCGGTCGAGGCGGGCCGACAGCGGTCCGGAGGTCTCCGGCGAACTGCCCACCGACCGGCCCGGCCGGCGGTCCCGGGAGGGGCGCGATCCGCTGGCGTCCTCCAGCGCCGACGCGTTGGGCGGGGCCGGCCCGGTCGATCCGGCCCGGGCGGGACTGGGCGGCTACCCCGTCGTGGAGCCCAACCGCCCGGCCGCCGAGACGCCGCACCCGCTGGAGATGCCGACCGGGCCGATGCCGCCGGTCGGGCCTCGGGGTGACCTCGCCCCGGGCACGGTGATCGCCCCCGGGGCCGGCGACGGGGTCTACCGGACCCGCCGTCCGGCGCTGGCGGTGCTCTTCGCGGTGCTGGTGCTGGTCTTCGAGGTGCCGGCGCTGCGGGTGCTGCTCATCGGGGTGACCGGCGACCCGGTCTCGGCGGCGAACGTGGTGGCCGGGACGTTCCTGGTCGGCGGTCTGCCGATCTTCGCGATGGGCCTGTACGGGTTGCGGACCGGCGGGCTGTCGCTGGCTGACGGGAGCCGGGGCTGGCTGCGCCCGCCGACCGCCTACCTGACCGTCGGGCTGGTGCTCTTCGTCGCGGCGGCGCTCGCGGTCGGCTGACCCCGGCGGTCGCGGAAGCCCCTTCCGCAACGTCAGGCGTCGACGAGGGGTCCTTCCTTACTCCCGGGCACGGGGTGGTCGGGAAGGGGCGTACACTGGTCGACTGGCGACCGCCTCGCGCGGTCGACCTCGCGCGCCCTCTCCACGGTTGGTCGTGGGGCGACGGCCTCCCTGGTCCCGATCTTGGTCGGGCCCTTCCTGGCCGGCGACCGGGCGCCAGGACGTCCGGCCGCCGGCCGGGCGTGACAACCAGGGACGCAAGGAGTACCCCACCATGGCCGTCGTGACCATGCGTCAGCTGCTGGAGAGCGGTGTCCACTTCGGGCACCAGACCCGGCGCTGGAACCCGAAGATGAAGCGCTTCATCTTCACCGAGCGCAACGGTATCTACATCATCGACCTGCGCCAGACCCTCGACTACATCGAGAAGGCGTACGGCTTCGTGCGCGGGACGGTCGCCGAGGGCGGCTCGATCCTCTTCGTCGGCACCAAGAAGCAGGCCCAGGAGGCGATCGCCGAGCAGGCGACGCGGGTCGGCCAGCCGTACGTCAACCACCGCTGGCTCGGCGGCATGCTGACCAACTTCCAGACGGTGTACAAGCGGCTCCAGCGGATGAAGGAGCTGGAGGCCCTGGGTGACCTGAGCGGCACCGCCGCCGGTTACACCAAGAAGGAGACCCTGCAGCTCTCCCGCGAGAAGGAGAAGCTGTCCCGCACCCTCGGTGGTCTGCGGGACATGCAGAAGCTCCCGGCCGCGATCTGGGTGGTCGACACCAAGAAGGAGCACATCGCCGTCGACGAGGCCCGCAAGCTGGGCATTCCGGTCATCGCGGTGCTCGACACCAACTGCGACCCGGATGAGGTCGACTACCCGATCCCGGGCAACGACGACGCGATCCGGTCGGCCGAGCTGCTGACCAGGGTCGTGGCCGCCGCCGTCGCCGATGGCCTGATCGCCCGTTCCGGCCGTCGTCGGGGCACCGACGAGAAGCCGGAGCCGGGTGTCGCCTCGGACGAGCCGCTGGCCGAGTGGGAGCGCGAGCTGCTCGAGGAGCCGAAGAAGGCCGAGGAGCAGCCGGCGGCCGCCGCCGCGGAGTGACCGTGCGCCGCTTCCTCGCCGTCCGGTCCGCCCGGACGGCGAGGAGCGGCGGGCAGTTCGGGCAGAACCGGCCCGGATCCGGGTAACCGCCACCTCAGACCATCCCACCCGCAGTCTCAACACCGAAGAGAGAGCCATGTCCAACTTCACCGCCGCGGACGTCAAGAAGCTCCGCGACCTGACCGGCGCCGGCATGATGGACAGCAAGAAGGCGCTGACCGAGGCCGAGGGCGACTTCGACAAGGCCGTCGAGATCCTGCGCGTCAAGGGCGCGAAGGACGTCGGCAAGCGGGCCGGCCGGACCGCCGCGAACGGCCTCGTCGCGCACTCCGGCAAGGCCCTGCTGGAGCTCAACTGCGAGACCGACTTCGTCGCCAAGAACGACAGCTTCATCGCGCTGGCCCAGCAGCTGGTCGAGCACGGCGAGCGCAGCGGCGCGAGCACCGCCGAGGAGCTGCTGGCCACCGAGATCGACGGCAGGACCGTCGCGGACCTGGTCCAGGAGCAGTCCGCCAAGATCGGCGAGAAGCTGGTGCTCAACCGGTTCGCCAAGCTGGACGGCACCGTCGCGGTCTACCTGCACCGCAAGGCGCAGGACCTGCCGCCGGCGGTCGGCGTGCTGGTGCAGTACACCGGCAAGACCGACGAGGCGGGCGACGCCGACGCGCGCGGCGCGGCCATGCAGATCGCCGCGATGCGGCCGCAGTACCTCAAGCGCGACGAGGTGCCGACCGAGGTCGTCGAGTCCGAGCGGCGCATCGCCGAGCAGACCGCCCGCGAGGAGAACAAGCCCGAGGCGGCGCTGCCGAAGATCGTCGAGGGCCGGGTCAACTCCTTCTTCAAGGACTTCGTCCTGCTGGAGCAGGCGTCGGTCACGGACAACAAGAAGACGGTGCAGAAGGTGCTGGCCGAGGCCGGCATCGAGATCACCCGGTTCGTCCGGTTCGAGGTCGGCCAGGCCTGAGCCGCTCCACGGGCGCGTGAACACGCCCGTGGGAGGGAAAGTGGACGAGGAGGTCGCCGGTGTACGTGTCAGGCACCGCGGCCTCCTCGTCACATAGGGTCTGTGGCGAAGTCCCGGCGCGGCCGGGCTGCGACTTCGACGCGGGCCCCTAGGGTCGGTCACGGCAGTTTCGCGGTACGCGGCGCGGGGCGCCGCATGGTGAAGGGCGGGGCGGATGACGCAGGTTGTGAGTGACCGGAGTCTGGCGGCGGACGATCCGACGGCGCCACCTCCCGGTCGGGCCCGCCGGGTGGTGCTGAAGCTCTCCGGTGAGGTGTTCGGCGGGGGCGCTATCGGTGTCGACCCGGACGTCGTCCAGGCCATCGCCCGGCAGATCGCCACGGTGGTCCGGCGCGGGGTGCAGGTCTCGGTGGTGGTCGGCGGCGGCAACTTCTTCCGCGGCGCGGAGCTGCAGAAGCGCGGCATGGACCGGGCGCGGGCCGACTACATGGGCATGCTCGGCACGGTGATGAACTGCCTCGCCCTCCAGGACTTCCTGGAGAAGGAGGGCATCGAGACCCGGGTGCAGAGCGCCATCACCATGGCCCAGGTCGCCGAGCCGTACATCCCGCTGCGCGCCATCCGGCACCTGGAGAAGGGCCGCGTGGTGATCTTCGGTGCCGGTGCCGGCATGCCGTACTTCTCCACCGACACCGTCGCCGCGCAGCGCGCCCTGGAGATCCGGGCCGACGTGGTGCTGATGAGCAAGAACGGCGTGGACGGCGTCTACACGGCCGACCCGCGCATCGACCCGACCGCCAGCAAGTTCGACTCGATCACCTTCTCCGAGGTGCTCCGCCGCAACCTGCGGGTCGCGGACGCCGCCGCCTTCAGCCTCTGCATGGAGAACGGCCTGCCGATGCTGGTCTTCGGTGCCCAGGGCGACGACACCATCATCCGGGCCGTGGGTGGCGACAAGATCGGCACCCTGATCACCACCTGAGCGGCCGACCTCAGCGGTCCTCCGACACGACCAGCCACGACGAGCACAGAAGGAGGCGAGGAGACCGGTGATCGACGACACCCTCCTCGAGGCCGAGGAGAAGATGGAGCGTGCCATCGAGCACGCCAAGGAGGAGTTCGGCGCCATCCGTACCGGTCGCGCCAACGCCGCCATGTTCTCCAAGATCATCATTGACTACTACGGCAGCCCGACCCCGCTGCCGCAGATGGCATCCATCGGCGTGCCCGAGCCGCGGATGGTCATCATCAAGCCGTACGACAACTCGCAGATCAACGCCATGGAGAAGGCGATCCGCGACTCCGACCTCGGCGTGAACCCGAACAACGAGGGCAACCAGCTGCGCATCCTGCTCCCCCAGATGACCGAGGAGCGCCGCCGCGAGATGATCAAGGTGGCCCGGCACAAGGGTGAGGAGGCCAAGGTGGCCGTCCGCAACATCCGCCGCAAGGCCAAGGAGGAGCTGGACCGGCTGGTCAAGGACGGCGAGGTCGGCGAGGACGAGGGGCGCCGCGCCGAGAAGGAGCTGGACGACCTGACCCAGCGTTTCGTCGCCACCGTCGACGAGCTGGTCAAGCACAAGGAAGCCGAGCTGCTGGAGGTCTGACCCCAGCGTCGTGGCACCGGCGTGCGCCCCTCGTGGGCGGCAGCGCGCCGGTGCCACGACTGTTTCCGAGCCGCGGGCTCCCCGGCGGCTGTCGGCAACGTCCGCCCGGCCCGGCAGCTGTCGGCAACGTGCGTCGGCGGGTGTGGAAACGTCCGCCCGGGCCCGGCGGCAGCCGGGCGTCCACCCGGGCCGGCAGCCGGGAACGGTCCCGAGTGCCCGGCGGTGGGTGCAGTAGGCTCGGCACGATTCCCGGGCCACCGTGCGGTGAACGGCGGGGATCGGCCGGCCGACGTGCCGGTCAACCGAAGGGGATAGTCACTCGGGTAGGGGATGGTTGTGGTTGTGCGTCTGGTCGTCGGTCTCGTGCCACGTCCGCGCGGTGCGTGATGTCCCCCGTCGACCCCTACGGCAGCGCCGACCCCCGCGGCTGGGACCGGCCGGACGGGCCCGCCCTGCCCTGGCCCGACCATGACATCGAGCCCGGCCCGTGGACCCGTGGGCCCGCCGTCGCTCCGGATCTCCACGCCGACCCGCGCACCCGCCCGCCGGCCGACCCCGGTCGGGCGTACCCCGGGTACGACGACCGTGACCGCGCCCGCCCCTTCCGGGAGCCGGCCGGCCCCGGTGACCCGGCGTACGGCGGCCGGCCGGCAGCGGTGAACGGCCGCAACGGCCGCCACGGCCCTGCCGGGGACGATCCGGAGTACCCGACCGCGCAGCTGGAACCGGTCCGGGATGACGCGCCCCCGATGTCGGAGTACCCCACCACGCAGCTCGAACCGATCCGGGACGAGTCGGCCCCGGCCGCGTCGCAGCCGCCGTCGGGTCGGCGCCAGCCGGGCCGCCGCCGGGCCGGTGGGCCGAGCGCCCCGCAGGCGTCGTCGAGTCGTGCCGGCCGGAACCTGCCCGCGGCCATCGCGGTGGGCGTCGCCCTCGGCGCCCTCATCCTCGTGCCCTTGTTCCTCTACCCGCCGGCGTTCCTGCTGGTCGTCGCCGGCGCGGTGGCGATCGGCAGCTGGGAGACGGCCCGGGCGGCCCGCCGCGCCGACGCCCATCCGCCGCTGGTCCCGCTGATCGCCGGCGCGGTGCTCACCGTGGGGCTGGCCTGGTTCGCCGGCCCCGACGCGCTGACCCTCGGCCTGGCCGTCACCGTGCTGGGCTCGGTGGTGTGGCGCCTCGGGGACGGGCCGGCCGGCTTCCGGCGGGACGTCACCGCCGCCACCCTCATCGCGGTCTACGTGCCGTTCCTCGGCGGTTTCGCGGCGCTGCTGGCCGCGGTGCCGGACGACGGCCCCCTGCGGGTGCTGGCGACCCTGGTCGCCGTGGTGCTCTCCGACACCGGCGGGTACGCGGCCGGCGCCAACTTCGGCAAGCACCCGATGGCCCCGACGATCAGCCCGAAGAAGTCCTGGGAGGGCCTGGCCGGGTCGGTCGGTGCGGCGGCGTTCGGCAGCGCGGTGCTGCTCTGGCTGCTCTTCGACGTCCCCCTCTGGTGGGGGGCCCTGTTCGGGGTGGCGGTCTCCGCCGCGGCCGTGCTTGGCGACCTGGCCGAGTCGATGGTCAAACGGGACCTCGGCGTGAAGGACATGAGCAACCTGCTGCCCGGGCACGGCGGCCTGATGGACCGGCTCGACTCGATCCTCTTCGCCGCCCCGACGGCGTATCTGCTGCTGGCGGTCCTGGTCCCGGTGGCGGGCTGAGTCGTGGATCACGCCCCGCTGGTGCTCCCGTCCGTGCGGTCCGGCTCGATTCGGCACCTCCGGACGGGTGCGTCCAGCGCCGGGCGTGACAGACTGGACGCGCCATGACGAGCCTGCCCCTGACCCCGGTCAACCTCGACGCCCCCGCACGCCGGGCGGCAATGCCCCCACAGCACCTCGCCGACCTCGACCTCGCCGGCCGCCAGGCGTTGGTCGCCGAGTTGGGGGAGCCCCGGTTCCGGGCCGGGCAGGTCTCCACCCACTACTTCGGGCGCCTCGTGCGCGACCCGCGGCAGATGACCGACCTGCCGGCCGCGACCCGCGACAAGCTGGCCGAGCAGCTGCTCCCCACGCTGCTGACGCCGGTGCGGGAGCTGGCGTGCGACGACGGCGCGACGCGCAAGGCGCTCTGGCGGCTGCACGACGGCTCGCTGGTCGAGAGCGTGCTCATGGGCTACCCGGACCGGGTCACGGTCTGCATCTCCAGCCAGGCCGGTTGCGGAATGGCGTGTCCGTTCTGCGCCACCGGCCAGGCCGGGCTGACCCGCAACCTCTCCACCGCCGAGATCGTCGACCAGGCCGTCTACCTGGCGGGCGTGGCCGCCTCCGGTGCGGTCGCCGGGTCGCCGCCGCGGCTGTCGCACGTGGTGTTCATGGGGATGGGCGAGCCGCTGGCCAACTACAACCGGGTCGTGGCCGCGATCCGGCGGCTGGTCGCCCCCGCCCCGGAGGGGCTGGGGCTCTCCCAGCGGCACATCACCGTTTCCACGGTCGGGCTGGTGCCGGCCATCCGCCGACTGGCCAGCGAAGACCTCTCAGTGACCCTTGCTTTGTCGCTGCACGCCCCCGATGATGAGCTGCGCGACGAACTCGTGCCCGTCAACCAGCGCTGGAAGGTGTCCGAGGTGCTGGAAGCGGCCTGGGAGTACGCGGCCCGCACGGGACGTCGCGTGTCGATCGAATACGCGATGATCAAGGACGTGAACGACCAGCCGTGGAGAGCCGATCTGCTCGGGCGGCTGCTGGCCGGCAAGCTGGCCCACGTGAACCTGATCCCGCTCAACCCCACTCCGGGCAGCCGCTGGGACGCGAGCCCGAAGCCGGTCGAGCGGGAGTTCGTCCGGCGGTTGCGCGACGCCGGGGTGTCCACGACGGTGCGGGACACCCGGGGTCGCGAGATCGACGGAGCGTGTGGTCAGCTCGCCGCCGCGGAGGGCAGTGAAACCGTTGGGACCGGGGAGACACCGTGACCGGGCGTAGCGAACGAGACCAGGAGACATAGTGGCGAGTCAGGGTCAGCGTTTCCGGCGCAAGGCGCTGCGCCGGGGATACAAGGTCGACGAGGTGGACGTCTTCCTCGACCGCGTCGAGGCCACGCTGGCCGGGCAGCCGGTCGGCGCGCCCGTGTCCTCGCAGGAGGTCCACGACGTGGTCTTCCGGGTCCGGTTCAACGGCTACGACGAGTGGCAGGTCGACCTACACCTCGACCGGGTCGAGCGGCAGCTCGCCGAGCTGGAGGAGCGCGGTGGCCTGGCCGGCCGTGGCGGTGACCCCCGCCTGCCCGACCGGCTCGGCCCGCCGGAGCGGATGGGGCCGCCGATGCGCGACGAGCGCGGCATGTCCCCGGTGCCGCAGCCGATGCCGCCCCGGGTCATGCCGGCGCAGCCCGGCCCGCCCGACCGCTACGGCCGGTACGACGAGCCCACCGGCGCCTTCGCCGGCGGCTACGACGCGCCCCGCGGCGGCTACGAGCCGCCCCGCGGTGGCCCGGGTTCCCCGATGGGCCACGGCGCGCCGCCCCGCGGCCTGCCCTCCGGGCCGGGTGGCTACGGCCCGGACTCCGGCCCCGGCGGCTACGGCCCGGACTCCGGCCCTGGCGGCTACGGCCCGGATTCCGGTCCCGGCGGCTACGGCTCGGACGAGCAGCGCTTCGACGGCTTCGAGGCCGGCCGGCACGGGCGCACCGACATGACCGCCGAGATTCGCATGCCCGACCGGGGCCGCGGCATGGGCGGTCCGCCCGCGCAGCCGCAGCCGGGCTTCGGCGGCCCGATGGCGGGCCCGCCGGTTCCCGGCCCGCCCGCGATGGCCGGCCCCCCGATGGCCGGCCCGCCCGGCAGCGACCTGTACCGGGTCGACCAGATCCGCCGCAGCTTCCAGGTGCGCCGCTTCGGCAGCGGGTACGACCCCGACCAGGTCGACCGGTTCTTCGAGAGCCTGCTCGGCGGGATGCAGGGGCGGAACCCGATGCCGGTGAACCCCCGCGACCTGGACACCCTGCGCTTCGGTCTGGTGCAGGGCGGCTACTTCGAGGCGGAGGTCGACGCCGCCCTCAAGGACGTGCAGGACATCCTGCTCGGTCGCTGACCGCGCACGTGCAAGGGCCCGCTCCCGACCGGGAGCGGGCCCGCAGCACTTGTCTCGCCGGCGCGGGCGCCGGACCTACGACCGCAGCCCGTTGCGCCGCAGCACGGCGTCGCCGATGACGATGGCCAGCAGTGTGACGGCGAGGCCGATCAGCCAGATGTCCTCGACCCTGCCCTCGTGGTTGCCGCAGAGCATCGCCAGCAGCGCCAGCGCGACGACCACCGCGCCGATCCGCCCGGACTTGCGGTGCCCCGGCTTGTGCTGGTCCGGCGACGTTACCGGCTCGCTTCCTGCCACTGTCGGTCCTTCCCTCGCGATCGGATCTCCGGTTAGTCTGGCACGCCCCGCGCCGGGCCCGGCGCTGGGTCCGACCTGATGGGGGGCGCATGACCCGCGACGACGACCGGGCGCTGTACGAGCGGGCCCGGCAGGCCTGGGAGGCGCAGGACTGGCCGGTCGCCGCGGAACTGTGGGAGCGCCTGGTGCGGCGGTATCCGGACATCCCGGAAGCCGAGGCGTGGTGGTACAACGCCGCGCTGGCCCACAAGTTCCTCCGGAACTGGGCGAAGGCGTACGAGCTGGGTCGTGAGGCGGCGGCCCGGGCCGAGCGCGGCACCGAGGACCCGGCGTACTGGAACCTGGGCATTGCGGCGACGATCATGGGTGACTGGGCCACCGCGCGGGACGCGTGGCGGGGGTACGGGCTCACGCTGCCCGACGGCGCGGGGGAGATCGTCGAGGACTTCGGCGTCGCCCCGATCCGGCTCGACCCGGCCGGCCGGGCCGAGGTGGTCTGGACCCGCCGGCTCTGCCCGACCCGGGCCAAGGTGCTCAACGTGCCCACCCCGGAGTCGGGGCGACGGTTCGGAGAGATCGTCGTGCACGACGGCGCGCCGAACGGCGAGCGCCAGGTCGACGGGCAGACCTTCCCCGTCTTCGACGAGCTGCTGCTGTTGCGGGAGTCACCGCTGCCCACCAGCAGCGTCCGCATCGCGGCCGCCACGGTCGACGACGTGCACGCCCTGGTGGCGGTCTTCGCCGAGCGCGAGTACGGGGCCGAGCCGGCGAGCGGCGTACGGGCGATCTGCGCGTGCTGCAGCGAGGGCAGCGTCGCCGCCGACCCGAACCACGCGGTGCACGGGGAGCAGTGGGTGAGCCTCGCCGCGCCGCCGGACGAGATCCCCGGGCTGCTCGACGGCTGGCGTGCGGCCGCGCCCGACCGGCGCTCCTGGACGGGGCCGACCGGGGGGTGACCTGCCGTCGGGCGCCTCGCCCCGGTACTCCCGGCGTCGGCGGGCGGCGGGCGGAGCGGCTCCGGTAGCGTTTCCGCGTACACCTTGTTTGTCGTTCTTAGGGGGAACTGCGGTGCGAGTGACCGGTACCGGGCACGCGAGCATGCGGATCGACACCCCCGCGGGCAGCATCCTGTGCGACCCGTGGGTCAACCCGGCGTACTTCGCCTCGTGGTTCCCGTTCCCCGACAACTCCCAGCTCGACTGGGACACGCTGGGCGACGTCGACTACCTCTACGTCTCGCACCTGCACCGGGACCACTTCGACGCCGCCCACCTCAAGCGGTACGTGTCGAAGAAGGCCACCGTCCTGCTGCCCGCCTTCCCCACCTCGGAGATGGAGGACGAGCTGCGGGAGCTGGGCTTCACGCACTTCCTGAAGGCGCCGAACGAGGAGGTCGTCGAGCTGGACGGCGGCCTCAAGGTGATGATCCAGGCGCTGACCAGCCCGACCGACGGCCCGATCGGCGACTCGTCGCTGTGGGTGGAGTACGACGGGGTCCGGCTGCTCAACCAGAACGACGCCCGCCCGACCGACCTCAGCGTCTTCGCCGAGCTGGGCCACGTGCACGCGCACATGCTCCAGTTCTCCGGCGCGATCTGGTACCCGATGGTCTACGAGCTGCCGCAGGCGGCGAAGACCGCCTTCGGCAAGCAGAAGCGGGACCGCCAGTTCGACCGCACCTGGCGGTACATCGACGACCTGAAGGCCGACCACGTCTTCCCGATCGCCGGCCCGCCGTGCTTCCTCGACGACACGCTGTGGCAGTTCAACGACATCCACGGCGACGAGGGCAACATCTTCCCCGACCAGTCGGTCTTCATGTCCGAGTACGCGAAGGTCGGCGGCACCAACGGCGTGGTGCTGCTGCCCGGCAGCGTCGCCGAGGTCACCACCGCGTCGTGCGAGACCACGCACCCGGTGCCGGTCGAGGAGTTCTTCGCGAACAAGGTCGCCCACCTGGAGGAGATGCGGGAGCGCAAGCGCCCGATCATCGAGGCGGAGAAGGCGTCCTGGCGGCACCCCGAGATCGACCTGCTCAAGGAGATGCAGCGTCGCATCGAGCCGCTGCTGGACGAGTCGATCTACATCGCCAAGGGGGTCGGCGGCCCGGTCCGCTTCGACCTGGTCGGCTACGACGGCGAGAGCGTCGAGTCGATCGTGGTGGACTTCCCCGGCAAGCAGGTGCGGCCGTACGCGGACGAGAAGGTGCGCTACCGGTTCCGCACCGAGCGGGCGCTGATCGAGCACCTGCTGCACATCGGCGAGGTCGACTGGGTCAACTCGCTCTTCCTCTCCTGCCGCTTCTCCGCGGCCCGGATCGGCCAGTACAACGAGTTCGTCTACTCCTTCTTCAAGTGCCTCTCCGAGGAGCGGCTCCAGTACTCCGAGGGCTGGTACGACGAGCACGAGCGGGCCGTCGACGCCGAGGACATCACGCTCGACGACTGGGTGGTGCAGCGGCGCTGCCCGCACCTCAAGGCGGACCTGAGCCGGTTCGGCGTCATCGAGGGCGACCAGCTCACCTGCCAGCTGCACGGGTGGCGCTTCGACCTGCCCAGCGGCCGCTGCCTGACGAGTGTGGGGCACAAGATCCGCGCCCACCGCGTCGACGAGCAGACCCCCGCCCCCGCCGGCGAAACTCTCACCTGACCCACGTGGTCCGCCCCGGTGGGCGACCATGCAGGTGTGGCGCCCTCGAAGCGGTCCGGACCCGACGGGACCCCGCGGCCTGGCGAGATGGCGCGGGACCGCTCCCGGGTGGAGTCGTTCAGCGACGGGGTCTTCGCGGTCGTCCTGACGGTGATGGCCGTCGAGCTGCTCCAGAACGGCCCCGCCCGGGCGGATGGGAGGGAGCTTGCCGAGGCACTCTTCCAGGCCTGGCCGACCTACCTGGCGTACGTGATCACCTTCGTGATCTCCGGCCAGATCTGGCTCGCCCATCACAACATGTGGCGGTACGTGGTCCGGGTCGACCACACGCTCCTGGTGTTGAACCTGCTTCTGCTGCTCTTCGTGGCCGCGATCCCGTTCACCGCCGACCTGCTGTCGGACCATCTGCGCGGCGACACAGCCGAGCAGCGGCTGACCGCCGCCCTCTACGTCGGCACCTTGCTCGGTGAAGCGCTCTTCTTCAACCTGAGCTGGTGGTGGGCCAACCGCCGGCGACTGCTCCACGCCGACCTGGATCCTCGGCTGGCCCGGACGCTCTCGTGGCGGATGCGGCTGCGCCCACTGCTCTTCGTGATCGCCTTCGCGGTCGTCTTCGTCGACCCGATCGTCAGCCTGCTCCTCTACCTCGTGATCGTCGGCTTCTTCCTCGTCAAGGATCCCGGGGACGACCCTCGGGCCGCCACCCAGCCGGAGAAGGCGTCAGCGGCCTAGGTCGGCGAGGATCCGCCGGGCCGCGTTGTGGCCGGCGGCGCCGATGACACTGCCGGCGGGGTGGCAGCCGGCGCTGCCCGCGTACACGCCGTCGACCCCGGTCGCGTACGGCATCCGGTCGGTGAACGAGACGGTGTTGTCGACGTGGTGGATGTGCCCGCCGGTGATGCCGAAGTGCGCCTCGATGCCGGGCGGGGGCAGGGGCACCGCGTCCGCGATCAGGTCACCGGCGCCCGGGGCGTACCGTTCGCAGATCGCGACGAGCTTCGCCACGTACCCGGGCAGCGCCTCGTCCCAGGTGGTGCCGGCCAGCTCGTACGGCACCGACTGCACGAACAGCGCGGACGAGTGGTGCCCGGCGGCGTCGGACAGCGACGGGTCAACCGTGGTGTGCAGGTACCACTCAATCGTCGGCTCCTCCGGCAGTCGCCCGGCCTGGACGTCGGCCCACATCGCCCGCAGCGCGGCCATCGGGGACTCGCCCCCGTCCCCGCACAGCGACGCCGAGCCGGGCAGCAGGTGGATGGTCGACCCGAAGGGGCTCGGCGCGTCCTCCGGCAGGCAGGAGAAGCGTGGCAGCCCGGTCAGCGCCAGGTTGAGCTTCAGCGTGGTGCCGGGGCGGCGGACCGCCGCCATCCGCTCGGTGAGCGGCGCCGGGAGCGCGCCGTCGGGCAGCAGGTCCATCAGCCGGTACGGGTCGCAGGCCCCCAGGACCACGGACGCGGCCACCTCCCGTCCGTCGGCGAGCACCACGCCGGACGCGGCACCCCCGTCGAGGGTGATCGCGGTGACCGGCGTACCGGCGAGGATCGTCGCGCCGGCCGCGCGGGCAGCGTCGGCGAAGGTCCGGGAAACGGTGCCCATGCCGCCCTCGGCGATCATCCACGTGCCGTCCGAGCCGGGCAGCCGGCACATGTTGTGCACCAGGAAGTTGTGCCCGGTGCCGGGGTCGTCGGGGCCGGCGTTGAGGCCGGACAGGCCGTCGGTCACCGCGTACATGCTGACCAGCAGCTCGGAGCGGAAGTCGAAGCGGGCCAGGTGGTCGGCGACCGACCCGCGGACCAGGTCGACGAAGACCTGCCGCAGCGCCGGCCGCACGTACCGCTCGGCGGTCTCCTCCACCGGCAGCGGCTCGGCCAGCCAGGCCGGTGCCAGGTCCTCGCGCAGCGCGGCCAGTTCGGCCTGGAGCGCGTCGTCGGCGGCCACGTCGGCGGGGGAGAAGAACTCCGCGAGCTGCTTGCGCGTCGCGGCGGTGTCGCTGCCGAAAAGCAGGTACGGCGAGCCGAGCCCGCCCGGCGTGGGCAGGAAGTAGTGCGGGTCGCGGCGCAGCACGGGGATGCGGACGTCGAGTGCGGCGAGCAGCTCCGGCGGCATCAGCCCGAGCAGGTACGACCCGGTGGAGTGCCGCAGCCCCGGAACCTTCGGGAACGGCGCCTCGGTGCGGGTCGCCCCACCGATGACGTCGGCCGCCTCGAGCACCAGCACGTCCAGCCCCGCCCGCGCCAGCAGGATCGCCGACACCAACCCGTTGTGCCCCGCCCCCACGACGACGACGTCGACCCGCTGCGGAACCTGCTCTCCAGCCATACCCGGCACCTTAACCGGCCCTCAGCCTCTCCGACACCCCCGTTGATCATGGCATTGACGGTGGTCAGGGGGGATCCACACCGCTGTAGGTGATCGACGCAGGTCGGTGCGGAGGCGGAGGGCGCGACGGGTGGCCCGCCAGCCGCCATCCCGCGTTCACCGGATAGCGACTTCCATCGATGCCTCGTCGGCCCTAGCGTGGACGGGGCATCGACCGTCGAGCCCGGGAGGTTGTCCGATGGACCGTCGTACCGTCCTGCGCGCCACCGTCGCCGGTGGCGCCGCCTTCGCCGGCAGCCTCTGGGCCGGCGCCGCGCTGGCCGCCCCCGCCCAGCCGGGCCCCGGCCCGTACGGGGAACTGCTCGCCGCCGACGCCAACGGCCTCCAGCTCCCCGCCGGCTTCACCAGCCGGGTGATCGCCCGCGCCGGCCACCTGGTGCCCGGCACCGCCTACCTGTGGCACTTCGCGCCCGACGGCGGGGCCTGCTTCCCGGCCGGGGACGGCTGGATCTACGTCTCCAACTCCGAGATCCCGCTGGTCGGGGGCGCGTCGGCGGTGCGGTTCCGGGCGGACGGCTCGATCGCCACCGCGTACCGGATTCTCGGCGGCACCAACGTCAACTGCGCCGGCGGCGCGACCCCGTGGGGCACCTGGCTCTCCTGCGAGGAGGTGCCGCTCGGGCGGGTCTTCGAGACCTGGCCGGACGGCAGCCGGTCGGCCGAGGAGCGTACGCGGATGGGGCGGTTCACCCACGAGGCCGCCGCGTGCGACCCGGACCGGCGGGTGGTCTACCTGACCGAGGACGAGGGGGACGGCTGCTTCTACCGGTTCGTCCCGGACACCTGGGGCGACCTGCGCACGGGCCGGCTCCAGGTGCTGTGCGCCCCGGCCGACGTGACCTCCGGGCCGGTGACGTGGCGGGACATCCCGGACCGCGACGGCTTCCCGATCCCGACCCGCTGGCAGGTCGGTGCGGCCCGGCACTTCGACGGCGGCGAGGGCTGCTGGTACGACCGCGGCACCTGCTGGTTCACCACCAAGGGCGACAACCGGGTCTGGGCGTACGACGCGGTCAGCCAGCGCCTCGACCTCGCGTACGACGACTCGCTGGTGCCCGCCGGCACGGCTCCGCTGACCGGGGTGGACAACATCACCGGCACCCCGGGCGGGGACCTGTACGTGGCCGAGGACGGCGGCGACATGGAGATCTGCGTGATCACCCCGACCGGGGTGGTCGCCCCCTTCCTCCGCATCCTGAACCAGGGCGGCTCCGAGATCACCGGCCCCGCGTTCTCCCCGGACGGCACCCGCCTCTACTTCTCCTCTCAGCGCGGCACCAGCGGCGACCGGTCGGGCTCCGGCGGCATCACGTACGAAGTCCGCGGCCCATTCCGCCGCTGACGCCGTCGTCCCAGCCGCGCTCGTCGTCCCCGCCCCGCTCGCGTTGATCATGAAGTTATAGCTCCGGAGAACGCTTGCCCCGGCTATAACTTCATGATCAGCAGCGACAGGTCGTGGGCGCGTACCGGCCGGAAGGCGGCACCGGTGATCCGCTTGGTCCGCTCCCAACCGCCGCCCATCGGGTTCCTCTTCCCCGCCGGCCGCCCCGTCAGTCCTAGACTCGGCCGCCATGACCGTTGTCACGACGCCGCGCCTGACGATCCGGGAGTGGACCGACTCGCCGGTCGACCTGGACCGAATCTTCGACATCTACTCCCGCGACGAGGTGATGCGCTGGCTCGGCGGCGGGGCGGGGATCCTGACCGACCCGGAGCAGGCCGCCGAGCGGGTACGGGCCTGGCGGGAGCGGTCCGCGCCCTCCGGGGGCCGGTACGGCATCTGGGCGATCGAGGTACGCGACAGCGGCCAGGTGGCGGGCAGCGTGCTGCTCAAGCCGTTGCCGGGCGGGGACGGCCGCACGCCCACCGACGACATCGAGGTCGGCTGGCACCTGCACCCGGACTCCTGGGGGCACGGCTACGCCACCGAAGCGGCCCGCGCGATGGTCGCCCGCGAGTTCGCCACCGGCACCCGGGAGATCTACGCGGTGGTGACGCCCGGCAACGACCGGTCGATGGCGGTATGCCGGCGCCTCGGCATGTCCCACGTCGGCCGACGCACCGACTGGTACGGCGGCACCGAGGTGGAGACCTTCATCCTCGAGGCCCCAGTGGCGTGACCGCCCGGGCGTGTGTCCCGGCCGTTGTGACGCCGGGCCGCCCCGGTCCGGCTGCCGGGCCCGGGTCGTGCACCAGCCCTGCGCTGCTTGATCGACTCGATGCCGCCGGCACGCGTGACGGGGTCTGGCGGAGTCGGGGTGCGGGACAGCAAGGACCGGCAGGGGCGGGCACTACGGTTCGCGCCGCCGGCCTGGGCGGCGTTCGTGGCGGCGAGCAGGGCCGGAGGCTTCGATCGCCCAGGGCGGTGACCGCCTGGACCGGGT
This sequence comes from Micromonospora sp. H33, assembly GCF_052068455.1. Lineage (NCBI taxonomy): Bacteria > Bacillati > Actinomycetota > Actinomycetes > Micromonosporales > Micromonosporaceae > Micromonospora > Micromonospora sp. H33. The sequence continues at coordinate 412,071 of NZ_JBQHDE010000004.1, read as the reverse complement.
ACGGCGTGGTCGTGTGTACCCGGCGGGTGTCGGCCTGAACCCATGACCACGCCGGGCCAGCTCTACCTCGCCGCCCAGCACCTGCCGGCGCAGGTGGACGCGGCCGACGCCTTCCCCCGTCCCGTCGCGATTCGGTCGGTCGGAAAGTCGACAATTGTCGCCGCCGTGCTGGCATGAATACTGCTCCGGCTACCGTCGTCGAATGCCGCCTGAGCTGCGTCGATGGTGCGTGCGCCGGTTGTCGTGGCGCCGCGTAGGCCCGGGCTGGCCCCTGTCTCGCCGCACCATCATCTCCGTCTCGCGATATGCCAATGTTGGGTCCCGATGTCTCAGCCTTCACCGACCTGGCCGCCTGCCCGAGGAATTGTGATGGATGACGAGAACGCATCGCCCCCCGGCCGGCGGCGCTCCTTTCTACGCTCGCTCGGCACGCTCGGCGTGATCTTCGGTATCGTCGCCGCGATCGCCACCACGGTCGGGGTGGTGTTCCAGGTGATCGAGCGGGTCGGGTCGGACACCTCGTCGCCGGCGAATGTGAGCGCCGGCGACCGGCACACCGCGTTGCGGGCCAACGGCGACGAGCAGTTCGTGCAGGTCGGTCAGTGCGTGCGCGACGTCGGTGACGCGGAGAGCCCGGTGTACGAGATCGCCGATTGCGGTCCCGGGACGCAGCGGGTGGTGGCGCGGGTCGAACAGGCCGTTGACGACGAGAAGCAGGCCGGCGCGGTGTGTGAGAAGGCGGCTCCCGACTTCGTCGACTTCCACTACTCGAACTGGGAGAAGCGCTCCGACTACGTCGACGTGGTGTTCTGTCTCCGTCCCGCCTGACCGGCAGGGCGCCGGGCCGTTTGCGGCCGCGGTGCTGGGCGTTGACGACGGGCCGCTCTTCGATTGTGCGGTACGCCCCGCGGCGCACAGCCTGTGCGATGCGGCGTCGGCGGGGGCTGCGCGGCTAGGCTGAGCCGAGCAGGATGGTCCGCTGAGGGGGGCGACCTGAGATGGCCCAGGCCGCGTTCGCGCCCGAGCCGGCGCCGGAGCCCACCGAGCCGTCGTTCGACGTGCTGCGGTGGCACGACGAGCCGTGGACAGCCCAGCTCGCCCTCGAACTCTTGCCGGAGACCAACGGCCCCAAGGTCGAGGTCCTGAGCGGAAGCCTGATCGTCACCCCACACGCCGGAATCGACCACCAGTCGGTGGAACGTGAACTGCCCTACCTGCTGCACCGTGCCGCGCGTCAGGCGGGTCTCTGGGTGTACCCCGAGATCAACCTGGTCTCCGGGAAGGACCTGTTCATCCCGGACATCGCGGTGCTCCGGTCGTCCGGTGGCGGCCGGTCGGCCGTCGACATCAACCAGGCCGTGCTGCTCGGCGAGATCGTCTCGCCCGGTAACCGGCGCAAGGACGTCATTGACCGGCCGCGGGAGTACGCCGCAGCTGGGGTGCCATTCTTCCTCCGCGTGGACCTGCGGAACCGGGTCCCGAGCATCGCGCTGTTCGAGTTGGCCGAGGGGGAGTACCGGCCGGTGGCCGCCGCGGCTGCGGGCAGCACGTTCGTCATGACGCTGCCATTCCCCTTCTCCGTCGACCCGGCCGATCTGCTCGACGAGGAGGCGCCGGCCGACGTCGACGGCTGAGGCTCCCGGCGGGCGTCCAGGGCCCCTGGGAGAGAATGGCGGCGTGACTTCTCCCCGGGACCTCGTCCTGCTCGGCTCCACGGGCTCGATCGGCACGCAGGCCATCGACATCGTGCGGCGCAACCCGGACCGGTTCCGGGTGGTCGCGCTCGGCGCCGGCGGTGGCAACGTCGAGCTGCTCGCCGCCCAGGCCCTCGAACTCGGCGTCGAGGCGGTCGGCGTGGCGAAGGCATCCGCCGCGCAGGACCTCCAGCTCGCCTTCTACGCCGAGGCGAGCCGGCGGGGCTGGGCCAGCGGCGACTTCAAACTGCCGAAGATCGTCGCCGGGCCGGACGCGATGACCGAGCTGGCGCAGTGGCCGTGCGACGTCGTGCTCAACGGGGTGGTCGGTTCGCTCGGGCTCGCGCCGACCCTCGCGGCGCTGCGCGCCGGCCGTACGCTCGCCCTGGCCAACAAGGAGTCGCTGGTGGCCGGCGGCCCCCTGGTGAAGGCCGCGGTGACGCGGCCGGGGCAGATCGTCCCGGTGGACTCCGAGCACTCGGCGCTCGCCCAGTGCCTGCGCGGCGGCGCCCGGGGCGAGGTGCGGCGGCTCGTCGTCACCGCCAGCGGCGGCCCGTTCCGGGGGAAGCGACGCGACGAGTTGACGCAGGTCACACCGGAGCAGGCGCTCGCGCACCCGACCTGGAACATGGGGCCGGTCGTCACCATCAACTCCGCCACCATGGTCAACAAGGCGCTGGAGGTGATCGAGGCGCACGAGCTGTTCGACGTGCCGTACGCCGATATCACCGTCATGGTCCACCCGCAGTCGGTGATCCACTCGATGGTGGAGTTCACCGACGGCTCGACGCTCGCCCAGGCCAGCCCGCCGGACATGCGGCTGCCGATCGCGCTCGGTCTCGGCTGGCCCGACCGCGTGCCGGACGCCGCCACCGCGGTGGACTGGACGAAGAGCCACACCTGGGAGTTCCTGCCCCTGGACGACGAGGCCTTCCCGGCGGTCGCGCTGGCCAAGGCCGCCGGCGAGGCGGGGCGCTGCCGGCCGGCGATCTACAACGCGGCCAACGAGGAGTGCGTGGCGGCGTTCGTGGCCGGCCGGCTGCCGTTCCTCGGCATCGTCGACACCCTGGAACGCGTGCTGCGGGACGCTCCCGACTTCGCCGAACCAGGTACCGTCGAGGACGTGCTGACAGCGGAGTCGTGGGCCCGCCGGCACGCGCAGGCGATCATCGACGGATCAGTGGAAGGAGCTTGATGGCATACCTGCTCGGGGTGACGCTCTTCGCCCTCGCCATCCTGATCTCGGTGAGCCTGCACGAGGCGGGGCACATGCTCACCGCCAAGGCCTTCGGCATGAAGGTGACTCGCTACTTCGTCGGTTTCGGCCCCACCCTGTGGTCGTTCAAGCGGGGCGAGACGGAGTACGGGATCAAGGGCATCCCGCTCGGCGGCTTCTGCAAGATCGTCGGGATGACCGCGCAGGACGACGACGTGGACCCGGCCGACGAGCCGCGGGCCATGTGGCGGTACCCGGTCTGGAAGCGGACGATCGTGATGTCCGCGGGGTCGATCACCCACTTCGCCCTGGCCCTGGTCACACTCTGGATCATCGCGATCACGGCCGGCCTGCCCAACCCGGACTTCCCGACCACCGAGCAGCAGGTCCGGCAGGAGCCGGCCGTCATCCAGCTCACCGACTGCGTCGTGCCGGAGAACGCCGCCCGCGCCTGCACCACCGCCGACCAGGCCAGCCCGGCCGCTCAGGCGCAGCTGCGCGACGGCGATCGCATCACCGCGGTCAACGGCACGCCGGTCGCCACCTACGGCGACCTGCTCACCACGCTGCGCGGGCTCAAGCCGGGGGAGACGGCGCAGATCGCGTACGTCCGCGACGGCCAGCCGGGCACCGCGCAGGCCACGCTCGCGCAGACCCAACGGCCGCCGCTGGACGACCCGAAGGGCGCCGTCGGGCCGGTCGCCGCGCTCGGCGTCGGTCTCGTCCCCAGCACGCCGACCCGCATCGAGTACGGCCCGGTCGCCGCGTTCGGCGCCACCGCCGACTTCACCGGCGACATGGCGGTGAACACGTTCGAAGCGTTGCAGCGGATCCCGCAGAAGATCCCCGCGCTGTGGACCGCGATCACCGGCGGTGAGCGTGACGTGGACACCCCGATCAGCGTGGTCGGCGCCAGCCGGCTGGGTGGCGAGGCGGTGGAGAACAACGCCTGGCTGCTGTTCTTCATGCTCTTCGTCTCGCTGAACTTCTTCATCGGCGTGTTCAACCTGCTGCCGCTGCTCCCGCTGGACGGCGGTCACATCGCCATCGCCTGGTTCGAGCGGGCCCGCTCCTGGGTGTACGCGCGGCTGCGCCGCCCCGACCCGGGCCGGGTCGACTACCTCAAGCTCATGCCCTTCACGTACGCGGTGATCCTCATCGGTGGCGCGTTCACGCTGCTGACCATCACCGCGGACGTCGTCAACCCGATCACGCTCTTCTCAAGGTGAGTGCCTGAAGTGACCGCTGTCAGCCTCGGTATCCCCGCCGTACCGCCCCCGCCGCTCGCGCCGCGCCGGGCGAGCCGTCAGATCATGGTCGGCTCGGTGCCGGTCGGCGGCGGTGCGCCGGTGTCCGTGCAGTCGATGACCACCACGCTCACCGCCGACGTCAACTCGACGCTCCAGCAGATCGCCGAGCTGACCGCGTCCGGCTGCCAGATCGTCCGGGTCGCCGTGCCGAGCCAGGACGACGTGGAGGCGCTGCCGGCGATCGCGAAGAAGTCGCAGATCCCGGTCATCGCCGACATCCACTTTCAGCCGAAGTACGTCTTCGCCGCGATCGACGCGGGCTGCGCGGCGGTCCGGGTGAACCCGGGCAACATCCGGCAGTTCGACGACAAGGTCAGGGAGATCGCCAAGGCCGCCGGCGACGCGGGTGTGCCGATCCGGATCGGCGTCAACGCCGGCTCGCTGGACAAGCGGCTGCTGGCGAAGTACGGCAAGGCCACCGCGGAGGCCCTGGTCGAGTCGGCGCTGTGGGAGTGCTCGCTGTTCGAGGAGCACGGCTTCCGGGACATCAAGATCTCCGTGAAGCACAACGACCCGGTGGTGATGATCCGGGCGTACCGGCAGCTCGCCGAGAAGTGCGACTACCCGCTGCACCTCGGCGTCACCGAGGCCGGGCCGGCGTTCCAGGGCACCATCAAGTCGGCCGTGGCCTTCGGAGCGCTGCTCGCCGAGGGGATCGGCGACACCATCCGGGTGTCGCTGTCGGCCCCGCCGGTCGAGGAGATCAAGGTCGGTGCCGCGATCCTGGAGTCGCTCGGCCTGCGCGAGCGCGGCCTGGAGATCGTCTCCTGCCCGTCCTGCGGGCGCGCCCAGGTCGACGTCTACAAGCTCGCCGAGGAGGTCACCGCCGGCCTGGAGGGGCTGCCGGTGCCGCTGCGGGTGGCCGTCATGGGCTGCGTGGTGAACGGCCCCGGCGAGGCCCGCGAGGCCGACCTGGGGGTCGCGTCCGGCAACGGCAAGGGCCAGATCTTCGTCAAGGGCCAGGTCATCAAGACCGTCCCCGAGGGGCAGATCGTGGAGACGCTCATCGAGGAGGCGCTCCGGCTGGCCGAGGAGATGGGCGCCGAGCTGCCCGAGGAGCTGCGCGGCCTCACCGGCGGCGCGACCGTCACGGTTCACTGACATCCCCGCCGGGCGCCCGCCCCGCGGGCGTCCCGGTGGACGCACTTTCACGGAAAGAGTGGCCATTCCACGCGGAATGGCCACTCTTTCCGTGTTCGAGGGCTGCGGCGCGCGCCGCGAGGCGCGACCCTCGCGGCCCGGTGCTGGTCACTCCGTCTCGGCGAGGATGGCGTAGAGCTTGCGGCGGGTCTCGTCGAGCACCTGGGCGGCCCGCTCCCGCTGGTCGTCGGTGCCGGTCATCATCACCTGCCGCAGGGCGTGCATCGCCTGCGTGCCGGCCTCCCGTACGTCGTGCCAGTTCGTGACCGTGGTCTCGGCGACCTCGGCCCAGGGCGGGGTCTGCGCGGCGTCGGTGGCCTCGGGCCGACCCTGCTCCGTGAGCGTGAAGCGCTTCCGGCCGCCGCCCTCCTCGGTGGCGGCGATCACGCCCTCGTCCTCCAGAAGCTGGAGGGTCGGGTAGATCGACCCGGGGCTGGGCCGCCAGGCCCCGCCGGTGCGCGAGTCGATCTCCTGGATCATCTCGTAGCCGTGCATCGGCCGCTCGGTGAGCAGGGCCAGCACGGCGGCGCGGACGTTGGGCCGTCGGCCCCGGCCACCGCGACCCCGCCCGCCGTGGCCGTGCGGGAAAGGTGGGCCGGGCGGGAACGGCGGGAAGCCGAACCCTCGCATCCGCGCCTCGTGCAGTGCGTGCATCCGTCGATGGAATCCCATCGGATACTCCTTCGTATTGGACTGTCGTTGATACATCGACGATATATCGGCAATGCATCGGCGACAAGTCATCTGATGAATCCGAGGCCCCGCCGGCCCCGGTTGACGACGTCCTCTCCCCGGCCCCGGGCCGCTGAGCCCGGTCGCCCTACGCGCCCCCCGCCGATCTGGCAGGCTGGTAGCCGTGTTGACGGCGCCGGTGCGGCAACTGGGGGAGTCGGAGCGTGGCGCGGTCGAGCGCCTGCTCGACCTCGACCCGTACGCGGGCGCGCAGGTCGCCGAGCGGGTCGCCGCGCGGGGCCTCGCCTGGTGGCGCGCCGAGGGGCGGGTCCTCGGGTACGGCAGCCGCCGCCACCTGGAGTCGGTCTGCTGGCTGGGCGGCAACCTCACCCCGGTGCTCGCCACCGAGCCGGCCGTCGCCGCCTTCGCCGACCTGCTCGCCGGCGAGGAGCGGCTCTGCTCCTCGATCGTCGGGCGGGCCGACGCGGTGCTCGGGCTCTGGGACCGGCTCTCCGCGTCGTGGGGTCCGGCGCGGGACGTCCGGCCCAACCAGCCGCTGCTCGCCACCGACGCGGTGCCCGCCGTGCCCGTCGACCCGCACGTGCGCCGCGTACGCCGGGGCGAGGTGGACCGGCTCTTCCCGGCCGCGGTGGCGATGTACACCGAGGAGGTGGGCGTCTCGCCGCTGGCCGAGGACGGCGGGCGCGGCTACCGCCGCCGGGTGGAGGACCTGGTACGGGCCGGCCGGGCGTACGCCCGGTTCGTCGACGGGGCGGTCGTGTTCAAGGCCGAACTGGCGGTGGTGACCCGGCGGACCGCGCAGGTTCAGGGCGTCTGGGTGGCCCCCGAGTGGCGGGGCCGGGGGATCGCCACGGCCGCCATGGCGGCCGTCGTCCGAGACGCGCTGCGGCGCGTCGCGCCGACCGTGAGCCTCTACGTCAACGACTTCAACCTGCCCGCCCGTCGGGTGTACGAGCGCTGCGGCTTCCGCCCGGTGGGCACCCTGGCCACCGTGCTGTTCTGACGCGCGGCGGGCGGATGGCCCGGATCACGTCGGTCGAGGGGTCCGGAATCGGACGACCGGCATTACGCTGGGCATGTTTTTGTACTGACCGGTCAGTTCAGGGAGTGCCCGTGGGGGATGTCGTCGTCGAGGCACGCGAGCTGGGCCTGCGTACCCGGCGCGGCTGGGTGTTCCGGGACGTCGACCTGACCGCCGCCCCTGGCGAACTGCACGCCGTCGTCGGGCCGCCGGGCAGCGGACGGACGTCCCTGCTGCTCGCCCTCGCCGGTCGGTTCCCGACCACGCACGGGCGATTGGTCCGACACGGCACGGCGGCGCTCGGGCACGTCCCCGATGTGCACGAGCCCGATCCCGCGCTGACCGTCGCCGAGCATGTCCGGGAGCGGCTGCTGCTCCTCGGGCCGGTCCCGCACCGCCGTCGCCAGTTGGTGCCGGTGGCAGCCCTGCGGGCCCGGCGCGCGTACCGGCGGGACGCCTTCGCCGCCGCGATCGCCGGCGCGGGCCTGACCGGCGACGTGCCCTTCGACCCGGCCACCCGGGGCCGGGACCTGACGCCGTTGCAGCGCCAGGTGCTCGGGCTCGTCCTGGCCACCCTGAGCGGCCCGGCGCTGATCGTCGCCGACGACGTGGACGCCGGCTCGGACCCCGCCGAGCGCGCCTGGCTCTGGGCGGTGCTCGCCCACCTGGCCGACCGGGGGTACGCGGTGGTGGCCACCGCCCGCACGGTCGAACCGGATACCCGGGCGATCGTGCACCGCCTCGGCGACCCGCCGCCGGTGCCCTCCCTGGCCACCGCCCTGGTCCGCACGCGGCACACCGACACCGACACCGACACCGCCGCCCCGCCCGAGACCGCCGCCCCGCCCGAGACCGCCGCCCCGTCCGAGACCGCCGCCCCGTCCGAGACCGCCGCCCCGTCCGAGACCGCCGCCCCGTCCGAGACCGACGCCGAGACCGCCGAGGTGACCCGATGAGCGTGTTCCGACTGGCCCGTTTCGAGCTGCGCCGGATGACGCGGGGCCGACTGCCCCGGGCCGCGCTGGCCGTGCTCACCGTCATCCCGCTGCTCTACGGGGCGCTCTACCTGTACGCCTTCTGGGACCCGTACGCGAAGCTCGACCGCATCCCGGTGGCACTGGTCAACGCCGACCGCCCGGCCACCGCGAGCGACGGAAGCGCCGTGCACGCCGGGCGGGACCTCACCGACGAACTGCTCGACCGGCGCGTGTTCGGCTGGCACGTCACCGACGCCGAGGACGCCGCCGCCGGGCTGCGCAGCGGCCGGTACCACCTGGTGTTCGCCATCCCGGCGGACTTCTCCGCCACCCTCGCCGCCGGCCCCGACCCGGAGCGGCCGGCCCGCCAGGGGCGGCTGAAGCTGGTCAGCGACGACGCCACCAACTACCTGTCCGGGCTGCTCGCCCGGTCCGCCTTCAGCGAGATCCGGGCGGCCGCCGCGGAGAGCGCCGCCGAGGGTTACTTCGCGAAGATGCTGGTCGGCTTCACCGATCTCAAGTCGGAAACGACGCGGGCGGCCGATGGCGCGGGGAAGGTCGCCGACGGACTCGGCACGGCCACGGACGGCGCCGGAACCCTGGCCGGCGGCCTCGACCGGAGCGTCGAGGGGGCCGGCACCCTCGCCGACGGGCTGGGCGCGTCGACCGACGGTGCCGGCCAGCTCGCCGGCGGCCTGGACCAGGGCGTACGCGGCGCCGGCGACCTCGCCGACGGGCTCGGGCAGTTGCGGACGGGGGCGGTGCAGCTCGCCGACGGGACGGCGCGGGCCGCCTCCGCCACCCGGGCCGTCGCCGACCGGGTCGACGCCGCGGCCGACCGGGTCGAGCCGGTGCTGCGGGAGAACGCCGAACTGATCGAGACGTCCGCCACCGCCGTGGCCGAGGGCGCCGAGGCCCTGGCCGCCGGGCTGGACGTGCTGCCCGGCCGGGCCGAGGAGGCGGTGACCGCCGCGCGGGCGGTCCGCGATCGGCTCGACGCCCTCGTCGCGGCCCACCCCGAGCTGGCCGACGACCCGGCCGTGGTCGCCGCCCGCCGCGCCGCCAACCAGGCGGTCGCCGCGGCCGAGGCGGTGGTGGCCGGGCTGGAACGGACCGACCTCGCCGCCCTCCGACAGCGGATGACGACGGTGGCGGCGACCGCGCGGGAGATCGCGGCGGCCGCCCCGCACCTCGCCGACGACGTCGCCGCCGCTCGCGCGAAGGTGGACGAGCTGGCGAAGGGGCTGACCACCCTCGCCGAGGGCAGCGCCCGGTTACGGGACGGCCTGGGCGCGGCGGCCACCGGCGCGGACGAGCTGCACGGCGGGCTGTTCCGCCTCGCCACCGGGGCCCGGGAACTGGACGGTGGGCTCCAGCGGCTCGGCGCCGGCAGCGAACGGCTCGCCGACGGCCTCGTCCGGCTGGAGGGCGGCGCCGGCGAACTCGCCGACGGGCTGACGCGGCTCGGCACCGGCGCCGGGGACCTCGCCGACGGGCTCACCACCGGGGCCGGGAAGATCCCCGGGTACGACGACGCGGACGCCCGCGCCGGCATCCTCGGGGACCCGGTGGCGCTGGACCGCACCGAGCACAACCCCGCCGGCTCGTACGGCGTGGGCTTCGCCCCGTACTTCCTCGGGCTGGCTCTCTGGGTCGGCGCGATGATCACGTACCTGCTGCTGCGACCGCTCAACCGGCGGCACGTGATGTCCGGCGCGGCCGCCTGGCGGGTCGCGCTCGCGGGCTGGCTGCCCGCCGCGGCGATCGGCCTGGCCCAGGCCGGGGTGCTGTTCGCGGTGGTGACCCTGGCGCTCGGGCTGGACCCGGCGCGGCCCGCCGCGACCCTCGGGCTGCTGGCGCTGGTCTCGCTCACCTTCACCGCGATCGTGCAGTGGCTCGGCGCGCAGCTCGGCCCGGCCGGGCGGCTGGTCGCGCTGGCGCTGCTCATGCTCCAGTTGACCTCGTCCGGCGGCACCTACCCGGTGGAGACGTCGCCCGGCTTCTTCCAGGCGATCCACCCGTGGCTGCCGATGAGTTACCTGGTGACGGCGCTGCGGCACACGATCAACGGCGGGACGGTCGGCCCGGTGGTGACCGGGGCGCTCATGCTGGTCGCGTTCGGCGCGGGCGCGCTCGCGCTCACCGGCCTGGCCGCGCGGCGGGCGCGCCGGCTGACCCCGGCCACCCTCCACCCGGAGCTGGCCATGTGAGGATGCTGAGGGCAGGCGCACGGGGAGGGCGAGTGACTGACGGACGGAGCCGGCGGCGGGAGGACACCCGCCAGCGCCTCTTCGAGGCGGCCGTGGAACTCATCGCCGAACAGGGCTACTCCGCCACCACCGTGGACGACATCGCCGCCCGCGCCGGGGTCGCCAAGGGCACCGTCTACTACAACTTCCAGTCCAAGACTGTCCTCTTCGAGGAGCTGCTCCGGCACGGCATCGGTCTGCTCACCGCGGAATTCCGTGCCGCCGTGGCCGGGCTGCCGCCCCGGGAGGCGCTGGCCGCCCTGGTCCGCGCCGAGCTGGAGTACATCCGCCGCTACCGGGCCTTCGCACAGTTGCTGCTGTCGGAGATGTGGCGGACCAACCGGGAGTGGCAGCAGACCCTACGGCTGCTGCGCGGCGAGGCGATCGAGGTGATCGCCGAGACCGTACGAGCCGGCGTGGCCAGCGGTGACCTGCCGGCGGACGTGGACGTGCGGATCGCCTCGTCGGCGCTGTTCGGCGTCGGTCTGGTGGTCGCCGTGGACTGGCTGGTCTTCCAGCCGGACCGGCCCCTCGAGGACGTCGAGGAGGCGCTGCTCGGCATCGTGCGCCGGGTCGCCGAGGTGTAGCGGCACCTCGCTGCTCGACACGATGCGTCACCGGACGGCGACGCATCGACGGGTAAATGCGTTGATCGGCCGGGCCGGGTCGGGTGAGGCTGGGTGTACCGCCACCGTCTGCCGTAAGGGGTCCCGCCGTGCGTCTGCTCCGCGACATGTGGGCCACCGCGCCCCGCCGCATGGCGGTCGTGACCGTCCTGGTCGTGCTCGGCGCCGGCGGCCAGGCGGCGGCCGCGGCCCTCGCCGGGCCGGTGCTGCTGCACCGGTCCACCGGCTACTTCACCGTCCTCGCGGTCGCGCTGGTCGCCGCCGTGGTCAGCGACCTCGTCGTCAGCCTGCTGATGGCGGGCGTGACCGCCGACTGGTCCGCCGCCGTCCGCCGCCGGCTCTGCCGGGTCGCCTTCGGGCAGGACCTGCCCACCCTGGAGACCACGCCGGTCGGCGAGCTGCTCGACCGCATCGACGGCGACGTCTACCAGGTCGCCGCCGCCGTGCGGGCCCAGGGCGTCCGCATCGCGCAGATGCTGACGGTCGGCGTGCTGTCGACGGCCGTGGCGATCGGCGTGTGGTGGCCGGCCGGCGTCACCATGCTGCTGGTCGCCGGTGCGCTCGTCGTCGGTCTGCGCCGGCCCACCGCGCGGATCGTCCCGGCCCGGATGGCGGAGGAGGAGGCCTGGTCCGACCTGGCGGCGGTGATGGAGGAGGCCATCCACGGCCAGGACGACGTCCGCACCAGCCTCGCCCAGCCGTACGTGCTCCGCCTCTACGCCACGCGCGCGGCGGCCGTGCTCTCCCGTGGCCTGCGGGTCTGGCGGATGTCGGCGAAGGTCACGACCGTGGCGACCGGGGTCACCCGGGCCGGGATCGCCGCGGTGGTGCTTGCCGGGGCGTGGGCGCTGGCCGCCGGCCGGATGGACGGTGCCCGGCTCACCGCGGTGTGGCTGCTCGCCATCGCGTTCGGCGCCACCGTCGAGCACGTCAGCCGGATGGTGCCCGAGCTGCAGTACGCGCTCGGCGCCTGGGGCCGTGTGCAGATGCTGGAGGACTCCCCGCAGGAACCCGCCGGCGGCCTGGCCCCGCTCGACGGTGACCTGGCGGTCCGTGGGCTCACCTTCCGCTACCCGGCGGCCGACGGCACCCGCGGCCCGGCCCTGCGCGACGTCCACCTGACCTTCACCCGCGGCCGCTCGTACGCGCTGGTCGGCCGGACCGGCTCCGGCAAGTCCACCCTGACCAAGGTACTCACCCGGGCCGTCGACGTGCCGCCCGGGGCGGTCTTCCTCGGCGGGCGGGACCTGTGCGACCTCGACGTCGAGCAGCTTCGCCGGTGGGTCGCCGTGGTGCCCCAGCGCACCGAGATCCTGGCCGGCACGCTCGCCGAGAACGTCGCGCTCTTCGACCCGGAGCTGCTCGACGACGCCGCCCGCGCGCTGCACGAGCTGGGCCTCGCCAACTGGATCGCCGAGCTGCCCGACGGGCTGCACACCCGGCTCGGCGAGGGCGGGCACGTGCTCTCCGCCGGGCAGGAGCAGTTGGTCGCGTTCGCCCGGATCCTGGTGCGGGACCCGAACGTGGTGATCCTGGACGAGGCCACCGCCCGACTCGACCCGGTCACCGAGGCCCGCGTGCAGCGCGCCACCGAGCGGCTGCTGCGGGACCGGATCGGCATCGTCATCGCCCACCGGCTCTCGTCGGTGCGGCACTGCGACGAGGTCGTCGTGCTGACCGACGGCGCGGTCGTCGAGGCGGGGCCGCTGCGGGAGTCGGAGCGCTTCGCCGAACTGCTCGCCACCAGCCACACCGCCGCGTACGCCCGGGGCGGCACGCGCGGCCGGAGCGGCGGGCTCGACCTGCTCGAGGGCCCGGAGCCGGACGCACCCTCCGATTCCGGTTCGGACGCCGGGCCGGGGGACCGAACACCGCCCACCGCGCCGGTCGACCACACGCCACCGGCGTCGGAGGCCGCGCCCGAAGACCGTACGCCACCGCCGGCGGCGACGCTCGCGGGGACGCTGCGGGAGATCGCGCGGCTGGTCTTCAACGATCCGCGGTACGGGCTGGCGGCGCTGGCGCTGTTCATGGTGCTGGTGCTGATCGGCCTGGACGGCCCGGTGCTGCCGTGGCTCTGGGCGGACGTGGTCGACGGCGTCGGCGACCCGTGGCTGCCGGCGCTCGGCATCGCCGCCGGGCTGCTGGTGACGCTGCCGATCCCCTGGTACACGAGCATCTGGTTCCCCGGATGGTGGGTCCGGCAGATGCTGCGGATCAGCCTGCGGCTGGTGCAGGGGCAGACCGGACCCCGGCGGATCAGCTCGCACACGCCCGCCGAGGTGGTGGCCCAGGGCGGCGACACCGAGCGGGTGGTGCAGCTGGCCGACAACCTCCTCGACCAAGCGGCCGCCCTCGTCCTGCTGGTGGCGATGACCGCGATCTCCGGCAGCGTCGTACCCGGGCTGTTCTTCGCCGGCACGATGCTGGTGTCCGGGCTGGCGGCGACGCTGTTCGGGCCGCGCCTGGAACGCACCGCGCGGGAGACGGTGGCGGCGCGGGCGGCGTTCGCGACCGCGCTGGTCTCCTCGCTGTCCGCCGCCCGGACGGTGAAGCTGGCCGGCGCGACCCGGCCGGTGCTCACCCACCTCGCCGACCTGGACGTGACACGCAGCGAGCGGCAGCGGCGGGAGATCTCCGTGCAGGTGTGGTCGCGGTCGACGCCGTCACTCGTCAGCGGGCTGCTGCCGATCGGCGCCTGGGCGCTGTTCCTGACCGGCACGCTCTCCGCGGGGGCGACCCTGGTCGCCGTGGCCACGCTCGCCGCGGCGCGCTGGTTCGCGTGGACCACCGCGTCGCTGATCTCGCAGGTGCCGTCCGCGCGGGTGTGGACCCGCCGGACGATGGCGATGACCGGGGTGGCCTCGTACTCGGCGGCCGTGCCCGACGTGGACCTGGCCACCGGGGAGGCGCCGGCACCGGCCGTGCCGCCCCGGCACCCGCTGCGCCGGCTGGAGCTGTCCGGGTTCGGCGTGCGGCACACCGACGGCACGAAGGCCGTCCGGGACGTCGACCTGACGGTGGAGCGCGGCCAGCTCGTGCTGGTGGTCGGGCCGGTCGGCTCGGGCAAGTCGTCGCTGCTGCGGGCCCTGGCCGGGATCGCGCCGCACACGGGTCACCTGACCTGGAACGGCGAGCCGGTCACCGAGCCGGAGCTGTTCCTGCGCCCGCACCAGGTGGGGTACGTCGGCCAGCTGCCCCGGGTGCTGTCCGGGACGGTCGCCGACAACATCACCCTCGGCCATCCGGTCGACGCCGCCGCGGCCGTGTCGACCGCCCAGCTCGACCACGACCTGGCGGCGTCCGGGTCCGGCCTCGGGCTGGTCATCGGGCACAAGGGCACGCGGCTCTCCGGCGGGCAGCTTCAGCGCCTCGCGCTGGCCCGGGCGCTCGCGCCGCGTACCGAGCTGCTGGTGGCCGACGACGTGTCGTCCGCGCTGGACGTCACCACCGAGCTGGCGCTGTGGGAGGCGCTGCGGGCGCACGGGGTGACGGTGGTCGGCTCGACGTCGAAGCGGGCGGCGCTGGTCCGCGCCGACCACGTCGTGGTGCTGCAGAACGGCCGGGTCGCCGCCCAGGGCCCCTGGCGCGACCTGGAACCGGCCTGGTCCCACCTGGCCGGCTGACCTCCGGAACGGGCCCCTCGGAAGCCCGCGTTGATCATGAGGTTAGCGGCGTGAAATCGGGCAAACCAAACCGCTAACTTCATGATCAACCGGGTCCGGTGGGCGCGGGGTGGGCCGGGGCCGGGGCCGGGGCCGGGGCCGGGGCCGGGGCCGGGGCCGGGGGCGGGGGCGGGGCCGGGGTGGGTGTTGGTGTCAGGTGGCTCGGTGGTACTGGGCGGGCCAGGTGGATGCGGCGCCGAGCTTTGCGGCGGCGCGGTGCGGCCAGTACGGGTCGCGGAGCAGTTCCCGGCCGAGCAGCACCAGGTCGGCGTCACCGGTCGCCACGATCTGCTCGGCCTGCTCCGGCTCCAGGATCAGGCCGACCGCGCCGGTGGCGACGCCGGCCTCCCGGCGGACCCGGGCGGCCAGCGGCACCTGGTAGCCCGGACCGACCGGAACGACCGCGTCGGGCGACGCCCCGCCGGAGGAGCAGTCGACGAGGTCGACGCCGGCGGCGGCCAGCTCACCGGCGAGCACGACGCTGTCGTCGACCGACCAGCCGCCGTCCACCCAGTCGGTGGCGGAGATCCGGGCCAGCACCGGCACGTCCTCGCCGACGGCGGCGCGGACCGCCCGCGCCACCGTGAGGGTGAGGCGCATCCGCCCGGCGCGGTCGCCGCCCCACTGGTCGGTGCGCTGGTTCGTCAGCGGCGACAGGAACTCGTGCAGCAGGTAGCCGTGCGCGGCGTGGATCTCGACGGCCCGGAAGCCCGCGTCGACGGCGCGGCCGGCCGCGGTCGCGAACGCCTCGACCACTCCGGCGATGCCGGATTCGTCCAGCGCGGTCGGACGCCGGTAGTCGGGGACGAAGGGTTCGGCGCCCGGGCCGACGGGCGTCCAGCCGCCCTCGGCGTCTGGCACCCCGCCCCGCCGCGGCGCCCACGGCCGGTACGTGGACGCCTTGAACCCGGCGTGCGCCAGCTGCACCGCCGGAACCGCGCCCTGCGCGGCGACGAACGCGGTGACGGGCCGCCACGCGTCGACGTGTGCGCCGGACCAGAGTCCGGTGTCCTGGGGGCTGATCCGGCCCTCGGGCAGCACGGCGGTGGCCTCGGTGAGGACGAGGCCGGCGCCGCCGACGGCCCGGGTGCCGAGGTGCACGAGGTGCCAGTCGGTGGGCAGGCCGTCCGGGCCGGCGGAGTACTGGCACATCGGCGCGAGGGCCACCCGGTTGGGCAGCGTCACCGCGCGCAGGGCGAGGGGGGTGAACAGGGCGGTCATCTCGTTTTCCTCTCGACAGCGCGACGGAGGACACCCGGACGGTGTCCTCCGTCGCGGACGGGGGTCGTCAGGCCGGGACGGGCGCCAGTTCCTCGTCCCGGGCCGGCTGCGGCTCGCGCTCGACGGCGTCCCGCCGGCCGACCGAGTCGTACGCGGCACGGTCGAGGGTGCCCTCACGGGCGGAGACGATCGTCGGCACGAGCGCCTGGCCGGCCACGTTGGTGGCGGTCCGGATCATGTCCAGGATCGGGTCGATGGCCAGCAGCAGACCCGCACCGGCCAGCGGCAGGCCGAGCGTGCTCAGGGTCAGGGTGAGCATGACGATCGCTCCGGTCAGGCCGGCGGTCGCCGCCGAGCCGACCACGGAGACGAAGGCGATCAGCAGGTAGTCGGTGACGCCCAGGTCCACCCCGAAGACCTGCGCCACGAAGATCGCGGCCAGGGCCGGGTAGATCGCCGCGCAGCCGTCCATCTTCGTGGTGGCGCCGAAGGGCACCGCGAAGGAGGCGTACTCGCGGGGGACGCCGAGGCGCTCGACCGAGCGCTGGGTCACCGGCATGGTGCCCACCGAGGAGCGGGAGACGAACGCCAGCTCGATCGCCGGCCAGGCGCCGGCGAAGAAGCGCAGCGGGTTGAGCCGGCCGGCCGCCACCAGCAGCAGCGGGTAGACCACGAACAGGACGATCGCGCAGCCGACGTACACGGCGGTGGTGAAGCGCGCGAGCGGGGCCAGCAGGTCCCAGCCGTACGAGGCGACGGCGTTGCCGATCAGGCCCAGGGTGCCGATCGGGGCGAGCCGGATCACCCACCACAGCGCCTTCTGGACGATCTCCAGCAGCGCGCGGTTGAGCTCGACGAACGGCTCGGCGGCCTTGCCGACCAGCAGGGCGGCGGCGCCGACGACGAGGGCGAGGAAGACGATCTGGAGGACGTTGCCCTCGACGAACGCGCCGACCGGGTTGGTCGGCACGATGCCGGTGAGGAAGTCGGTCCACGAGCCGGTCTTCTTCGGCGCGGTGGCGGCGGCGGTGTCCAGGGTGACCCCGCGGCCCGGGTCGGTGAGGAGGCCGAGGCCGATGCCGACGCTCACCGCGATCAGCGCGGTCACGCCGAACCAGAGCAGGGTCTTCAGTGCCAGCCGGGCGGCGTTCGTCACGCCGCGCAGGCTGACCACGCTGACCACGATGGCGGTGAAGACCAGCGGCGGCACGGCCAGCTTGAGCAGCTGGACGAAGAGTCCGCCCACGGTGTCGAGGGTGCTGGTCAGCCAGGTCAGGTCGTTCGCGCGGGCGAGGAAGCCGAGCGCCACGCCGAGGACGAGGCCGAGCAGGATCTGCACGGAGAAAGGGATTTTGCGCATGAAGGGTCCAAGTCCGGAAGAAGGGTCGGTCAGGGCGGGTCAGGGGAGAAGCCGCGCCGGACAGACGCCGCTGGCCTGCAGTCGAAGATCGACGTACAGGCGCACGGTGAGATTCCAGACGTTGGTCATCGCCGATCGACGGTACGCCGCCGGCCAGCAAGTTGGAAGGACCGATCCCCGTGACGCACCTTACAAGGCCGTCTCGACGGGGTGGGCCGACCGCGTCGGATCTTCTTCACCTGCGGAGGGCGATGGTGGTGGCGGTGGCTGTGCCCCAGAGGAGGCAGACCAGCAGGAGCAGCCGTTCCAGCACCGCGATCAGGGTGCCCCGCCCGACGGCGAGCAGGGTCACCGCCGTCGCGGCCGACAGCGGGAGCGCCATGCCGGCAGCCACGGCGCCGAGCCGCCGCAGGGACGCCGGTGCGTCGGGGGTGAGCGCGGTCGCCAGCATCGACAGCACCACGGCACCGACCGCCGCGATGCTCGCCCCGCCATGCACCAGGTCCGCCGTGGTCGCCTGCTCGTAGGGCGGCAGTGGGCAACTCGCGCTGCACGCCACCGCACCGGAGACGAGCGCGGCGACTCCGCCGGCCGCGAGCATGGCGGCGGCCAGGCGGAGCACCGGCGGCAGCGCCGCGGCCAGCAGCAACACCCCGCCGGCCAGGGTGAAGATCCCGATGCGGTACGTCAACGCATAGGTGGTGTCGGTGACGCCCGCCTCGCTCACGTACCCCGCCAGACCTGGACCGGGACCGGCGGCCACGGCGACCGCCACGGCGACGGCGCCCGCGACGGCGCTGCCGGCAGCGGCCGACGCGGCGATGACCCGGGAGGTACCGCCGGCGGCGCGCCGCACGAACGAGCCGGCCCGACGTCCGGTCCCGTCGGCCGGGAGTTCGGTTCTGGCGGGGCGGCGGCCGGGCCCGCCCGCCCGGCGGGGGTTACCCACGTCCGTGGGGCGTCGTCCAGCCGGAGAGGTCCGGACCGAGCGGCACGATGCCGGTCGGGTTGATCGCCTTGTGGGTGGCGTAGTAGTGCCGCTTGATGTGGTCGAAGTCCACCGTCTCGCCGAAGCCCGGCGTCTGGAACAGGTCCCGGGCGTACGCCCACAGCACCGGCATCTCGGTCAGCTTGTGCCGGTTGCACTTGAAGTGCCCGTGGTACGCCACGTCGAAGCGGACCAGGGTGGTGAACAGGCGCACGTCGGCCTCGGTGATCGAGTCCCCCATCAGGTAGCGCCGGCCGGCCAGGCGCTCCGACAGCGCGTCCAGCCGGGCGAACAGCGTCTCGAACGCCTCGTCGTACGCCGCCTGGGAGGTCGCGAACCCGCACCGGTAGACGCCGTTGTTCACGTCCCGGTGGATCTCCGCCATCAGCGCGTCCATCTCCGGCCGCAGTTCCACCGGGTACAGGTCCGGCGCCCCCGGCTTGTGGAAACGCCGCCACTCGGTCGAGAAGTCGAGCGTGAGCTGCGGGTAGTCGTTGGTGACCACCCGACCGGTGAGCGTGTCGACCAGCGCCGGCACGGTCACCCGGCCGGTGTAGTCCGGGTCGGTCGCGAGGTACGCCTCGGAGAGGAAGCCGATGCCGAGCGCCGGGTCGAACCCGTCCGGATCGAGGGTGAACCGCCAACCCCGCTCGTCCCGGATCGGGTCCACCGTGCCCAGGGAGATCACGTCGTCCAGCCCGAGCAGGCTGCGGACGATCCGGGCCCGGTGCGCCCAGGGGCAGGCCCGGCACCAGATCAACCGGTAGCGGCCGGGCTCCAACGGCCAGCGGTCCTGGTCGTCCGGTCCAGCTCCCGGCGCGGCGGTGGAATGCGGGGTGACGCGACCGGCGAACCGGTTGGGCTGGCGGACGAACTCGCCACCGCGACTGGTCTCTGCGCTGAACTGGGCCCGGGCCATGCCGTCAACCTATCCCGTCCGGGCGCGGATATCCTGGCCCCGGAGCGCCACCCGCGACCCGGTGGGGCGCTCCTGCCCCGCCCTTCCCACCCCCGAAGGACTCGCGATGACCGTGGCATACCTGGTGGCCGGTGTCCGCACCCCGATCGGCCGGTACGCCGGCGCGCTCGCCGGCGTCCGCCCCGACGACCTGGCCGCGCACGTGATCCGCGAGCTGGTCGCCCGCCACCCGTCGGTGGACTGGGCCCGCACCGACGACGTGATCCTCGGCTGCGCGAACCAGGCCGGCGAGGACAACCGCAACGTGGCCCGGATGGCGGCGCTGCTCGGTGGCCTGCCCGAGGAGGTGCCCGGCAGCACGGTCAACCGGCTCTGCGGCTCCGGCCTCGACGCCCTCGCGTCCGCTGCCCGGTCGATCGTCGCCGGCGAGGCCGACCTCGTGGTGGCGGGCGGCGTGGAGAGCATGAGCCGGGCGCCGTTCGTGATGCCGAAGGCGGAGACCGCCTTCGCCCGCACCGCCGAGGTGTACGACACCACCATCGGTTGGCGGCTGGTCAACCCGCTGATGAAGCGGGGTTGGGGGATCGACTCGATGCCGGAGACGGCGGAGAACGTCGCCGCCGAGTACGGCGTCGACCGCGCCGCCCAGGACGAGTTCGCGTACCGCTCCCAGCAGCGCGCCGCGAAGGCGCAGGCCGACGGCCGGTTCGCCGAGGAGATCGTGCCGGTCACCGCTCCCGCCGGTCGCCGGCAGACGAAGCTGGTCGAGGTCGACGAGCACCCTCGGGAGACGTCGCTGGAGAAGCTCGCGGCGTTGCCCACGCCGTTCCGCGACGGCGGCACGGTGACCGCCGGCAACTCCTCCGGCGTCAACGACGGCGCGGTGGCGCTGCTGGTCGCGTCCGAGGCGGCGGTCGCCCGGTACGGGCTGACTCCGCTGGCGCGGGTGGCCGGGGCCGCCGCGGCCGGCGTACCCCCGCGGATCATGGGGGTCGGGCCGGTGCCGGCCACCCGCAAGCTGCTCGACCGGCGCGGTCTGGCGCTGGGCGACGTGGACGTGGTCGAGCTGAACGAGGCGTTCGCCGCGCAGGCGGTGGCCGTGCTGCGCGAGCTGGGCCTGCCCGAGGACGCCGAGCACGTCAACCCGAACGGCGGCGCGATCGCGCTGGGGCATCCGCTCGGCGCGAGCGGCGCCCGGCTGGCCCTGACCGCCGCGCTGGAGCTGCGTCGCCGCGGCGGCCGGCGCGCGCTCGCCACCATGTGCGTCGGTGTGGGCCAGGGCATCTCGCTGCTGCTGGAGGCCGCCGACTGAGCCGGCCGCGCCGCACCGTCGGCGCCGGGCCCCGGCGGATGGCCGGCGGCCGAGTGAAATACCGGCCACTGTGGTCGGTCGACTCCTCTCGGTGACGGCGGCACAGTCCCGCGACGACGTCCATCCGGCGGTCGGCGAAGTGGGGGCCTTGGATCTCCCGTACGCGATGGGGCGCGCCTAGAGTGGGAGCACCACACGATCCGCGGGTCGGCCGGTGCGCCTCCGCGTCTGCGCACGCGCCGCGACACCGGTTCCCTCCCGCACCGCGGCGACGACATGGGGTGCAGCACAGTGCAGATGCCGGACGGACTTCCCGCCGAGATCGACCTCTCCCGGCCGAGCGCGGCCCGGGTGTACGACTACTTCCTCGGCGGCGCCCACAACTTCGAGATCGACCGGCAGCTCGCCGAGCAGATCGCGAGCATGACCCCGAACCTGGCGGGCACCATGCGCGCGGGCCGGGAGTTCCTCCGCCGAGCCGTACGGGCGTTGCTGGACGCCGGCATCGACCAGTTCCTCGACATCGGCTCCGGCATCCCGACCGTGGGCAACGTGCACGAGGTCGCCCAGTCCGCGAACCCGAAGGCCCGGGTGGTCTACGTGGACATCGACCCGGTCGCCGTGGCGCACAGCCGGGAGCTGCTGGCGGGCAACGACCTGACCGCGGTCATCCACGCCGACCTGCGGGAGCCGGGGCGGATCCTCGCCGAGTCCCGGGAGCCCGGCCTGCTCGACTTCAACCGGCCGCTCGGCATCCTGCTCGCCGGGGTGGTGCACTTCATCCCGGACGCCGATCGGCCCGGCGACATCCTGGCCACGCTCCGGTCCGCCGCCGCCCCCGGCAGCCACCTGGTGATCTCCCATTCCACGTACGAGGACCAGCCGCAGGAGATGCTCGACGCCCAACGGCTGTCGGCGCGGACCGACACCGAGATCACCCTGCGCTCCCGCGCCGAGATCACCAGCTTCTTCGGGGACTGGACGATCCTCGAGCCGGGCGTCGTCCACATGCCGCTGTGGCGGCCCGACTCCCCGTCGGACGTGGACGACAAGCCGGAACAGTTCGGCGCGTTCGGCGGCGTGGCCCGGTACGACCGGCCCGCCGGCTGATCGAGGTGGCCGCCGTCCCCGAGCCGGGCGGGCACGAGGTCAGCCGGGCCGGCGCCCAGGGGTACGCGGCCGAGTGGGCCCGTGCCGTACGCCGGCTCGGCTTCGTGCCGCTGAGCGCCGGTGAGACCGAGCGGCTGCTGCACCGGCACACCGTTCGGCTGGCGCAGGCTCTGCTCGCCGAGCCGTTCTCGACCCGCCCGGCCGCCGAGATCGGTCGGGCGCTGGTCGAGGCGCACCTGACCGAACCGGGCGTGCTCGACTGGTCCGTGCAGGCCCTCGGTGACCGCTTCCTCGCCCAGGTGCTGCCCGACGGGGTGCGTACGGACGCGGCGGCCGACCGGATCGCCGCGTTGCAGGGCGCGCTCGCGGCCGGGTTCGCCCGCGCGCTGCGGGACCGCACCTTCGCCCAGCAGGAGCGGATCGCCCGGTCCGCCTGGCAGGCCCGGGACGAGGTGGAGCAGGCGCTGCGGGACAGCGAGGCCCGGTTCCGGGCGGTGTTCAGCGGTGCGGCCATGGGCATCGGCATCGCCGGCGTCGACGGTCAGGTCATCGACGTCAACCAGGCGTTCGCCGACATGCTCGGGTACTCCATCGAGGAGCTGCGGCAGATCAACGTGGCGTCGCTGTTCCACGCCGACGACGCGGCCGGGATGTGGGAGCTGTACCAGGAGCTGATCGAGGGCAAGCACGACTCCGCCCGGGTCGAGAAGCGCTACTACCGCAAGGACGGCAGCGTCGTCTGGACCGACCTGGCCGTCTCGCTGGTCCGGTACGACGACGGCCGCCCCCGCTTCACCGTCGCGATGGTCGAGGACATCACCGAGCGGTACGAGCTCCAGCAGCGCCTCCGCTTCCAGGCGCTGCACGATCCGCTGACCGGCCTGCCCAACCGGACGCTCTTCTTCGAGACCCTCGGCCTGGTCTTCGACACCACCGACGCCGAGCGCCGCGTCGGCCTCTGCTTCCTCGACCTCGACGGTTTCAAGGCGGTCAACGACAGTTTCGGCCACGACCTCGGCGACCGGTTGCTGGTGGCGATCGCCCGCCGACTGGCCGACTGCGTCGCCGGTCGCGGCCACCTGGTCGCCCGGATGGGCGGTGACGAGTTCGTCATCCTGGTCGACGACGGCGAGGAGATCGACGACGTGGTGGCGGTGGCCGAGGCCGCCCTGGCCGCCGTCGCCGCCCCGGTTCGCATCGGCGACCACCAGCTCGCGGTCTCGGCGAGCGTCGGCATCGTCGAGTGCCCGGTCGGCACGACCAGCGTGTCGGAGCTGATGAAGGCCGCCGACACCACGCTGTACTGGGCCAAGGCCGAGGGCCGGGGCCGGTGGGCGGTGTGGGACCCGGAGCGCAGCGCGCAGGACATCGCCCGCTCCGCGCTGGTCGCCGGGCTGCCGGCGGCCCTGGACCGGGGCGAGTTCGTGCTGCACTACCAGCCGATCGTGTCCCTGCTGGAGGGCTCGATGCTGGCCGTCGAGGCGCTCGTCCGCTGGCAGCACCCGGAGCTGGGTCTGGTCGGCCCGGACCGGTTCATCGGCCTCGCCGAGGAGACCGGCCTGATCGTCCGGCTCGGCGAGTGGGTGCTGCGGCAGGCGTGCCGGGACGCGCAGGCGTGGCGGCGCGAGTTCCCGGATGGCCGCCTGGTGGTGAGCGTCAACCTCGCCGCCCGGCAGGCGGAGGATCCGGCCATCGTGGACACCGTCGCCGACGCGCTGGCGCGCAGCGGGCTCCCCGCCCACCTGTTGCAGCTCGAGCTGACCGAGAGCGCCGTGATGGGCACCGCCGGCGAGCCGCTGCGGTCGCTGCACCGCCTGGCCGGGCTGGGCGTACGGCTGGCGATCGACGACTTCGGCACCGGGTACTCGAACCTGGCGTACCTGCGCCGGCTGCCGATCCACTGCCTCAAGCTCGCCGGGCCGTTCGTGGAGGGCATCCGCGGCGACGGCCCGGAGGCGGCGGCCGGCCACCGGGACGAGCGGATCGTGGACGCCCTGGTTCGGCTGGCACACGCCCTGGAGCTGTGGGTCACCGCCGAGGCGGTGGAGACCGAGGTGCAGGCCGAGCGGCTGCGGGCGCTGCGCTGCGACACCGGGCAGGGGCGCTGGTTCGGTCCGCCGGTGCCGGCGGCCGAGATCACCGCCCGGCTCCGCGGGGCGGGAACATGACGGGCGTACGCCCGGCGGAGCTCGGCGGACGGGTGGCGCGCGCGCCGGCGCGGCCGGCTGGCGGGAGAGTGGCGACGTGGGGCTGACGGACACGCCGGCGTTGGTCTCCGTGGTCGCCGGGCTGGCGATCCTGGCCGGCCTGGCGGGTGTGGTGGTGCCCGGGTTGCCGGCACTGCCGCTGTGCTGGGGCGGCGTGCTGGTCTGGGCGCTGTTCGGCGACGCCGGGCCGGGGCGGTGGGTGGTGCTCGCTCTCGCCACCGTGGTCACCGTCGGCGGGGCGGTGGTCAAGTACGCCTGGCCGGGGCGCAACCTCAAGCAGAGCGGCGTGCCGACGTCCTCGCTGCTGGCCGGCGGGCTGTTGGGGTTGGTGGGCTTCTTCGTGATCCCGGTGGTGGGGCTGGTGCTCGGCTTCGTCGGCGGGGTGTGGGGCGCCGAGCGGCTGCGGCTGGGCAGCAACGCGCTCGCGTGGCCGGCCACCGTGCAGGCCCTCAAGGCGGCCGGGCTCTCGATGCTGGTGGAGTTCCTCGCCGGGTTGACCGTGGCCGGCCTCTGGGTCGCCGGCCTGCTGTTCGCCTGAGCCGCAGCCGCAGCCGCAGCCGTAGCCGTAGCCGCAGCCGGGTAGGGGCGGCGGCGCGGGGGACCCGTCGGGCACGGCGGAGCGCCGTACGTGAGAGAGAGGTGGTGGGTGCCCCGCGCCGCCGCGGACCGGGCGTTGCCGAGCGCCCGGCGGTGGCCCGTCGTGATCGGGCCTGGTCACGACGTCAAGCATGCGGTCGACGCAGCCGGCTCGGCAATGCATTTAGAGCGGGGCACCGCAGCCCGGCATCGGTTAATGGTCTGGTCCTGGATATTTTTCGGTCGATCTCCATTGACCTGCCTCGGGGCGTGGGCTCATCATCCCGTCAGAAGTGGCGCACGTCACAGCCTTCATCCCCGCGGTCCAAGGAGGCATCGATGAGCTCAACGATCCAGGACGGCGTACCTCCACCCCCGGTCACCGACGAGGAGCGCCTCGCGCAGCTGGGATACAAGCAGGAGTTGCGTCGAAAGCTGTCCGGCTTCTCCAACTTCGCGGTCTCGTTCTCCATCATCTCCATCCTGGCCGGAGCGATCACCTCGTACGGCATCGCCATGACGGCCGGCGGGCCGCTGGCGATCACCCTGGGCTGGCTCCTCGTCGGCGTCATGGTGATCTTCGTAGCGCTGGCCATGGCCGAGATCTGCTCGGTCTACCCCACCGCCGGCGCGCTGTACTGGTGGGCCGCCGCGCTGGCCAAGCGGAACAAGGCCGCGTGGGCCTGGTTCGTCGGGTGGTTCAACTTCCTGGGCGAGGTGGCGGTGACCGCCGCCATCGACTTTGGTGCGGCGATCACCACGTCGGCCTTCCTGAGCCTCACGTTCGACATGGAGGTGACGGCCGAGCGCACCTTCCTGATCTTCCTGGCCATCATCATCGCCCACGGCCTGCTCAACACCTTCGGCGTCAACCTCGTGCGGGTCCTCTCGGACGTCAGCGCCTGGTGGCACCTCGTCGGCGTGGCGGTCATCGTCGCCGTGCTCGCGATCGTGCCGGACCAGCACAAGCCGATCTCCGAGGTCTTCCTCGAGGTGCGCAACGAGACCGGCTTCACCTTCGCCGGCGCGGCCGGGTACGCCGTGCTCATCGGTCTGCTGATGGCGCAGTACACGTACACCGGCTACGACGCCAGCGCCCACGTGGCGGAGGAGACGCACGACGCCGCGCGCTCCGCGCCTCGGGGCATCGTGATGTCGGTGGTGGTCTCGGTCATCGCCGGCTTCGTGCTCCTGTTCGCCATCACCTGGTCCATCCAGGACTACGAGGCCCAGCGGACGACGGACCTGGGTCTGCCCCCGGCGCAGATCTTCATCGACGCGGCCGGGCACGACCTCGGCACCTTCCTGCTCTTCATCTGCGTGGTCGCCCAGTTCTTCTGCGGCATGGCGTCGGTCACGGCGAACTCGCGGATGGCGTACGCGTTCAGCCGCGACGGCGCGTTGCCGGGCTCCCGGATCTGGAAGCGCGTCAACCTCCGCACCGGCACGCCGACGAACTCGATCTGGCTCTGCGTCGCCTGCTCATCGCTGCTGGTCCTGCCGTCGCTCTGGAACACCACCGCGTACCTCGCGGCCACGTCCATCGCGGTGATCGGTCTCTACATCGCGTACGTGGCACCGGTCTTCCTGCGCCGGCGTACGCCGGACTTCGCGGTCGGCCCGTGGAACCTGGGTCGGTGGAGCGCGCCGGTCGGGTGGATCGCGATCGTCTGGGTCGCGATCATCTGCGTCCTGTTCGTGCTGCCGACCAGCAGCCCCGTCACCGCCGCCACGTTCAACTACACGATCGTCGCGGTCGGCGTCGTGCTCGGTGGCGCCTGGCTGTGGTGGGTGCTCAGCGCCCGGCGCTGGTTCACCGGCCCCCGCCACAACGTGGCGGATCCGGTGATCCCCAGGCCGGCGACGGGCACGGAGCCCGTCACCGAGCCGACCGAGTAGGGCATAGGTTGCCCGGGTGGCGGGTGCTCCGGAGGACACCCGCCACCCGGACGCCGGGGAGGGACGGTCGATGACGATCCATGCCGGGGCTGCCGGGCCGGGTGCCGACGCGGCATCGATGCCGGGGACGGGAGCGAAGGCCGCGCCGGCGCTTCCGGTGTGGCGCCCGGTGCGCGGCGGGAACGCCTTCGAGATCACCGTCGCCCGGCTGGTGCAGGCGATCAAGCTGGGCATGGTACGGGTCGGCGAGCGGCTCCCCGCCGAGCGCGAGCTGGCCGAACGCCTGCAGGTCAGCCGGGTGACCCTGCGGGAGGCGATCGCGGCGTTGCGGGACGCCGGCTATCTGGAGTCCCGCCGGGGGCGGACCGGCGGAACCTTCGTCGTCTCGGCGCTGCCCGCGCCCGATGCCGACGGGCGCCCGGACGCGGGAGAGTTGGCCCGCGAGATGGGCGACCGGCTGCACGACGCGCTGGACTTCCGGTGGGTGCTGGAGTCGGGTGCGGCGGCCCTGGCGGCCAACCGCAGCCTGTCGGCGACCGAGCGGCAGCACCTCGTCGGCGCCCTGGGCGCCTCGCGGGACCGCGATCCGCACACCCGTCGCGTCTCGGACTCCCGGCTGCACCTGGTGATCGCCGCGGCGAGCGGATCCCCGTCGTTGGCCGCGGCCGTCGCCGACGTGCAGTTGACCCTCGACCGGCTGCTCGCCGCGATCCCGGTGATCACCAGGAACCTCGACCACTCCGACGCGCAGCACACCCGGATCGTCGACGCGATCCTGGCCGGTGACGCGAGCGGTGCCCGGGCCGTGATGGAGGAGCACTGCGACGGCACGGCGGAACTGCTGCGGGCCCTGCTCACCTGAGGCGGACCGGGCCATTGACGGATGCAAAGGTTCGGTAGTAGACCTTTCGTATGGAGGCTCGCAGATGAGGAAAGCCCCGCTCACTCTGGAACAGCTGCGGGTCGCCGTCGCCGAGCGCGAGATCGACACCGTCGTGCTGGCCCTGGTCGACATGCAGGGGCGGTTGCAGGGCAAGCGGTTCCACGCGCCCTACTTCCTCGAGCAGGTCGTCGCGCACGGCAGTGAGGGCTGCAACTACCTGCTCGCCGTCGACGTCGACATGAACACCGTCGACGGGTACGCGATGTCCGGCTGGGACCGGGGCTACGGCGACTTCGCGATGCTGCCCGACCTGGCGACCCTGCGCCGGGTGCCGTGGCAGCCGGGCACGGCGATGGCCCTGGCGGACCTGGAGTGGCTGGACGGCTCCGGCCCGGTTATCGCCTCGCCCCGGCAGATCCTGCGCCGCCAGCTCGACCGGCTGGCCGCGTACGGGCTGACCGCGTACGCGGGCACGGAGCTGGAGTTCGTGCTCTACCGCGACTCGTACGAGGCGGCCTGGCGGAGCGCGTACCGGGACCTCACGCCGGCCAACCAGTACAACGTGGACTACTCGCTGCTCGGCACCGCCCGGGTGGAGCCGCTGCTGCGGCGGATCCGCACCGAGATGGCCGGTGCGGGGCTGACGCCGGAGAGCGCCAAGGGCGAGTGCAACCTCGGCCAGCACGAGATCGCCTTCCGGTACGACGAGGCGGTGGCCTGCGCCGACCACCACGTGATCTACAAGAACGGCGCCAAGGAGATGGCCGCCCAGGAGGGCATGTCGATCACCTTCATGGCCAAGCCGAACGCGCGGGAGGGCAACTCCTGCCACATCCACTTCTCCCTGCGGGATGTCGAGGGGCGGTCGGCGATGCTCGGCGACGGGCCGGCGCACCTGTCGCCGACCGGGCAGCGGGTGCTGGCCGGGCTGCTCGCCACGATGCGGGAGTTCAGTCTCCTCTTCGCCCCGAACGTCAACTCGTACAAGCGCTACCAGCCGGGGTCGTTCGCCCCGACCGCGCTGCGCTGGGGCACCGACAACCGCACCTGCGCCCTGCGGCTGGTCGGCCACGGCGAGGGGATGCGCGTGGAGAACCGGGTGCCCGGTGCCGACGTCAACCCGTACCTGGCGATCGCCGCGTTGGTCGCGGGCGCCGTGCACGGCCTGGACCAGAAGCTGGAGCTGGGTCCGGAGTGCGCCGGCAACGCGTACGACGACACGCGGGCGGAGCGTGTGCCCGGCACCCTGCGGGAGGCGCACGACCTGTGGCGCGACTCGAGCCTGGCGAGGGACGCCTTCGGCGACGAGGTGGTCGCGCACTACGCCAACCAGGCACGGGTGGAGCTGGCGGCGTTCGACGCCGCCGTGACGGACTGGGAGCTGTTCCGTGGCTTCGAACGCCTGTGACCCGTCCCCGTCCTCCGCGATCTTGCACTTTCGGCCCCTGATTGATGCCGATAAGCGGCATTTGCCGGGGCAGGAACTGCAAGATCGCGGCGAGAGGACGGGGGTGGGCCGTGACTGACGTGGTGAACCCGGCGACCGGGGACGTACTGGCCACGGTGGCGGGGGCGTCGGGGGAGGAGACCGACGCGGCGATCTCGCGGGCCGCTTCCGCCTATGAGGTGTGGCGGGAGGTCGCGCCTGGGGACCGGGCGCGGTTGTTGCGGCGGTTCGCGGCGCTGGTCGACGGGCATCTGGAGGAGCTTGCGCAGCTGGAGGTGCGCAACGCCGGCCACACGATCGGCAACGCGCGCTGGGAGGCGGGCAACGTCCGCGATGTGCTCGACTACTACGCGGGCGCGCCGGAGCGGCTGACCGGGCGGCAGATCCCGGTGCCCGGCGGCCTCGACGTCACCTTCCACGAGCCGCTGGGCGTGGTCGGGGTGATCGTCCCGTGGAACTTCCCCATGCCGATCGCCGCCTGGGGCTTCGCCCCCGCCCTCGCCGCCGGCAACACGGTGGTGCTCAAGCCCGCCGAACTGACCCCGCTCACCGCGCTGCGCCTGGCCGAGCTGGGCCGCGAGGCGGGTCTGCCCGAGGGGGTGTTCACCGTGCTGCCGGGCGCGGGATCGGTGGTCGGGGAGCGGTTCGTCACCCACCCCGCCGTACGCAAGATCTGCTTCACCGGCTCCACCGAGGTCGGCACCCGGATCATGGCCGGCTGCGCCGCGCAGGTGAAGCGGCTGACGCTGGAGCTGGGCGGGAAGTCCGCCAACCTGGTCTTCGCCGACGCCGACCTGGAGAAGGCGGCGGCCACCGCCCCGTACGCCGTCTTCGACAACGCCGGCCAGGACTGCTGCGCCCGGTCGCGGATCCTGGTCCAGCGCCCGGCGTACGACCGGTTCCTGGAACTGCTCGAGCCGGCCGTGCGGGCGCTGCGGGTGCAGGACCCGGCCGCCGAGACCGCCGAGATGGGCCCGCTCATCTCCGCCGGCCAGCGCGACCGGGTGGCGGGGTACGTCGACGGCGCGCGGGTCGCCTTCACCGGCTCGCGCCCCGACGGCCCCGGCTTCTGGTACGCCCCGACGGTGCTGCTCGCCGACTCACCGGCCGACCGGCACTGGCGTGAGGAGATCTTCGGGCCGGTGGTCTCGGTGCTGCCGTTCGACGACGAGGCCGAGGCCGTCCGGCTCGCCAACGACACCGAGTACGGTCTCTCCGGCTCGATCTGGACCCGGGACGTGGGGCGGGCGATCCGGGTGGCGCGGGCGGTGGAGTCGGGCAACCTCAGCGTCAACTCGCACTCCTCGGTGCGGTACTGGACCCCGTTCGGCGGGATGAAGCGCTCCGGCCTGGGCCGCGAGCTGGGTCCGGACGCGCTGCACGCCTTCACCGACGTCAAGAACGTGTTTATCGCGACGGGAGAGTGACGCCGTGCAGGGACGGTTGACGGACCGGGTGGCCGTGGTCACCGGAGCGGGCAGCGGGATCGGGCTGGCCACCGTGCGGCGGTTCGCCGCCGAGGGGGCCCGGGTGGTGTGCGTGGACATCGACCCGGAGGCGGGCGAACGGGCCGCGGACGAGGTCGGCGGTGAGTTCGTCGTGGCCGACGTCGCCGACGAGACGGCCGTCCGGGACCTCTTCGACGGCGTGGTGGCCCGGCACGGGCGGGTGGACGTGGCGTTCAACAACGCCGGCATCTCCCCGCCGGACGACGACTCCATCCTGGAGACCGGTCTGGACGCCTGGGAACGGGTGCTGCGGGTCAACACGACCAGCGTCTACCTGTGCTGCAAGTACGTGATCCCGCACATGCGACGGCAGGGCAAGGGCTCGATCATCAACACCGCCTCGTTCGTCGCGCTGATGGGGGCGGCCACCTCGCAGATCGCGTACACGGCGAGCAAGGGCGGCGTGCTGGCGATGACGCGGGAGCTGGGCGTGCAGTTCGCCCGGGAGGGGATCCGCGTCAACGCGCTCTGCCCGGGGCCGATCGCCACCCCGCTGCTGCTGGAGCTCTTCGCCGCCGACCCGGAGCGGGCCGCCCGCCGGCTGGTGCACGTGCCGATGGGGCGGTTCGGGAAGCCGGAGGAGATCGCGGCCGCGGTCGCGTTCCTGGCCAGCGACGACGCGTCGTTCATGACCGCCGCGCAGTTCGTGGTGGACGGCGGCATCACCGGTGCGTACGTGACCCCGCTGTGACCCGGCCGCTGATCGGCGTCACCGGCTACGTCGAGCCGGCGAGCTGGGCGACGTGGCGGGACGTGCCGGCGGTGCTGGTGCCGGAGGCGTACGTGGCGGCGGTGACGGCGGCCGGGGGCCGGGCGGTGGTGCTGCCCCCGGACGACCTGGACGCGGGCGTGCTGCGGGTGTTGGACGGGCTGGTCCTGGCCGGCGGGCCGGACATCGATCCCGACCGGTACGGCCAGGTGCCCGGCCCGCGCACCGATGCCCGGCCGGCGCGGGACGCCGGGGAGCTGACCCTGCTCACCGGGGCACTCGCCGCCGACCTGCCGGTGCTGGGCGTGTGCCGGGGGATGCAGCTGCTCGTGGTCGCCGCCGGCGGCACGCTCCACCAGCACCTTCCCGACGTCGTGGGGCACGAGCGGCACCGTCCCGCACCCGCGGTGTACGGGGCGCACGCCGTGCGGTTCGCGCCCGGCAGCCTCGCGGCGACCGTGATGGCGGGGATCGACCGGGTGAACTCCTACCACCACCAGGCGGTCGCCGACCCGGGTGGCCTGGCGGTGACCGGGTGGTCGGACGACGGCGTCGTCGAGGCGGTGGAGGACCTCCGTCGCACCTTCCTGCTCGGGGTGCAGTGGCACCCGGAGGAGGAGCCCGACCCGCGGCCGATCACCGCTCTGGTGCGGGCGGCGGCGGGATCCCGAGTGGAGGCCGGCCCCTGAGGCGTGTCCGACGTGGCACCCCGGTCCGATCGGTGTCCCGGCCCGCCGAATGGCGGCGGCGATCCGACGGCGATGGCCGACCGGCACGGTGACGGGCCGACCGAAGGCCGGCTGTGCAGCGTACGACCCCGCGGTATGCGTTACGTTGCCGGTCCGTCTGGGTACCAAGGCGGGGCACGGCCGATGGATCATCGGGCCGAGGCGGGCAACGGCCGGATCGGGAGGCTGCATGAGCTCGGCCCAGGAGGGCGGAAAGCGGGAACACTCCTCCGGGGGTCCCGTGGACGGGACTCTGCCCCCGCTGCTCGAGGCGGCGTTCGCCGCGGGCGGCGAGATGGGCGAGCGGCTGCGCCGCTTCGACTGGTCCACCACCCCGCTCGGCACGCCCGACACCTGGCCGTCCGCGCTCTGCCATGCGATCAGCACCATGCTCGCCTCCCGGTCGCAGCTCGTGATCTTCTGGGGCGAGGACGGCCTGGCCTTCTACAACGACGCCTATCGACCGACCATCGGCACCAAGCACCCGGACGCGATCGGGCAGCCGGCCCGCGAGCACTGGGCGGAGACGTGGGACGTCCTCGGCCCGGTGCTGGCCGGGGTCCGCGCCACCGGGGAGTCGTACTACGGCAAGGATCATCCCTTCGTCATCGACCGGTACGGATTCCTGGAGACGGTGTACTTCGACGTCTCCTACGACCCGGTCCGGGACGCGGACGGGCGCGTGGCCGGGGTCTTCTGCGTCGTGTCCGAGACGACCGGCCGGGTGCTCGGCGAGCGGCGCCTGCGGGCCCTCGCCGAGCTCGGCGGCGAGCTGGCAAAGGTGACCAGCACGGCGGGGCTGGGCCGCGGTGTCGCCCGGGTGCTCGACCGGCACCGGGCGGACGTCCCGTTCGCGCTGATCCATCTCCGGGACGACGCCGGCGGGCTCGCCCTGGCCGGGTACAGCGGCGTCGACCCGGCGTCGGTCACCCCGCCGTCTCCGGTCCTGCTCACCGACCTCGCCGCCGCGAACCCCCCGAACGGCGTCCCGGTGGCGGACCTGCTGGACGGGGTCACCGCCGCCGGCCGCGCGCTGGTGCTGCCGATCACCGCCGCCAACGAGACCTTCGGCACGCTCGTCGTCGGCATCTCGCCCCGACTCCAGTTCTCCGACGAGTACCGCAACTTCTTCTACCTGCTGGCCGCACAGATCTCCCGGGCCGCCGACAAGCAGCAGGCGTACGAGCAGGAACGCGCCCGCGCCGCCGAGCTGGCCGCGCTCAACCGCGCCAAGACCAACTTCTTCGCCAACATCAGCCACGAGTTCCGTACGCCGCTGACACTGGTGCTCGGCCCGCTGGAGGACCTGCTCGCCGACCCGGCGCTGCCGGAGACGTACACCGACCGGCTCACGATGATGCACCGCAACGCACTGCGGCTGCTCAAGCTCGTCAACACGGTGCTCGACTTCTCCCGGCTGGAGTCCGGCCGCCTGGCCGCCCGCTACCAGCCGACCGATCTGGCCGGGTACACGTCCCGGCTGGCCAGCACCTTCCGCTCGGCCACCCAGCGGGCCGGCCTGCGGCTGGTGGTGGACTGCCCGCCGCTGCCCGCACCGGTCTACCTCGACCGGGACATGTGGGAGAAGATCGTCCTCAACCTCGTGTCCAACGCCGTCAAGTTCACCTTCGACGGCGAGATCCGGGTCCGGGTCCGGCCGGTCGGGGACGCGGCCCGGCTGGAGGTCTCCGACACCGGCGTGGGCATCGTGCCGGAGGAGCTGCCGCACGTCTTCGAGCGGTTCCACCGGGTGCCCGGGGTCCGCTCCCGGACGCACGAGGGCACCGGAATCGGCCTGGCCCTGGTCCGGGAGCTCGTCGAGATGCACGGCGGACGGGTCGAGGTGCGCAGCACAGTGGACGAGGGCAGCACCTTCACCGTGACGGTGCCCTTCGGCCTGGCGCACCTGCCCGCGGAGCGGGTCGCCGAGGCGGAGGACGCCTTCCCGGGCGAGCTGGCGCAGGC
The DNA here is from genome assembly GCF_052068455.1 of Micromonospora sp. H33. NCBI lineage: Bacteria > Bacillati > Actinomycetota > Actinomycetes > Micromonosporales > Micromonosporaceae > Micromonospora > Micromonospora sp. H33. The sequence continues at coordinate 378,648 of NZ_JBQHDE010000004.1, read as the reverse complement.
CGAGCTGCACGTGGCCGAGACCGCGCTCTGGGCCGGTGCGTCCGCCCGGGGGAACGGCACACCCGCCGCGGCGGCCGGTGCCGACGGGGCGACCGCCGCCGGCCGGATCCTGGTCGCCGACGACAACCCCGACCTGCGGGAGCACGTCACCCGGCTGCTCGCCCCGACGTGGGAGGTGGTCACGGTCACCGACGGCGTGGAGGCGCTGCGGATCGCCGTCGAGAGCCCGTTCGACCTGGTGCTCGCCGACGTGATGATGCCCCGGCTGGACGGCTTCGGGCTGGTCGCGGCGCTCCGCACGGACCCGCGTACCCGACATGTGCCCATCGTGCTGCTGTCCGCGCGGGCCGGCTCCGCCGAGGCGGTGGCCGGACTGGCGGTCGGCGCCGACGACTACCTGACCAAGCCCTTCTCGGGGCAGGAGCTGGTCGCCCGCGTCCGGGCGAACGTCGAGCTGGGCCAGCTGCGCGGCCAGGTCATCCGCCGGCTCCGGACCCTCGCCGACGCCGCGGTGGCGGTCAACACCGCCCGCTCCACCGGGGACGTGCTCCAGGTCGCCGCCCGGCACGCGCTCAGTCTCGCGGAAGCCGCCCGGGTCGTGGTCAGCGCCGGCGGTGCCCGGTACGAGGCCGACGCCGGCGGCGTGACCGCCCTCGATCCGTCGTTCGTCCTGCCGCTGACCGGCACCGGCGGGGAGCAGCTCGGCGAGCTGCGGGTCTGGCGTCCGGGCGGCGACGGTGCGGAGACCGACGAGGCGGCGCTCACCCAGCTCGCCCGCCTGGTCGGCGTCCGGCTGGAGAACGCCCAGCTCTACGAGGCGGAACACCGCATCGCCACCACCCTTCAGCACAGCCTGCTGCCCCGCTCGCTGCCGCAGCTGCCGGGCGCCGTCGTCGCCAGCCGCTACCTGCCGGGCACCGCCGACGTCGAGGTCGGCGGCGACTGGTACGACGTGGTCGCGCTCGGCGACGACACGCTCGTGCTCGTCATCGGCGACGTGGTCGGCAAGGGCGTGCGGGCGGCCGCCGCGATGGGCCAGCTCCGCAACGCGCTCCGGGCGTACGTGCTGGAGGGGTTCGACCCCGGCGCGTCCCTGACCCGGCTGAACCGGCTGGTGTCCACCGACGGCCGCTCCTTCGCCACCGTGGTGTGCCTCTCGTTCAGCCCCCGCACAGGCCGGCTCCGGTACGCCAGCGCCGGCCACCCGTCCCCCCTTCTGATCCGCGGAGACGACGTGGCGTTCCTGCACCACCGGGCCCTCGGACCCCCGGTCGGGGCGATCCCGGACACCGCGTACCGGACCGTCGAGGGGGAGCTGGCCGCGGGCTGCCGGCTGCTGCTGTTCACCGACGGCCTCATCGAGGACCGGCACCACGGCATCGACGCGGCGCTGGCGCTGCTGCGCCGGGACGCGGCGACACCCCGGGACCACGTCGCCGACCTCGTCGACGCGGTCGTCGAGCGGGTCACCGAGCGGCCCCGGCGCGACGACGTCGCGGTCCTCGCGCTGGAGGCCACCGAACTCAACCGGTTCGCCCTGCGGCTGCCGGCCGACCCGACCCGGCTGAGCGTGCTGCGCAAGCGGTTGGAGGACTTCCTCGTCGCGCACGCCGTCGGCGAGACCGACCTGTTCGACCTCACGGTCGCCGTCTCCGAGGCCGCGGCGAACGCCATCGAGCACCCCGTCGAGCCGGCCGAGCCGACGATCAGCGTCGAGGTCACCATCGAGGACCGCACGGTGGTCGCCACCGTGCGCGACAGCGGCCAGTGGCGGGAGTCGAGCGGCTCGGGCTTCCGGGGCCGAGGGCTGTCGCTGATCCGGGCGCTGGGGGACCTGTCGGTCCGCCGTACCGACGAGGGGACGGAAGTGACGCTGCGCCGGCGGCTGGAGAGCTAGCCCCGCCGCGACGCGGGGCAGCGCCCGCGGGACGGTGCGTCAGGGGGAGCGGAACCAGGTCTGCCCACCCAGGCCGGAGATCTCCAGCACCCGGGCGACCTGCCGGGACGGGAGCACGGTGAGCGTGTCCGGGAACTTCTGGGCGAGCCGGACCACCGCGTGGATCGCCGCCGAGTCGAAGAAGGTGACCGCCCGCAGGTCGAGCGTCACCCGCCGGGCCGGCTCCCGGAGGGCGGTCTGGAGCATCGTGTCGGCGGTCGCCATGTCGACCTCGCCGGCCACCACGACGTGGAGGTGATCACCGTCGAGCTCCGCGCTCGCGGAGAAGACGGGAGGTGCGCCCCCTTGATCCACGCAGACACCATGGCACAGCGGACCTGGCGGGGCAACAACCCGCAGCGACCGGCGGTGGCGGGGGGCACCCGGCGGCGCGGCGATAGGCTTGCGGCATGACCGTCCGTCCGCCGCTGACCCCAGGCACGCTCTCCCCGTGGCGGCAGGTGCCCGCCCACATCCCCCGACCTGAGTACGTGGGGAAGAAGCGTCCCCAGGAGTGGCGTGGCTCGCACGTGCAGACCCCGGAGACCATCGAGAAGATGCGGATCGCCGGGCGCCTCGCGGCGCAGGCCACCCAGCTCGCCGGCGAGCACTGCAAGCCCGGCGTGACCACCGACGAGATCGACAAGGTGGTGCACGAGTTCCTCTGCGACCACGGCGCCTACCCGTCGACGCTGGGCTACAAGGGCTTCCCCAAGTCCTGCTGCACCAGCCTCAACGAGGTGATCTGCCACGGCATCCCCGACTCGACGGTGCTCCAGGACGGCGACATCATCAACGTCGACGTGACCGCGTACCTCAACGGGGTGCACGGCGACACCGACGCCACCTTCTGCGTGGGTGAGGTGAGCGAGGAGGCCCGGCTGCTGGTCGAGCGCACCCACGAGGCGATGATGCGCGGCATCCGCGCGGTCGCCCCGGGCCGCCAGATCAACGTGATCGGCCGGGTCATCGAGTCGTACGCGAAGCGCTTCGGCTACGGCGTCGTCCGCGACTTCACCGGCCACGGCATCGGGGAGTCCTTCCACAGCGGGCTCTACGTGCCGCACTACGACAGCCCGCGCCCCACCGACGTGATGGAGCCGGGCATGACGTTCACCATCGAGCCGATGATCACTCTCGGCACCTACCAGTACGACATGTGGGACGACGGCTGGACGGTCGTGACGAAGGACCGGCAGTGGACCGCCCAGTTCGAGCACACCGTCGTGGTGACCGAGGACGGCCACGAGATCCTCACGCTGCCGTGACCGACACCCCGGCGGCACTGCGCGAGGCGCACCACGCGGACGTGTCCGGCGGCTGGCTGCGGCCGGCCGTGTTCGGCGCGATGGACGGCCTGGTGACGAACATCGCCCTGATCGCGGGTGTGGGCGGCGGCGGGGTCTCGCCGCGGACCATCGTGCTCACCGGCACCGCCGGCCTGGTGGCCGGTGCCATCTCGATGGGGCTCGGGGAGTACACGAGCGTCCGCTCCGCCAACGAGCAGGTGGCGGCCGAGGTCGCCAAGGAGCGCCGGGAACTGGAACGGCATCCCGAGGCCGAGGCACGGGAGCTGGCCGAGGCGTGGGTCGCGCGGGGCCTGCCCCGGGACCTCGCGATCCAGGTCGCCGAGGCGGTGCGCCGCAACCCGGAGGAGGCCCTGCGGATGCACGTACGGGAGGAGCTGGGCGTCGACCCGGACGACCAGCCCAGCCCGTGGGCGGCGGGGATCTCGTCGTTCCTGTTCTTCTCGGTCGGCGCGCTCGTGCCGCTGCTGCCGTACCTGCTCGGGCTGACCAGTCTGTGGCTGGCCCTGGGCGTCGGCGGGCTCGGGCTCTTCCTGGCCGGGGCGATCGTCGCCCGGTTCACCAGCCGACCCTGGTGGTCCGGCGGGCTGCGCCAGCTCCTGCTTGGCGGGCTGGCCGCCGCCGCGACGTACGCCATCGGCGCGCTGATCGGCGTCCAGGGCGCGCTGTAAGGAAGGGCCCCTTCTTAACGCCTGCGGCGGAGCAGGGGCCCCTCCTTGACACATGCGTCAGCCGTCGAGGAGGTCGTCCACCGTGCCGTCCACCGGGCGACCCCGCGCGGCCAGCTCTTCGGCCTGCTTGGCGAGCACCGCGCTCACCTCCGTCATGTCGGCTCCGGCGAGCCCGGTCCGCCGTACCGCGTCGCCCGGATCCCGGAAGTAGGTGCGGCTGAGCAGGCCACTAACCGTCGCCGCCGCGAGCCGCGCCTCGCCGAGCATGAGCAGGGCCTGGTCGGTCTCGTACCACTCGGCCAGCCGGAGGGCCCGGGCGTGCGCCCCGCTGCCCCGGTACCACGCCTGCCGGGCCGCGGCGCTGAACTCGGCCGGCCGGGCGCGGGCGAGTCGCCCGAGGTGCTCGTCGCGCAGCGTGCGCAACCAGCCGGTCGGGTCGTGCAGCGCGCGCGTGGTGACGTACCGGTCGGCGGTCAGCGGCCAGAGCGGGGTCAGCGCCCGGGCCTGCTGGAGGTAGTCGTCGGCGGAGGCGACGGTCAGGTCGACGAGAATCCTGTCCACCCGCCGGGTCGCCGCGGGCGGGCCGCCCGGCCGGTACGTGACGACCAGCAGCCCGACCTCGCCGTCGCCACCGCCGTCGTCGTCGCCGTGGGCCAGCGGGCCGTGCACCGCCACCGCGAGGACGTCCGCCGGAAACCGCCGGCGCGCCGCGTCGGCCACCCGCTCGGCGACCGACCACCGTGGATCGTCCCGGTACGCCTCGCCGCTCTCGGAGTGCACGCCGCTCACCTCACGCCCCGCCGGAACGCCGGACGGGCACAAGCCTAGTCGTGCCCGGTCGGGCCGGACGGTGCGCCGCGCCCGGTGGGCACGAGCCGGAAGATGCGGATCTCGCGGCCGCCGGCCCGCTGCACGTACGTGCGGTACGCCGGCCACTCGGTCACCAGGAGCTGCCAGAGCCGCTCCCGCTCGGCGCCCTCCGCGACCTCGGCGCGCACCGGGACCCGCCGGCCCTTGACGTCGACCTCGGCGGTCGGGTCGGCCAGCAGGTTCAACGCCCAGCCGGGCTGGTGGGTCTGCCCCCAGTTCGACCCGATCACCACGTACGCGTCGCCGTCCGGGACGTAGAGGAGGGGGTTGCTGCGGGGTTTGCCGGAGCGGCGGCCGGTGGTGGTGATGACCAGCGACGGGATGAGGCCCAGGGCGACCACGCGCCCGCGGGTGAGCCGTCCGACGACGCGGTCGGCGGGGACGAGCAGGCGGGCGGCGGCGCCGAACCAGCGGTGGTGACCGACCCGGCGGGTGAGCGTTCCCAGTACGGACACGGGGACAGTGTGCCGGTTCGGCGACCGGGAGGACATCCCCGAAACCGGTCCCGTCCGGCGCGGCCCGCGCCGGCCGGCGGCGGTCGCCGGTCAGTCGAGACGACGCTCGACCGGTAGCCGGGAGCGGGTGAACAGACCCGCCCCGAGCATCGCCACCAGCGGCACCACCACCAGCACGGCCAGGGTGGTGCCGGGCACCACCAGGGGGTACGGCTCCTCGACCGGCCAGGTGTTCGCGTACCGGCGGTTGGTGGCGACCAGGATGATCAGTGCCGAACCGAGGCCGGCGACGATGCCGAGGGCCGAGCCGAGGACGGCGATCACCCCGGCCTGGCACAGGGAGAGGATCCGGCGTACCGCCGGTGCGGCGCCCACGGCGGCCAGTGTGGACAGATCGGCGCGTCCCTCGGCGGCGGCCAGGCCGGTGGCGACACCGGCGGCACCGAGGGTGATCACGCCGGAGGCGGCCGCGAGCAGCAGGAGGAGGGGCCGGGTGCCGCTCGCGGGCGGACCTTCCTCGTAACTGACCGACACGGCGCCGTGGGGGCGCAGCGCGGCGACGAACCGGTCCCGGCGGTCCCGGTCCGCCGCGTGGTCGGCGGCGAAGGCCCACCCGACGGGCCGGCTGGTCAGGCCGAGGCGAGTGGTCGCGCCGGGGGAGAGCAGCAGCCGGTCCATCGCCTGCCGAGGATTGCGCAGCGCGTAGCCGGGCACGGTCGCGCGGACGGAGACGGCGGCGTCGGGGCCGTCGCGGACGACGATCTCCAGCCGCCCGTCCACCAGGTAGCGCGGGTCGGTCACGACCGCGCCGCCGGCCCGCAGCACCGCGGTGGCGGCCGCGGCGTCGGCGGTCCCGGCGCCGGTGAGCAGCGGCAGCGCCCGCCCGTCGTCGACGGTGACGGCGAAGTACGGCCCCCAGGGGTCCTCCGGTCCGCGACGGCAGCGTTCGTCGGCCCGGGCCCGCCGGTTCTCCGCCTCGGTGAGGCGGCCCCCGACGGGCCACGGGCAGGCCCTGCCGGGCGGCAGCACCGGGGCGACCTGGCAGGGGTCGGCCGCCACGGCGCACCCGACCTCCACCAGCGGCGCCAGCCCCTGGCCGCCCAGGTGCGCCCGGGCCGCCGCGGCGACCGCGCTCTCGGGCGGGCCGGCCCTCCCCTCCGGCGCGACGGCCGGGCCGGTGAGCCGGGTGACGGCCTGGTCCGGCGGGTCCGTCCTGGTGACCAGCACGGTCCCGGTCGGCAGGACGGGCCGCCAGGACTGGTTGCTGCGGGCCTCGTCGCTCGCCAGGTAGACGCCGAGGGCGACGCTGCCGGCGACCGCCGCCATCACCGCCGAGATCGCCGGGGCGGCCGACGAGCGGTTGCGGCTGGCGTCCCGCAGGGCGATCCGCGGTGCCAGCGGCAGGACCCGGCCGACGCGGGCGAGCAGCCCGACCAGCGTCGGCGTGGCGAGGACCAGCCCCAGCTCGCCGAGGACCAGTCCGGCGAGGATCACGGTCGGGTGTGTCCACACCACCGCTCCGGCGGCGGCGAGCACCGCCCCGACGGCCGTGAGCGCCACCCCCGCGACCAGCCACCGGCGCCGGTTCGCCGGTGGCGTACGCCGGCCGGCCAGCCCGGCCACCACGTCCTGCCGGGCGGCCGTCCACGCCGGCACCAGCGCGGCGAGCACCCCGGCCAGCACGGCGACCGCCGCGATGGCCAGCAGCAGCGCGGGCGGTGTCCGGTACCCACCGAAACGTTCCCCGAAGACGTACTCCTCCACCAGTGGCCGGGCGGCGACGGCCGCGGCGACGCCGACCAGCAGGCCGCCGCCGGCCCCGACGGCCCCGAGCACCACCCCGTCCGCGAGGACGATGCGGCGCAGGTGCGGGTCGTCACCGCCGGCCACCGCGACCAGCGCCAGGTCCCGCCGTCGGCGGCGGACGCCGACGGCGAAGGCGGGCCCGACCAGGAGCACCACCTCGAGCAGGGCGAGCCCGCCGACCAGCACGACGCCGCCGGCGTCCGCCACGTCCACGGAGGTGATCCAGGAGGACGTGCCCGACGCGAAGCCGTCCTCCGGAGGCGGCCCGGCGGTGCGGGCCTGCACGACGTACCCGTGCTCGTTGAGTCGGCGGAACAGGTCGTCGTCGGCGGCACCCGGCAGGTCCACCAGCCAGGTGGTCTCCTCCTCCACGCGGGGGCCCGGCGGCAGCACGACCAGGGGACTCAGCTGGTCGGGAAACTCGATCACACCGACCACGGTCCAGGTGCGACGGCCGTCCGCGGAGGTGACGGTCCCGCCGAGGCGGGCGTCGAGCCGCCGCAGGGCGGCCGGGTTGGCGGCGATCTCGCCGGCGGCGGTCGGCGCGCGGCCGGCGTGGACGCGGACCAGGCCGCGCCCGAGCGGGTCGGTGAGGTCGACGACCCGGCCGGACACTCCGTCCTCGACGCGGTCCCCCACACGGGCCTCGAAGAACGTCCAGCGCAGCACGGGGAGGACGCGCGAGCCGGGTGGGAGCAGGGCGATGACCTCTTCCGCGGTGACCCGACCGGGCGGGACGAGGTCCTCGCCACGGGGACCCCACCCGTCGCCCCAGGGGGTCTGCGTGACCGGGTTGCGGGCCGCCGGAAGCAGCTCCGCGTCCGCGGCGCCGAGCTGGCGAGCTGCGTGTTCGGCCCGGGTCAGGTGGGACATGTCCCAGGTCGTCGCCGCGAAGGCGAGGACCAGCACGGGCAGCGTGATCATCGCCAGCACCAGCGCGGTCCGGCCCCGGGCGCGGCGAGTCTCCCGCCGAGCGATCCGCAGCGCGACCCACCACGAGCCGGCCGCCGCGGCGAGCCTCGTGTCGCGCCGGCCGGGGCTCACCGGCCGCTGCCGGTCAGCAGCTGTTCGACGTCACCCAGCGGTGCCGTCGAGTCGACCAGCACCCCGTCACGCAGGAACACCACCCGGTCCGCCCAGGCGGCGTGCCGCGCCTCGTGGGTGACCAGCACGCCGGCCGCCCCCGCGTCGACCCGGCGGCGCAGCAGGTGCAGCACCGCCTCGCCGGTCTGCGAGTCCAGCGCGCCGGTCGGTTCGTCGGCCAGGACCAGCCGCCGCTCGCCGACCAGGGCGCGGGCGATCGCCACCCGCTGCTGCTGCCCGCCGGAGAGCTGGTCCGGGAAGCGGTCACCCAGCTCCGGCAGGCCCACCTCGGCGAGTGCCGCCAGCGCCAGCCGGCGGGCCGCGCGCACGCCGGCGCCGTCGAGTTCGAGCGGGAGCGCCACGTTCTCGACGGCGGTGAGGCTGCCGAGCAGGTTGAGGTTCTGGAAGATGTAGCCGATACGGCGTCGCCGCAGCTGGGCGAGGCGCCGCCGGTCCAGCCCGCCGAGCCGTTGGCCCTCGACGTGGACCTCGCCGGCGGTCGGGCCGTCCAGCCCGCCGGCGAGGGCCAGCAGCGTGGACTTGCCCGACCCGGAGGGACCCATCACCGCGACGAGCTCCCCGGCGTGCACGGTGAGGCTCACCCCCCGCAGGGCGTGGACGGCGGCCGGGCCGCTGCCGTGGGTGCGATGCACGTCGCGGACGTCGAGCACGGGGACGCGTGCGTCGTCCCCCGCCGGGCTCACCGCCGGGCCCCCTCGTCGGTCCGCTCCACCGCCTCGACGGCGGGGTCGGTTCCGGCTCCGTTCCCGGCCGCCGCCGGCCGGTGCCGCACCAGGCTGCTCTCGCAGTGGTCCAGCCAGCGGACCTCGGCCTCGGCCTGGAACACCATCGCGTCCAGCACGAGACGCCAGGGCAGGTCCTCCGGCCGATCGCTCGCGTACTTGAGCCGGGTCAGTTCCTGGAGGGTCCGCATGGTGGCGGCGCGCTGGGTCTGCACCACCGACCGCACGTCGACGCCGGGCGTGGTGAGCGCGAGGGCGAGCTTGATGGCCAGCTCGTCGCGGGGCCGGTCGGCACGGCTGATCGGGGTGGCGAACCAGAGCGCCAGGTCCGCCCGCCCGGCGTCGGTGATCTCGTACGGGCGCTGCCCGGCCTCGCTCTCCGGGAGCGACCGCACCAGCCCGTCCCGTTCCAGCCGGGAGAGCGTGGTGTAGACCTGCCCGATGTTCAGCGGCCAGGTCGACCCGGTCGACTCCTCGAACGCCGAGCGCAGCTGGTAGCCGTACATCTGGCCGCGTTCGAGCAGGGCGAGCAGCCCGTGACGGATGGACATGGTTCCGGAGTATGCATACCTGGTATGTCGGCGGCAACCGGAGGGTCCGACCGTTTCTCAGGCGGGCCGTCCCGGAAACGCCACGGTCAGCGGCGTGACCCCGGCGGTCCGCCGCCAGCGGGTGGCCCGCAGGGCGCAGTCGACGAGTGCGGCGAGCGCCCGCTCCCGGTCGGCGCCGGTGGTGGCCGCCACCGCCGCCCGCCAGAAGGCCCCGGTGCGTTCCTCGACCTCGACGGCGAGCCGCAGCGCGCTCGCCGTGTCGGTGACCGCGAACGGCAGCGCGTAGCCGGCCCGGTCGGGCGGGACGGTGCCGCCGGCGGTGCTGAGCTGGAGCACGAGGTCGTCGCGGCGTCGCCGGTGCGCCGCCTCGGCGTCGCGGGCCGCCTTCCGGGCGGCGTCGGTGAGGCGTACGCCGATCGGGCCGTAGGCCCAGATGGCCGCGTACTCGGCGGTGAGCGCGGCGCCGAGCGCGGCGGCCGGCCCGGCGGTCGGGGTCGGCGCGGTCATCGCAGCGCCTCCAGGTGCGTGGCGCGGGCGGCGGTGACGGACGCGAGCAGCGCGGCCCGCTCGGCCGGTGCCTCCGCGCAGGCGCGGGTCGCCGTCTCCCGGGCCGCCTTCTCGCGGTCGCGCAGCGCGGCGAGCGCGGCGTCGGGGTCGACGGCCGGGGCGCCGGGCGTCGCGGGAGCGGTGGCCGACGGCAGGGTCACCCGGGCGACCCGGGCCAGTTCCGCCGCGTGCGCGGCGTGTGCCTCGGCGATCGGCGTCAGCCGGCCGGCCAGGGCGGGGTGCGCGGTCGCGGCCTCCCGGTACGCCGCGGCGAGCGCGAGCGCCTCGTCGACCAGGGGCGCGAGCGGGTCGGGCGCCGGCGGCTCCCCCCGGTCGAATGGATCACAGCCGGTGAGCGGTGCCACGGCACCACCGAGCGCCAGGAGGGCGCCCGCCCGTATCACGTTTCGCCGGGAATACCCGGTTGTCCGATCGCGCTCTGTCGTTCTGCCCGTCGCCACCGGACAAGTCAACACCATCCTGGCCGGCGGCGTGGCCACCGGCGTCGGTGCGCCGGCCGGGCCGGCGGGCGGACGGCGCGTTACGCTCTGCGCAACCACCGGCGCGTCCGCCCCGGTGGCGTACCGTCGTGGCGACCGGATCGGGCGCCGCCGACCAGCAGAAGGGGCGCCAGATGACCCAGCGTGGCCGCGCCACCCGGCCGACCGGACCGACGGGGCGACCGCGGCCCGCGGCCGGCCCGCGGGGCACCGACCGCGCCGCCCGCGGTGGCGACCTCGCCGCCCGGCGCGCCCGGCTGCGCGAGGTCATCGAGCCGGTGGTCACCGACGCCGGGTACGACCTGGAGGACCTGTCGGTGTCCCGGGCCGGCCGGCGGCACGTGGTGCGGGTGATCGTGGACGCCGACGGCGGGATCAACCTGGACGCCGTCGCGGACGTCTCGCGGGCCGTCTCCGCCGCCCTGGACGCCGCCGAGGAGGCGGGCGGGGACATCGTGGCCGGGGAGTACCAGCTGGAGGTCAGCTCGCCCGGCGTGGACCGGCCGCTCACCCTGCCCCGGCACTGGCGGCGCAACACCGGCCGGCTGGTCAAGGTGACCGTGCGCGGCGGCGAGTCCGCCGGCGATCGGCAGGTGACCGGGCGGGTGGTCGAGGCCGACGACGAGCGGGTGGTCCTGGAGACCGACGCCGGCCGCGCGGAATGGACGTACGCCGACCTGGGCCCCGGCCGGGTGCAGGTTGAGTTCACCCGCCTCGACGAGGTCGAAGAAGCGGACGAGTTCGACAGCACCGACGAGGCCGGCGATGCCGGCCAGGACACCGACGACTTCGACGACGACGATGTGGAGGACGAGGAGAGGTGAACATCGACCTCGCGGCGCTGCGCGCACTGGAGCGCGAGCGGGAGATCCCGTTCGACACGATCCTCGCGGCGATCGAGACCGCGCTGCTGACCGCTTACCGGCACACCGAGGGTGCGGAGGCGCACGCGCGGGTGGAGATCGACCGCAAGACCGGCGCGGCCCTGGTGTACGCGCAGGAGGTGGACGCCGAGGGCAACGTGGTGCGGGAGTGGGACGACACCCCGCACGACTTCGGCCGGATCGCGGCCATGACGGCCAAGCAGGTGATCCTCCAGCGGCTGCGGGAGGCCACCGACGAGGCCCACTTCGGCGAGTACGTGGGCCGCGACGGCGACCTGGTCACCGGTGTCGTCCAGGCGCACGAGGCGCGCGCCGAGAAGGGCATCGTCACCGTCGACCTGGGCAAGCTGGAAGGCGTCCTGCCCCAGTCGGAGCAGGTGCCCGGCGAGCGGTACGTGCACGGCGAGCGGGTCCGCTGCGTCGTGGTGCACGTGGCCAAGGGAATGCGTGGCCCGCAGATCACGTTGTCCCGGTCGCACCCGGCTCTGGTGAAGAAGCTCTTCGCCCTGGAGGTGCCGGAGATCGCCGACGGGACGGTGGAGATCAGCGCGATCGCCCGTGAGGCAGGTCACCGTACGAAGATCGCCGTACGCTCCACCGCGCCCGGCGTGAACGCCAAGGGGGCCTGCATCGGGCCGATGGGGCAGCGGGTGCGGGCCGTCATGAGCGAGCTGCACGGTGAGAAGATCGACATCATCGACTGGTCGGACGACCCGGCGACCTTCGTCGGCAACGCGTTGTCGCCGGCGAAGGCGCTCCGGGTGGAGGTGGTCGACCTGGCCACCCGTACCGCCCGGGTGACGGTGCCGGACTTCCAGTTGTCGCTCGCCATCGGCCGTGAGGGGCAGAATGCCCGGCTTGCGGCCCGGTTGACCGGTTGGCGGATCGACATCCGTTCCGATGCCGAGCAGGCCGGGCCGGCCGGGCGCGGGGGTGCCGATCACGTCCCGGAGCCGGGCGGCGCGATCTCCGGGAGCTAGGGGTAGACTTTCCCCGGTGGCACGACGCGCGCAGCCGGAACGCACCTGTGTGGGTTGCCGACGACGTGCGCCGGCCAGTGAACTGCTGCGGATCGTCGCGATCGGTGACGAGGCTGGACACAGCCTCCGGCCCGATCCGGCCCGCAGCCTGCCGGGTCGGGGGGCGAACGTGCACCCGGATCCGGCCTGCTTCGCGCAGGCGGTGCGGCGTCGCGCCTTCGGGCGGGCGCTGCGCATCACCGGGGTCCTCGACCACGGTGAGCTCGCGGCGCACCTCGATGCGCCAATCACGACGTCCGGTCAAACCCGACCGGGCGCGGGTCGCTAGCAAGGTAGGACGACCGACATGAGCACACGATGAAGTCGCAGAAATGACCAGGCTTCAAGTGCACGAGTGAGGTTGCTGCGGGTGCTGCCCGCACGACCTCGGAGTGAGGAGTGCAGTGGCAGGAAAGGCCCGCGTACACGAGCTTGCTAAGGAGCTCGGGGTCGAAAGCAAGACCGTTCTCGCCAAGCTCAAGGAGATGGGCGAGTTCGTGAAGTCCGCGTCCAGCACCGTCGAGGCGCCCGTCGCCCGACGGCTGCGTGGCGCATTCGTCAACAACGGCGGTGCCCCGGCGCCGGCCGCCCCGCAGGCGGCCGCTCCGTCGGCTCCGACGTTGACCCCGACGCCGTCCCCGACCCCGGGTGCCCCCCGGGTCCCGGCCAGGCCGATGCCGCCCCGGCGGGCGGCCGCGCCGACCCCTGGACCGAAGCCCAAGGGCCCGGTCCCCGGCCCGCCGCAGCCGGCGACCCCGGTCGCCAAGCCGGCGAGCGCGCACGACATCGAGGTGGCGGCCGCCGAGGCGCGCGCCGCCGCCCTCAAGGCTGAGCAGGAGGCCGCGGTCAAGGCCGCGCAGGCCGCCCGCCAGCAGCAGCGGGAGAACGTCCGCCGGGAACCCCCGGCCGAGGGCGGTCCCCGTCCGGGTCCGCGTCCGGGCCCGACCGCGGTGCCGCCGCGTCCGGGTACCCCGGCCGCCGGTCGTCCCGGTGGCCCGACCCCGGGCCCGGGTGCCCGGCCGGGTGGTCGTCCGCCGGCGCGCGGCGCCGGTAACAACCCGTTCGGTATCCAGGGTGGCCAGCAGCAGCGGCCCCCGGCCGCCGGTGCCGGCGGTCCCCGGCCGAGCCCGGCCGGCATGCCGCCGCGGCCCAGCCCGGCCTCCATGCCGCCGCGGCCGAGCCCGGCCTCGATGCCGAGCCAGCGTCCCACCACGGGTCGCCCCGGTGGCCCCGGTGGGGGTCGTGGCGGCCCCGGTGGCGGCGCAGGTCGTCCCGGCGGTGGCGGTGGCTTCCGTGGCGGTCCCGGTGGCGGCGGCGGTGGCGGTGGCTTCCGCGGCGGTCCCGGTGGCGGCGGCGGTGGCGGTGGCTACCGTGGCGGTCCCGGTGGTGGTGGCGGCGGCGGTGCCGCCGGCGGTTTCCGTCCGGGCGCTCCGGCCGGTGGCGCCGGTCGTCCGGGTGGTGGCGGTCGTGGCCGTGGCGGCGGCGCCGCGGGTGCCTTCGGGCGTCCGGGTGGCAAGCCGACCCGCGGTCGCAAGTCCAAGAAGCAGCGCAGACAGGAGTTCGACAACCTGTCGGCCCCGACCATGTCCTCGGGTGCTCCCCGGGGTCAGGGTCAGGTCGTCCGGCTGTCCCGTGGCGCCTCGCTGTCGGACTTCGCCGACAAGATCAACGCCAACCCGGGTTCGCTGGTCCAGGAGATGTTCAACCTGGGCGAGATGGTGACGGCGACCCAGTCGTGCTCCGACGACACCCTGCTGCTGCTGGGTGAGCACCTCGGCTTCAACGTGCAGATCGTCAGCCCGGAGGACGAGGACCGCGAGCTGCTCGCGCAGTTCAACATCGACCTCGACGCCGAGGTCGCGGAGGACCGCCTGGTCAGCCGTGCGCCGGTGGTGACCGTCATGGGTCACGTCGACCACGGTAAGACCAAGCTGCTCGACGCGATCCGCAAGGCGAACGTCGTGGCCGGCGAGGCGGGTGGCATCACCCAGCACATCGGTGCCTACCAGGTCCACGTGCCGCACGAGGGCGAGGACCGCGCGGTGACCTTCATCGACACCCCGGGTCACGAGGCGTTCACCGCCATGCGTGCCCGTGGTGCCCAGGTCACCGACATCGTGGTGCTGGTGGTCGCGGCCGACGACGGCGTGATGCCGCAGACGATCGAGGCGCTCAACCACGCCAAGGCGGCGGACGTGCCGATCGTGGTCGCGGTCAACAAGGTCGACAAGCCGGAGGCCAACCCGGACAAGGTCCGCCAGCAGCTGACCGAGTACGGCCTGGTCGCCGAGGAGTACGGCGGCGACACCATGTTCGTCAACGTGGCGGCCAAGCCCGGCATCGGCATCGAGGACCTGCTCGAGGCCGTCCTGCTGACCGCCGACGCGTCGCTGGAGCTGACCGCTCCGATCGACGGGCCGGCGCAGGGTGTGGCGATCGAGGCGCACCTGGACAAGGGTCGCGGCGCGGTCGCGACGGTGCTGGTGCAGAAGGGCACCCTGCGGGCCGGCGACTCGATCGTCGCCGGTGGGGCGCACGGCCGGGTCCGGGCGATGCTCGACGAGAACGGCAACCAGGTCGCCGAGGCCGGTCCGGCCCGTCCGGTCCTGGTGCTCGGTCTGACCGCGGTGCCGGGCGCGGGCGACACCTTCCTCGCCGCGGCCGACGACCGTACGGTGCGGCAGATCGCCGAGCAGCGGCAGGCGCGACGGCGGGCGGCGGCGTTCGCCAACTCCCGCGGCCGGGCCACCCTCGAGACGCTCATGGAGCAGCTCAAGGAGGGCGAGAAGACCTCGCTCAACCTGGTGCTCAAGGGCGACGTCTCCGGTTCGGTGGAGGCTCTCGAGGACGCGCTGTTCAACCTCGACATCCCCGAGGAGGTCCAGCTCAGGATCATCCACCGGGGTGTGGGTGCGATCACCGAGAGCGACGTCATGCTCGCGAGCGCCTCGTCCGAGGCGGTCACGATCATCGGCTTCAACGTGCGGGCCGCCAACAAGGTCCGCGAGATGGCCGACCGCGAGGGCGTGGAGATCCGGTACTACACCGTCATCTACCAGGCCATCGAGGAGATCGAGGCGGCGCTCAAGGGCCTGCTCAAGCCGGAGTACGAGGAGGTCGAGCTGGGCTCCGCGGAGGTCCGCGAGGTCTTCCGCTCGTCCAAGATCGGCAACATCTCCGGGTGCATCGTCCGGTCGGGCCTCATCCGGCGCAACGCCAAGGCGCGTCTGCTGCGCGACGGCACGGTGGTGGCGGACAACCTCACCATCAGCTCGCTCAAGCGGTTCAAGGACGACGCGACCGAGGTGCGCGAGGGCTTCGAGTGCGGTCTGACCCTGGCTGGTTACAACAACATCCAGGTCGGCGACGTGATCGAAACCTTCGAGATGCGGGAGAAGGCGCGCGCCTGACCCGTTGAGACACTGATCAAGGGGTTTACGCCGAAAGGCGTAAACCCCTTGATCATGTGGGGGTGTGTCCGGGTATCGTCCGAGACGATGTTCACCGGAACCGTGGTTTTCGACCTGCTGCTCCCGGGCGACTCCCGGTCGCTCAAGGCCAAGAGGTCCTACGTACGGCCGATCGTGGCGGCGCTGCGCCGCTTCGAGGTGTCGGCCGCCGAGGTGGGAGCGCTCGACCTGCACGGTCGGGCGCAGATCGGGGTGGCCGTGGTCGCCGCCGAGCCGGCCCACGTGCGCGAGGTGCTGGATTCGTGCGAGCGTCTCGTGGCCGACCGACCGGAGGTCGAGCTGCTGTCGGCGCGCCGACGGCTGCACGGCGAGGACGACTGATCCCGGTCCGTCGCCGGGGTGGTCCGCGCCACCGCCGGCGGCGCACGGCCGCGGTGGTGGCGCGGGTAGTGTTCGAGGTGTTGGCCGGCCGGCCCGGGTGACGTTTTGCGTCCCCCGTCGGCCGGGAGCGGGACGCCGTGGAGGTGGCGAGATGTCGGATCCGGCCAAGGTACGCCGGCACGCGGAGCGGGTGCGCGAACTGGTCGCATCGGTGGTACGCAGCCAGATCAAGGACCCCCGGCTCGGCATGATCACCATCACCGACGCGCGGATCACCGCCGATCTGCGTGACGCCACGGTCTTCTACACCGTGCTCGGTGACGCGGCGGCCCAGTCGGGCACCGCGGCGGCGCTGGAGAGCGCCAAGGGCATGCTCCGCAGCACGGTGGGCAAGGCCCTCGGGCTCCGCCACTCGCCGACGTTGACCTTCGTCCTCGACGACGTGCAGGACCAGGTCAAGCACATCGACGACCTGCTCGCGCAGGCCCGCAGCGCGGATGCCGAGGTGCAGCGCCTCGCCGCCAGGGCCGAGTACGCGGGCGAGGCCCAGCCGTACCGGCTGGAGGACGAGGCGGACGAGGACAGCGAGGACGCTGAGGACGCCGACGAGCCCCGGGGCGGGGACCGGCGGTGACCGATCCGTCCGGCGGCGCGCTGACCGAGGCGGTGCCGTCCGGCGCCGTCGAGACGTCCACCGAGTCCGGCCCGGCGGTGGCGGCCGGGCCGGTCGAGGCCGAGTGGGCAGCGGCGGTCGCCGCCGTACGGGCCGTGCCGGCCGACGGGCGCGTGCTGCTGATCTGCCACGTCAACCCGGACGGCGACGCGCTCGGCAGCATGCTCGGCTTCGGCCTCGCCCTGCGGCGGCTGGGAGTGGGGCGGCTCCAGGCCACCTTCCCCGGGCCGCCCGAGGTGCCCGAGACGCTCCGCGGGCTGCCGGGTGAGGAGCTGCTGGTGCCGGCGGCGGAGGCGTACCCGGATCCGGACCTGGTGGTCTGCTTCGACGCGGCGAGCGAGTCCCGGCTGGGTGAGCTCGTCGACCGGCTGGCGACCGCCGGCACCGCCCTGGTGCTCGACCACCACGCGTCGAACACCCGGTTCGGCGCGGTCAACCTGGTCGACCCGTGCGCGGCGGCTACCTCGGTGGTCGTCGACGAGCTGCTGACCCGTCTCGGGGTGCCGCTCGACGCGGGGATCGCGGAGTGCCTGTACGTGGCGCTGACCACCGACACCGGCTCGTTCCGGTTCGAGGCCACCACACCGGCGGTGCACCGGTTCGCGGCCCGGCTGCTCGCCACCGGCATCCGGCCCGGCGACATCTCCCGCCGGATCTTCGACACCCGGCCGTTCGGCGCGGTCCGGCTCTTCGCCGAGGTGCTGGGCCGGGCGCGGCTGGAGCCCGCGGCGGCGGGCGGCCAGGGTCTGGTCTGGACGTACGCGACCCTGGACGACCTGGCGCGGCACGGGCAGCGGCCGTACGTGCTGGAGGCGCTCATCGACTCCGTGCGGTGCACTGCGGAGGCCGACGTGAGCTGCGTCGTCAAGCAGACGGCCCCCGGAGAGTGGGCGGTCTCGCTGCGCAGCAAGGGTGCGGTGGACGTCAGCCGGGTGGCGGTGGTGCTGGGCGGTGGCGGGCACCGCTTCGCGGCCGGCTTCACCGGGCGGGGCAGCGCCGAGCAGGTCGTCGACGCCATCCGCGATCAGCTGGACGCGGCGCTGATCGACGGTCGTCGCTGACCTGCGGCGGCCGCCGGGATCGCCCGGGCCCGGCCGGGGAGGGCGTCGGCCGGGGAAAGATCAGGGTCGGCTCCGGGGAGTGTCCATCTTTCCGCAGTCGGTGACGGTGGGCAGAATTGCGGGATGGAGCAGCCCCACGACCTCACCGTCGAGGCGCCCCGCGCCTGGGACCGTCCCGCGGTCGCCGTGCCGGTGCTCGTCTGCCTGTCGCTCGTCGGTGGCCGTTTTCCGTCCTTCTCGATCGAGGCCAACCTCTGGACGCTCGGCACCGGCGGCGTGCTGATCTGGCTCGGACTGAGCAACCGGGTGCCCCGGCGGCCGGCGCCGCACCGGCTGGGCTCGGGTGCGGTGTGGTGGACGCTGCCGGTCGTGGTGTTCGTGGTGTTCGAGGGCACTACCTTCGTGGCCGCCGCGGGCGACGACTTCCCCACCTTCTCCCGCCTGGCCGACCCGCTGCTGGAGGACCGGCTGGTCCGGTCCGCGACCTGGCTGGCCTGGCTGTCCGCGTTCTGGGGGCTGGTGCGGCGATGATGCGGGCGTTGGCGATCGGCGGTTTCCTGGTCTCGTTGGCGCTCTTCGCCGTCGTCGAGTGGGCGGCCCGGCGCGAGGGGTCCCGGATCCCCACCCTGGGCGAGGTCTGCGCGTACGTGATGCGCTACGAGGTGGGGTCGGTGCCGGTCGGCCGGATCGGTGTCTTCGGCTTCTGGTGGTGGCTCGGCTGGCACTTCCTGGCCCGCTGAGGGGGCGGTCGCCGACCGTCACGGCTGTCCAGATTCCGGGAACACCGGGCAGCATGTGGACCTGAACGATAGCTTGGGAATTGACCGGCGCCGTGCGACGGTGCTGGTCGTGGGCGGTGGGGCCGCACCCGGCGCCGCCTCCCTCCAGGGTCCGACCGACCCGGGCTCGCTGCCCCAGCAGCCGCTCCGGTGACCCCGGATGAGCTGAGGGCGCACAGACCGCCCGTGAGTTCCACCGTCGTGCCGGTGGCTCGCGCCCTGGAAGGGATCACCACTCATGCCGAACAAGCCCAAGCCCGAGACCACGGACGAGGCCCGCGAGCAGATGCGCCGCGCCCTGCAGACCTCGATGGACACTCGCCAGTGACGCTGGCGCGGATCGGTTGATGCTCGGCGGCGTTCCGCGCCGGTCCGCCGAGCATCCACCATCCGGGACGGGCACCCCGTCCGGTAAGTGATGTACGAGGTTGCAGCCCTTACCTCGCACGTGTCAGGATCGGCGGCGATGAGCCAGCCGGTCGCCACCGCCCCCGAGACCGCGTCGCCACGACGGATCGCGGCGCTCGCCCTGCCCGCACTCGTGGTGCTGGCCGCCGAGCCCCTCTACGTCCTGGTCGACACCGCCGTCGTGGGGCACCTGGGTCGGGTCCCGCTCGCCGCGCTGGCTGTCGGCGGCACCGTGCTCACCCTCATCGCCTGGCTCGGCACGGTCGTCGCGTACGGCACCACCGGCCGGTCCGCCCGCCGGTTCGGTGCCGGTGACCGGGGCGCCGCCGTCGCCGAGGGAGTCCAGGCGTCCTGGCTCGCCCTCGGGGTGGGCGTGGCGGTCGCGGTCGGCATGCAGATCGGCGGCGGGGCGCTCGCGCGTACCCTCGCCGGGGCCGACGGCGACGTGGCCGACTCCGCCGCGCAGTGGCTGCGCGTCGCGGCGCTCGGCGCTCCGGGCCTGCTGCTCGCCGCCGCCGGCAACGGCTGGCTGCGCGGGATCCAGGACACCCGCCGCCCGCTGTGGTTCGTTCTCGGCCCGAACCTGCTCTCCGCGCTGCTCTGCCCGCTGCTGGTCTACCCGGCCGGGCTCGGCCTGGTCGGCTCGGCGGTGGCGAACGCCGTCGCCCAGACGATCTCCGGTGCGCTCTTCATCGGGGCGCTGGTCGCCGAGCGGTTGCCCCTGCGCCCGCGGCCCAAGATGATCGCCCAGCAGCTCGTGCTCAGCCGGGACCTGCTGATCCGCGGTCTCGCCTTCCAGGCGAGCTTCCTGTCCGCCACCGCCGTGGCCGCCCGCTTCGGCGCGGCTGCCGTCGGGGCCCACCAGATCGCCCTGCAACTCTGGTTCTTCACCGCGCTGGTGCTCGACGCGCTCGCCATCGCCGCTCAGGCGCTGGTCGGCGCGGCCCTGGGCGCCGGCGACGCCGCCGAGGCACGCGGCCTGGCCCGCCGGATCGCCCTGCTCGGCGGCGTCTGCGGCGTGGCGTTCGCCGTGCTCATCGCCGCCGGTGCCGGCGTGGTTCCCGGGTGGTTCAGCTCCGATCCCCAGGTACGCGACCAGGCGATGCTGGCGTGGCCCTGGTTCGTGGCGATGCAGCCGCTGGCCGGTGTCGTCTTCGCCCTGGACGGGGTGCTGATCGGCGCCGGGGACGTCCGCTACCTGCGCAACCTCACCATCGTGGCGGCTCTCGGCGGCTTCCTGCCCGCGATCTGGCTGGCGTACGGGCTCGACCTGGGCCTCGGCGGGATCTGGGCCGGGCTCACCCTCTTCGTGGTGCTCCGGCTCGTCGCCCTGCTGCTCCGGCTGCGCTCCGGCGGCTGGGCGGTGGTCGGCGCGGTGCGGGGCTGACCGGACGGCCCCGGCCGCGGCCGGGGCCGACCGTGCGTCAGGCCATCCCGAAGAGGGTGTTGGCGGCCAGCACCAAGGCCAGGGCCACCGCGAAGGAGAGGAAGAAGGCGCTCACCTTCACCACGTTGGGGTAGCGCTGGTGGAGCCGCTGCCGACCCTGCCAGGCCCACCAACGCCGCCGGAGCCGGGCCGCGCCCGGCAACGCGTTGACGGCCCCGGCCAACCGGTCGCCGACGGTGCGGCGCGGAGGCGGCGGGTTGAGCATCCATTCCGGCAGGGTGGAGGGCTGCTGCGGCGTGCGGAGCGAACGCCGGTCGTTGTCGGCGGCGGCCGGGCCGGTACGGCTGTCGTTCGGAGTGGCCATCGGTTCTCCCCGTTGTCCGGACGCCCGGACGAGCCGGCGGGCGTCACTGCGGACATCGTGGCAGGAAGTCGTCACGAACGCAGTCCGGTTTTCGGGTGGCCGTCCCGTTGCCGGTGCGGCCCGCCCCATCTGGCAGGCTTGGCGGTCGTGAGCGCAGACGGACTGATCGTGGTCGACAAGCCCGGCGGCATGACGTCGCACGACGTGGTGGCGCGCGTGCGGCGGCTGGCCCGCACGCGGCGGGTCGGGCACGGCGGCACGCTCGACCCGATGGCCACCGGTGTGCTGGTGATCGGCGTCGGTCGGGCCACCCGGCTGCTGACGTACGTGATCGGGGCCGGCAAGAGCTACCTCGCCACGATCCGGCTCGGGCAGGCGACCGTCACCGACGACGCCGAGGGCGACGTGATCGCCACCACGCCGGCCGGGCAGGTGACCGACGACGCGATCCGGGCCGCCCTCGCCGCGCTCACCGGCGAGGTCGACCAGGTGCCCAGCGCGGTCAGCGCCATCAAGATCGACGGGCAGCGGGCGTACAAGCGGGTACGGGAGGGGGAGAGCGTCGAGCTCCCGGCCCGCCGGGTCACCATCTCCCGGCTGGACGTCCTCGCCGTCCGGCGGGACCAGCCCGACGTGGTGGACGTGGACGTCGACGTCACCTGCTCGTCCGGCACGTACATCCGGGCGATCGCCCGCGACGCGGGGCTGGCGCTAGGGGTGGGCGGCCACCTGACCGCCCTGCGGCGGACCGCCGTCGGCGGTTTCACCCTGGCCGAGGCGGCCACGCTCGACGAGCTTGAGCAGCGTGCGCCCGACGTGGTGAACCTGCCGCTCGCCGCCGCGGCCGACCGCTTCTTCCCGCGTCGGGACGCCACCGCCGACGAGGAGCGGGTGCTCTCCCACGGCGGCCCGCTGGACCCGGTCGGGATCGACGGCCCGTACGCGGTCTTCGGCCCGGCCGGGAGGTTGATCGCTATCGTCAGCGAGCGGGACGGTCGGGCCCGCGCGGAGGTCGTGCTGGCCCCGGCCTGACGGCGGGGTTCGGCCAGCGGCAGGGGAGGAGCAGCATGCAGCGGTGGCGGGGGTACGACGCGGCGCCCGGAGGCTGGGGGCGCTCGGTCGTCACCATCGGCGTCTTCGACGGCGTGCACAAGGGGCACCAGGCGACCATCGGCCACGCGGTGGCGCGGGCGCGGGAGCTGGGCGTCAAGTCGGTGGTCGTCACCTTCGACCCGCACCCGGCGGAGGTGGTGCGGCCGGGCTCGCACCCGGCGGTGCTCACCGAGCCGGCCCGCAAGGCCGAGCTGATCGAGGCGCTCGGCGTGGACGTCCTCTGCGTGGTGCCGTTCACACCGGAGTTCTCCCGGCTGCCGGCCGAGGCGTTCGTGCACGACGTCCTGGTGGAGTACCTGCACGCCACCCGGGTCGTGGTGGGCGCCAACTTCCGGTTCGGGCACAAGGCCGCCGGTGACGTGGCGCTGCTGGAACGGCTCGGGCGGACGTTCGGCTTCGCCGTCGAGGGCGCGCCGCTGGTGTCCGAGGCGGGGACCGTCTTCTCCTCGACGTACATCCGCTCGTGCGTCGACGCCGGGGACGTGGTCGCCGCGGCCGCCGCGCTGGGCCGCCCGCACCGGATCGAGGGGGTCGTGGTGCGCGGCGACCAGCGTGGCCGGGAGTTGGGCTTCCCCACTGCCAACCTGCTCTGCCACCGGTACGCCGCGGTCCCCGCCGACGGCGTCTACGCCGCCCGGCTGGTGCGGCGGGGCCAGCGGGAGCCGCTGATGGCCGCCGTCTCGGTCGGCACCAACCCGACCTTCTCGGGACGGGAGCGGCGGGTCGAGGCGTACGTGCTCGACTTCGACGGCGACCTGTACGGCGAGCGGCTGGCCCTGGACTTCGTGGCGCACCTGCGGGGGCAGGTCCGGTACGACTCGATCGAGCCGCTGGTGGCCCAGATCGCCGAGGACGTCGAACGGACCCGCCGAGCGCTCGGCTGACCTCGTCCGGAGGCTCGCCGGGGGCGGGACGCGGGGCGGTTCCGCGGGGGGTGCGCCCCGGCCTCCGGCGGCGATCGTGCGCCGCTGGCGCCGTCCGGCGGCCCTTGACCGGCCCCTGCGGCCGGTTGCTGGTAGTCTGACGGGGACGTCGGCTGACTGACGTGGGGCCTCGCGTGCCTGCACGACGCCGCGGGTGCGAGGACCGTCCGTTTCCGTTCGGCGAGACCCGACACGACGGACATCGCCCAACAACCCATCGAAACAGGGAGAACATGGCGCTCGACCAGGAAGCAAAGGCCCAGATCCGCGCGGAGTACGCGACCATCGAGGGCGACACCGGTTCGCCGGAGGTCCAGGTCGCGGTCCTCACCAAGCGGATCGCGGACCTGACCGAGCACCTGAAGGTGCACAAGCACGACCACCACAGCCGCCGCGGGCTGCTGCTGCTGGTCGGCCGTCGCCGTCGGCTGCTCAACTACGTCCAGAAGAAGGACATCAACCGCTACCGGTCGCTCATCGAGCGGCTCGGTCTGCGCCGGTGACGTGACGGGGGAGTGGCCGACGAGGCCGCTCCCCCGCTCCGGTTCACCACCACGAACACCGAACAACCAGGGCCGCGCGACCACCCGACACACCGGGAGCCGGTCAGCGTACCGGTCTCCGGTAGTGGCCCCCGGGCATCCGGCACGACGCCGACCGCCCGGGCGCTTCGATCGAAGACCGGCCGTCTGAGCAGCTCTGCGTCGCGGGTCCGTTCACGCGAAGGAGCACAACCGCAGATGACCGAGAGCAGTAACCTCGGCACCGAGTCCCGCACCGCCGTGATCGACAACGGGTCCTTCGGCACCCGTGAGATCACCTTCTCCACCGGCCGGCTGGCCCGTCAGGCCGCCGGCTCCGTCATCGCCCAGCTCGGCGAGACGGTCGTCCTCTCCGCCACCACCGCCGGCAAGCAGCCGAAGGAGCAGTTCGACTTCTTCCCGCTGACCGTCGACGTCGAGGAGCGGATGTACGCCGCCGGCCGGATCCCCGGCTCGTTCTTCCGTCGTGAGGGGCGTCCCAGCGAGGACGCCATCCTCACCTGCCGCCTGATCGACCGGCCGCTGCGCCCGTCGTTCGTCAAGGGCCTGCGCAACGAGGTCCAGGTCGTCGAGACCATCCTCGCGCTCGACCCGCAGCACCCGTACGACGTGGTGGCGATCAACGCCGCCTCGATGTCGACCAAGCTCTCCGGCCTGCCGTTCTCCGGCCCGATCGGGGCCACCCGGATGGCGCACGTCGACGGCCAGTGGGTCGCCTTCCCGACCTACGAGGAGCTGGCCCGGGCCACCTTCGACATGGTGGTCGCCGGCCGTGCCCTGCCGGACGGCGACGTCGCGATCATGATGGTCGAGGCCGAGGCCACCGAGCACACCGTGAAGCTGGTCGCCGACGGTGCCCCGGCCCCGACCGAGGAGGTCGTGGCGAGCGGTCTGGAGGCCGCCAAGCCGGCCATCCGCGAGCTGTGCCGGGCGCAGAGCGAGCTGGCCGACGTGGCCGCCAAGCCGGTCCTCGAGTACCCGGTGTTCCTGGACTACCAGGACGACGTGTACGAGGCGGTGGCGGAGTTCGCCCGGGCCGACGTCGCCGAGGCCCTCCAGATCGCCGGCAAGGCGGTGCGTGAGGAGGCCCTGGACGCGATCAAGGCGCGGATGCTGGACGAGGTCGGCCCGCGCTTCGAGGGCCGGGAGAAGGAGCTGACCGCCGCCCTGCGGTCGCTGACCAAGTCCGAGGTCCGCAGCCGGGTGCTGCGCGAGCAGGTCCGCATCGACGGCCGCGGCCCGCGGGACATCCGCCCGCTGACCGCCGAGGTCGGCGTGCTGCCCCGGGTGCACGGCTCGGCGCTGTTCGAGCGCGGCGAGACCCAGATCCTGGGTGTCACCACGCTGAACATGCTGCGCATGGAGCAGACGCTGGACACGCTCTCCCCGGACAAGTCCAAGCGCTACATGCACAACTACAACTTCCCGCCGTACTCGACCGGTGAGACCGGGCGGGTCGGCTCGCCGAAGCGGCGCGAGATCGGCCACGGCGCGCTCGCCGAGCGGGCGCTGATTCCGGTGCTGCCGGCGCGCGAGGAGTTCCCGTACGCCATCCGGCAGGTCTCCGAGGCGCTCGGCTCCAACGGCTCCACCTCGATGGGCTCGGTCTGCGCCTCGACGCTCGGCCTGCTCAGCGCCGGTGTGCCGCTCAAGGCGCCGGTCGCCGGCATCGCCATGGGCCTCATCTCCGACGAGGTCGACGGCAAGACCCAGTACGTGACGCTGACCGACATCCTCGGCGCCGAAGACGCGTTCGGCGACATGGACTTCAAGGTCGCCGGCACCCGGGACTTCGTGACCGCGCTCCAGCTCGACACCAAGCTCGACGGCATCCCGTCGGACGTGCTGGCCGCCGCGCTGCAGCAGGCGCACGAGGCGCGGCAGACGATCCTCGACGTGATGCAGCGGGCGATCGAGGCCCCGGCCCCGATGTCGGACTACGCGCCGCGGGTCACCACGGTCAAGATCCCGGTCGACAAGATCGGCATGGTGATCGGCCCCAAGGGCCAGACGATCAACGCCATCCAGGACGAGACCGGCGCCGAGATCTCCATCGAGGACGACGGCACCATCTACGTCGGCGCCACCAACGGCCCGTCGGCGCAGGCCGCGGTGGAGCGGATCAACGCCATCGCCAACCCGACGCTGCCGAAGCTCGGCGACCGGTTCCTCGGCACGGTGGTGAAGACGGCCGCGTTCGGCGCGTTCATCTCGCTGCTCCCGGGCCGCGACGGTCTGCTGCACATCTCGAAGGTGGGCGACGGCAAGCGGGTCGAGAAGGTCGAGGACTTCCTCAACGTGGGCGACAAGGTCGAGGTGGAGATCGCCGACATCGACCAGCGCGGCAAGATCTACCTGGACAAGGTGCGCCCGGAGGGCGCCGAGGCCCCGGCCGAGGCCGAGGCGGGCGCCGAGCGGCCGGCCGGCCGTGACCGTGGCGACCGGGGTCCGCGCGACCGGGGTGACCGCGAGCGTGGCGGTGAGCGCGGCAGCCGTGGCCCGGAGCGCGGTGACCGTGGCGAGGGCGGCGAGGGTGGCGGCGAGCGTCCGCGCCGTCGCACCCGGCACACCTGACCGGTAACCACCGCACCACCCACCCCCTCGTCGAACCGGGAGCACCACGTGAGTCGGGCCGCCAGCGCGCCGTTTCCGCCGGATCGACGGGGGGTGGCGGCGTTCCGGGGCACGACCGGGGGCCGCGCCGGCGGCGCCCGCGCGGTGACCCGGACGCTCAGCGACGACCCGCTGGGCGGGACCGTCCGTCGGACGGTTCTGCCCAGCGGCCTGCGCGTGCTCACCGAGGCGATCCCCGCGATGCGCAGCGTCTCCTTCGGTATCTGGGTGTCCGTCGGGTCGCGGGACGAGACCGGCCCCCAGGCCGGTGCCGCCCACTTCCTGGAGCACCTGCTGTTCAAGGGCACCCACAAGCGGGGCGCGCTGGAGATCTCCTCGGCGATCGAGGCGGTGGGCGGCGAGACCAACGCCTTCACCACGAAGGAGTACACCTGCTACTACGCGCGGGTGCTCGACGAGGACCTGCCCCTCGCCATCGACGTGATGTGCGACCTCGTCGCCGACTCGGTGCTCACCCCGGCCGACGTGGAGACCGAGCGGGGCGTGATCCTCGAGGAGATCGCCATGCACGACGACGAGCCCGGCGACGAGGTCCACGACCTCTTCGCCCGGGCCGTCTACGGCGACCACCCGCTGGGCCGGCTGATCTCCGGCACCGAGGAGACGGTCACCCCGATGACCCGCCGGCAGATCCAGAACTTCTACCGGCGTCACTACACCGCCCCGCGGATCGTGATCGCCGCCGCCGGCAACCTCGACCACGCCGCGGTGGTCAAACTCGTCCGCCAGGCGCTGCGCGGCACCCCGCTGGACACCGACCCGGCGGCGCCGGCGCCGTACCGGGCCGCCACCCCGGCGGTACGCACGAAGCCCGTCACGACCCTCGTCGAGCCGAAGGAGACCGAGCAGGCGCACGTCGTGCTGGGCGGCCCCGGCATCGACCGGCTGGACGACCGGCGCTTCGCCCTCGGCGTCCTCAACAACGTTCTCGGCGGCGGCATGTCCAGCCGGCTGTTCCAGGAGATCCGCGAGCAGCGCGGCCTCGCGTACTCGGTCTACTCCTACGCCAGCCAGTACGCCGACAGCGGCCTTTTCGCCGTCTACGCCGGCTGCGCTCCCGGCAAGGTGGACGAGGTGCTGGACCTGACCCGCACCGAGCTGGCGCGGGTGGCCGCCGACGGGTTGACCGAGGCCGAGGTGGCCCGAGGCAAGGGCATGAGCAAGGGCTCGTTCGTGCTGGGTCTCGAGGACACCGGTTCCCGGATGACGCGGCTGGCCAAGGGCGAGCTGCTCTACGGCGACCTGATGCCCGTCGACGAGCTGCTCGCCCGGGTCGACGCGGTCACCCTCGACGACGTCAACGGCCTCGCCGCCGAGCTGCTCGCGCGGCCGATGTCCCTGGCCGTGGTCGGCCCGTTCGGCCGGTCCGACTTCGCCGCGTGAGCGACCACCCCACCCCGGCGGTGCCCGCGTCCCGATTGGGATAGGTTGTGCCCCGTGACTGACGAGCAGGACAAGAGCGCGGACGAGCCGATCCGGGTCGGCGTGCTGGGCGCCCGGGGCCGGATGGGCGTCGAGGTGTGCCGGGCCGTGGACGCGGCGCCCGACATGGACCTGGTGGCCATGGTCGACCAGGGCGACTGGCTGTTCAACGCCTCGGACGCCGGGGCCGAGGTCGTCGTCGACTTCACCACCCCCGACGTCGTCATGGACAACCTGCACTGGTGCATCGACCAGGGCATCAACGCCGTGGTCGGCACGACGGGCTTCACCGAGGCGCGGCTGGAGCGGGTGCGCGGCTGGCTGGCCCGCAAGCCGGGCGTGGGCGTGCTGATCGCCCCCAACTTCGGCATCGGCGCGGTACTGATGATGCAGTTCGCCGCCCGCGCCGCCCGGCACTTCGAGTCCGTGGAGATCATCGAACAGCACCACCCGCGCAAGCTCGACGCCCCCAGCGGCACCGCCACGTACACCGCCCGCCTGATCGCGGAGGCCCGCGCCGAGGCCGGGCTGGGGCCCGCGCCGGACGCCACCAAGGACGAGGTGGCCGGCGCGCGCGGCGCCGACATCGACGGGGTACGCGTGCACGCGGTCCGCGCCACCGGCCTGGTCGCCCACCAGGAGGTGCTCTTCGGCACCACGGGCGAGACGCTGACGATCCGGCACGACTCGTACGACCGGGCGTCCTTCATGCCCGGCGTGCTGCTGGCCGTCCGCGCGGTGCGCAACCGCCCCGGCCTCACCGTGGGCCTGGACGCCCTGCTCGACTGAATCACCTCGCGGGGACCACCCGGGCCGCCCTAGGCTGCCCGGGTGATCGACCATGACCTCCGCGACCGGCTCGGGCGTCGGGTGACCCTGCGCCCGGTCGACGACGACAACTGGCGGGCGGTGGCGGACGTCGCCCCACGCGACGACCAGCGCGCCTGGGTGCCCGCCCTCGCCGCCCGCTACCTGCTACTGACCGACCGCTCCGACGTGTGGACCTCCCTCGCGGTGTACGCGGACGAAACCGTCGTCGGTCACGTCATGTGGGGCGTGGACGACGACGGGTCCCGGTGGGTCGGCGGCATGCTGGTCGACGCGGCCGAGCAGGACCACGGCGTCGGCCGGGCCGCCGTGGTGACCCTCGCGCAGTGGCTGGCCCGGGAGGGCGGCGGGAACCCGGTGCGGCTGTCGTACCACCCGGACAACACTGCCGCCGCCCGCCTCTACACCAGCCTCGGCTTCGCCCGGACCGGCGCCACCGAGGACGACGAGATCGTCGTCGAGCTGATCAGCCCGGTCTGAGAGGCGCTCCGCGGCGCCACCCGCGTACGGTCCGGGTGGTGGATCCGCGCGAGGCGGAGTGCCGCCTCCGCCGCTGTCGAGCTGCCCCACGTATGGGACCGCCCCATCTGTGGGGGCAGCTCGACAGGGCCTCGACCACACCCTCTGCTCCCGCCGCGCCGGTCGCCACCGGTCCTCACGGCGCTGTCGCGGTGGAGCGCCGGGCAGGCGTCCGCGCTCGCCGGTCGCGCGGTCCACGCGGCGCTGTCGCGGTGGAGCGCCGGGCGGGCGTCCGCGCTCGCCGGTCGCGCGGTCCACGCGGCGCTGTCGCGGTGGAGCGCCGGGGCAGGCGGCTACGCTCGCCGGTCGCCCGGTCCACGCGGTGTTGTCGCGGTGGAGCGCCGGGCAGGCGTCCGCCCGCCGGTCCCCGACGACGCCGTCGCGTGTCCGGCCCGGCTGCGGATGCATTCCAGGGCGTGCCTCGGCGACACGCGTCGGCCGGCCTGCCGTCCGGGCGCGCTCAGCCGATGCGCGAGGCGGCGTCGGTGATCGCCGAACGGGGAGCCGGGACCGGCGCGGAGATGGCCGGGCCGGTCAGCTGGAAGCCGGCCGGTAGGCCCGTGACCGAGGTCGCGCCTGTCCGGTCGACCGCGACGGTGACCGGACTGCCGGCGACACGCAGGCCGGCGGCGGAAACCGCGCCCAGGTCGGCGCCGGCCAGCGGGGCGACGTGCACCCGGCCGGCCGGCACGTCCGGATAGACGCCGGTGGCCGCCTGGAGCAGCAGCACGGCCGCCGCCGCCGACCACGCCTGCGGGTGGCAGGCGGCCGGGTACGGCACCGGACGGCCGAGCAGGGCGCGGTCGTCGCCGCCGTACAGCTCGGGGAGCCGGTAGTCGAACGCCTCGGCCGCCGCGAGCAGGCCATCGGCCAGGCCGAGGGCGGCCCGGTGGAAGCCCGCCCGGGCCAGCCCGGCGAGCACGATAGCGGTGTCGTGGGTCCAGATCGAACCGCAGTGGTACGACAGCGGGCTGAACCCGGCGTCGTCGGCGGACATGGTGCGCAACCCGAACCCGCCGGCGAGGGCATCCGTCGTCAGCAGTGCGGCCACCTGAGCCTCCTCCCCGGCGGTGAGCAGGCCGGTGCCGAGCAGGTGGCCGATGTTGCTGGTGAGCGAGTCCACCGGGCGCTTGTCCCGGTCCAGCGCGAGGGCCGGCTGTGGCCCGTACGGGCCGTCCACCCAGAACGCGGCGCGGAACCGCACGGCGAGCCGGTCCGCGTACGCGCGCCAGCGGTCGGCACCGGGGCGGCCGAAGGCGTCCAGCAGGGCCGCTCCCTTCACGGCGGCCTCGTACGCGTACCCCTGCACCTCGGCGAGCACGATCGGCGCGACCGCGAGCCGGCCGTCGCGGAACCGGACCGCGTCCCCGGAGTCCTTCCAGCCCTGGTTCGACAGGCCGTGCCCGGTGGTGTCGACGTACTCGATCAGGCCGTCGCCGTCGGCGTCGGCGTGGTCGGCGAGCCAGCCCAGCGCCGCCTCCAGGTGCGGCAGCAGCGGCGCGACCTGGTCGGCGGGCAGCCCCCAGCGCCACGCGTCGTGCAGCAGGCCGACCCAGAGCATGGTCGCGTCGACCGTGCCGTAGTACGCCGGCGGCAGCCGCAGCCCCTCGCCGGCCAGCGCGAACTCGTGCCGCCGCAGCTCGTGCAGGATCTTGCCGGGCGCCTCGCCGGTGGCGGGGTCGAGGCGGGTGCCCTGCCGGCGGGCCAGCACCCGCAGCGTCCCGGCGGCGAGGTCGGTGCCGAGCGGCAGCATCATCCGCGCGGCCCAGAGGCTGTCGCGGCCGAACAGGGTGAGGAACCAGGGCACGCCTGCGCCGAGGAAGACGTCCTGCGGGGCGTCCGGGTCGGCCAGGCGCAGCCCGCGCAGGTCGGCGAGGGACCGGTCGAGCAGCCGGGTCAGCCGGCGGTCGTCGGCGTCGACCCGTGGGTCGGTCCAGGACCCCTCGGCCGCGGGGGTCGCCACGACCGCGCGCGGGTCGCTGACGGTGAGCCGCCAGCGCAGGGTGACGGCGTCGCGGGGCGGCAGCTCCACCGGCCAGCGCAGGGCCGGTGCGTCGGCCCGGTCGGCGCGCACCTCGGCCCCCTCGGCGGTGAGGTGGACGGTGACGCCCTCGCCGGACCAGGTGAGACCGCCGGCGGCACCGATCTCCGCCGGGACCGGCGCGGTCGCGCCGCCGGACTTGACCAGCTCGATCGGTGCCAGGTCGCACGCGAGGTCGACGTCGACCGTGGCCCGGACCGGCACCGACGCGGTGGAGACGAGCCGTACCTCCTCGGTCAGGCCGCCGGGGTGCAGGTGGCGGGTGCGCTCCACGCGTACCGTCGGGTCGGGACCCGGATCGCCCAGCCAGCGGGCGAGGCCGACGAACCGCGCGCCGTGCGGGCCCGCCGCCCCGCGCGTCAGCGCCTCCGGCTCGCGGCCGTCGACGCGCAGTTCGGCGCGGCTGAGCACCCGGGCGTCGGCGTGGAACACGCCCTGGACACCGGTCGGGCGGATCTGCCCGGCCGCGTCCCCCAGCGCGCTGGTCGGGGCGAGCACGACCCCCACCAGGTCGTGCAGCAGGGGTTGCAGGTGGCGGTCGGTCACGGTGCGGCTCCAGGTCCTTTTCGGCGGGGTGCGGATGTCTTGACAGACCGTCCCCGGGCGGTGCAGAGTGCGAAACATTCCAGCACTTGAACGATCCAATCCTGCCCTATCCAAATTGGATCGTTCAAGACGGCGAGGGGGATCACGTGGCCGAAAAGGTGACCATCGCGACGGTGGCCCGGCACGCCCGAGTCAGCCGGCAGACCGTGTCCAACGTGCTCAACGCGCCGCACATCGTGCGCGAGGAGACCCGGCTCCGGGTGCAGGAGGCGATCGCCGTGCTGGGCTACCGGGCCAACCAGGCCGCCCGCCAGATGCGGACCGGCCGGTCCCGGCTGATCGCGGTCCGGATCGAGCCTACCCGGGACGGAATCAACGGCTCGGTGCTCGACCGGTTCCTGCACGGCCTCACCGAGACCGCCGACGCGGCCGGCTACCGCGTCATGCTCTACACCGCCACCGACACCGACGGCGAGATCGCGACGTACGACGACCTGCTCGGGGCGTACGACCTCGACGCCTTCGTGCTCACCGGCACCGACCACGGCGACCCACGGACGGCCTGGCTCGCGCGGCGCGGGGTGCCGTTCGTGACCTTCGGCCGGCCATGGGGCGCCCCCGACGCCCACCCCTGGGTCGACGTCGACGGTGCGGCCGGCACCGCCGAGGCCACCACCCACCTGCTCGCCGCCGGTCACCGCCGGATCGGCTTCATCGGCTGGCCGGCCGGCTCCGGCGTCGGTGACGACCGGCGCTCGGGCTGGCGGCGCATCCTCGCCGCCGCCGGGGTGGACCCGACCGGGCTGGACCGCGAGGCGGTGGACGGCATCGCCGAGGGCGAACGCACCGCCCGCGGGCTGCTCGCCGAGGCGGCGCCGACCGCGCTGCTGTGCGCCAGCGACTCGCTCGCCCTGGGCGCCCTCCAGGCTGTGCGCGCCGACGCCCCGGACGTGGCGGTGATCGGCTTCGACGACACCCCGGTCGCCGCCGCAGTCGGTCTCACCAGCGTCAGCCAACCCCTCGGTGAGGCGGCGGCCCGCTGCGTCGACCTGCTCACCGCCGTCCTCGACGGCCCTCACCGCACCACCGACCAGGTGCTGCTCCGGCCTGCGTTGGTGCGGCGCCACACCGCATGATCCCCCGTCCCCCACAGGAGAACCCGATGGCATCTCGCTCCCTCACCCGGGCGGCGCTGGCCGGCCTCACCGCCGCCGCCCTTCTCGGATCCGCCGCCTGCGGCAGCGGATTCGACGACAGCTCCGGCGACGTCGCCCAGTCGAGCGGCCCCGCCAACCTCCAGATCCTGATCGGCTCCTCGGGCGACGCCGAGACCAAGGCCGTCCAGGAGGCCGCCGCGACGTGGGCGTCGTCCTCCGGCAACCAGGCGACGGTCACCCCGGCCCAGGACCTCACCCAGCAGCTCGGGCAGGCCCTCGCGGGCGGCACCCCGCCGGACGTGTTCTACGTCGACGCGGCCCGGTTCGCCGACTACGCCAGCAACGGCGCCCTCGAACCGTACGGTGACAAGATCAGCAACACCGGGGACTTCTACGAGAGCCTCCGCACCACGTTCACCTACGACGGCAAGCTCTACTGCGCCCCGAAGGACTTCTCCACCCTGGCCCTCCAGATCAACACCGACCTGTGGACGAAGGCCGGCCTGACCGACGCCGACGTCCCGACGACCTGGGACCAGCTCACCGCCACGTCCCGCAAGATCAAGGCCAAGGGGCTGGTGCCGCTCGCGCTCGGCGACACCCGGGACCGGATCGGCGCGTTCCTGGTGCAGAACGGCGGCTGGCTGCTCAGCGAGGACGGCAAGCAGCCCACCGGCGACACCACGGCGAACGTCGCCGCCCTCACGTACGTCAAGTCGCTGGTCACCGAGGGCCTGGCCCGCTTCCCGAAGCAGCTCGACGCGGGCTGGTCCGGTGAGGCGTTCGGCAAGGGCGCGGCCGTGATGACCATCGAGGGCAACTGGATCAAGGGCGCCCTCAAGAACGACTTCCCGAACGTGAAGTACAAGGTCGTCGAGCTGCCGGCCGGCCCGAAGGGCAAGGGCACCCTCTCCTTCACCCAGTGCTGGGGGATCGCGGCGAAGTCGAAGCACAAGGAGCAGGCGATCAAGTTCGTCGAGGCGATGACCTCGGGCGAGCAGCAGCTGGCATTCGCGACGGCGTTCGGCGTGATGCCGTCCCGCCAGTCGGTCCGCGATCAGTACACCAGCGCCTTCCCGGCGGACAAGCCGTTCATCGACGGCGCCGCGTACGCGCAGGGCCCGGTGAACGCGCCGAAGATGGACAGCGTCCTGCGCGACCTGGAGGCCAGCCTGCAGAGCCTGGCCAACGGCGACCCGAAGACCATCCTGGCGAACTTCGACAAGAACGCCAAGGCGGCGCTGGGCGGCTGAGGTGACCGCAGGGGCTCCCTCCGCGTCCGAGCGGCAGGAGGGAGCCCCTGTAGTTCACCTCCTCGGGAGGGAGGGGAGATGACAACCGAGACACTGGCGGCACCCGCCGCCGCCCGGGCCGGCGGACCGCACCGCCGCGGCGGGAGCGTGCGGGGAAACGAGAACATCGCCGGCTGGTTCTTCGTCGCGCCGGTCATCGTCATCCTCGGGCTGTTCATGCTGCTGCCGATCCTGATGGCGCTGTGGGTGAGCCTCACCGACTGGAACGGTCAGGGCAGCCCGTTCACCTCGCAGGTGCCGTTCGTCGGCGCGGAGAACTACACCCGGCTCTTCACCGAGGACGGGCTGGACCGCCGCGACTTCATGACCAGCATCCGGAACAACATCTACTACGTGGCGATCGTGGTGCCGGCGCAGACCGTACTGGCCCTCGGCCTCGCGTTGGTCGTCAACAACCGGCTGCTCAAGGGGAAGGCGTTCTTCCGCAGCGCCTTCTACTTCCCGTCGGTGACCAGCTCGGTGGCGATCAGCGTCGTGTTCCTGTTCCTCTTCGCCAACTCCGGCGCGGTCAACAACCTGCTCGGCGTCTTCGGCATCGACGGGCCGGAGTGGTTCGCCGACTCCCGGGGGGTCCTGCACCTGCTGTTCGGCGCGGTCGGGGTGGACAGCCCGCCCGCCGCGCTGGCCGGGGGCGGCCCGTTCGGGCTGAGCTGGTGGGACTGGCTGGCCGGGCCGAGCGTCGCGATGACGTCGATCATCGCGCTGGTGGTCTGGACCACCTCGGGGACCTTCATGCTGATGTTCCTGGCCGCGTTGCAGCAGGTCCCGGTCGTCCTGGACGAGGCGAGCACGATCGACGGCGCGAGCCGCTGGCAGCGGTTCCGGCACGTCACCCTGCCGCTGATCAAGCCGACCACCTTCCTGGTGCTCACCCTCGGCCTGATCGGGTCCTGGCAGGTCTTCGACCAGGTGTACGTGATGAGCCAGGGCGACCCGGCGAAGACCACGCTCACCCCGGCGTACCTGTCGTACCGCACCGCCTTCCGGGACTTCGACTACGGCTCCGGCGCGGCGATCTCGTTCGTGCTGTTCCTGATCATCATCGTGCTCACCCTGGTCCAGCGCCGGATCATGGCCGACCGGGACGCCGACGGACGCCGCTCGTGGCGTCGGGCCGTACGCCGAGGAGGGCGGCCGTGACCACGCTGACCAACCGACCCGCGCCGGCGGCGCCCGCGCCGGTCGCCCGCCGCCGCGTCCGGGACGGCCGCGCGCTGGCCAGCCGCATCCTCGGGTACGCCGTCCTGATCTTCTTCGGGCTGGTCTTCCTCTACCCGTTCGTGATCCAGATCGGCAACTCGCTCAAGACCGAGCCCGACGCGGCGGCCAACCCCCTGTCGCCCATCCCGGACCCGCTGGTGCTGGCGGGTTTCGAACGGATCTTCGCCGGCACCAACTTCCCGCTCTGGCTCGGCAACTCGCTGCTGGTGACCGTGCTGGTCACGCTCGGTCGGGTCTTCTTCGACTCCCTCGCCGGGTACGCGCTGGCCCGGCTCCGCTTCCGCGGCAGGCGGTGGCTCTTCGCCGCGGTCATCGCGATGATGGCGGTGCCCCCCGTGGTGCTGCTGATCCCGAAGTTCCTGGTGCTCAACCAGTTGGGCATCTACAACAGCTACACCGGGCTGGTCGTGCCGCTGCTCGCCGACGCGGCCGGCATCTTCATCATGAAACAGTTCTTCGAGTCCGTCCCGGTCAGCGTGGAGGAGGCCGCCCGGATCGACGGGGCCGGAGTCTTCCGTACGTTCTGGTCGGTGGTGCTGCCGATGGCGAAGCCGGCGCTCATCACCCTGACCATCCTGTCCTTCCAGGGCTCGTGGAACGAGTTCCCGCACAGCCTGGTGTCGGTGCAGGATCCGGACCTGTTCACCCTGCCGCGCGGCCTGGCCGACCTGGTCAGCGGCTCGCTCGGCAAGGGCACGCAGTATCCGCTCAAGCTCGGCGCCGCGTTGCTCGCCACCATCCCGGTCGCGGTCCTCTTCGTGATCTTCCAGCGGTACTTCGTCCGCGACGCCGCCGAGGGCGCGGAGAAGGGCTGAGCGGCCGCCGTCCGCGCCGCCCACCGTCCCGGGGCGGTGCGGGCGGCGGTCAGGGCAACCGGTCGGGCAGCCCGAAGAGCGGGAAGAGCCGCGGCTCCAGGAAGTAGGTGATCGCGGTGATCCGGGCCCCGTCGGTCGCCACGAGCTGGATCGAGAACGGTCGGTGCCCGCCGGCCGGGTCGGGCCGGTACTGCCCGAAGCCGGACCCGGCGTTGGCCGTGACGGGCAGCAGCCGCGACCCCCGGCACTCGGCGCCCGGGCCGAGCATCCACCGCCCGATGTCCCGCGGCCCACGCAGCCACAGCGCGTACGGCGGCATGCTGTGCACCGCGTCCTCCCGCAGCAGGGTGACCAGCGCGTCGACGTCGTAGCGCTCGAACAGATGGACGTAGCGGTCGAGCAGCTCGCGGTGGGCCGCGTCCAGCTCGGCGGCCCGCGCCGGGCCGGCGCGGTCGGCCATCGTGGCCCGCGCCCGTTGCAGGGCGCTGTTGACCGAGGCGACCGTGCCGTCGAGCAGGCCGGCCACCTCGTCGGCCCGCCAGCGGAGCACGTCGCGCAGGATCAGCACGGCGCGTTGCCGGGGCGGCAGGTGCTGCAGCGCGGCGACGAACGCCAGCCGCACCGACTCCCGCGCGACGGTCACCTCCGCCGGGTCACCCGCCACCGGCAACACCGCGGCGTCGGGCGCCGGCTCGACCCACCGCGCCTCCGGCGCGCCGAGGGACGCGAGGACCGGCCGGCCGGGCTCGCCGAGATCCACCGGGAGCGCCCGCCGGGCCCGCCCGCGCAGCAGGTCGAGGCAGACATTGGTGGCGATGCGGTAGAGCCAGGTGCGCACCGAGGCCCGGCCGGCGAAGTCGTCCCGCGCCCGCCACGCGCGCAGCAGCGTCTCCTGCACCGCGTCCTCCGCGTCGAAGATCGAGCCGAGCATGCGATAGCAGTAGCCGGTCAACTCGACGCGGTGCGACTCCAGGTCGCCCGGCGTCGTGGGTGCCGCGTTCGCCGTCGCTGCGGTCATGGGGCCACCGTAGGCGACGCCCCCGACAACGGGCGGTCAGCCGGCCGGTGTCGCCTCGGTCGGTACCGCGACGTGCAGGCGCACCTGCGGGACCAGCATGTCGTCCACGTCCAGGGCGCGGGCCGCCCCGTCCGGCTCCCAGCCGGTGCCGGTGAGGAACTTCCGGGTCGCCGCGTCACCGTCGAACGCCCAGGCCACCGCCCGGCCGAACCCGTCGTCGCGCCAGTGGTCCACGCTCGCCGCGAGCAACCGGCTGCCGTGCCCCCGCCGGCCCCACCGCGGCTCGACCAGCAGGTCGGTCACCGCGACGACGTCCAGCCCGAGCGCCTCGGCCGGCTCGCCGGGGGCCAGGGCCTCGGCGTCGGCCGGACCGGAGGCGGCGAACCCCACCAGATACGATTGCTCGGCCTGTTCGACGGCGACCAGCACCCGGTGCGAGCCGGAGGGTGGCTCCTCCACCGCCGCGCTCCACCGCCGGGCCAGCCACGCCTCGTCCAGGTTGTCGAGCACGTGCCGGGGCAGGATGCGGCGGTACGCGACCCGCCAGGTCTCGAGCTGGATGCGTGCGATCTCGCCGGCGTCTTCCGGACGGGCGGGGCGGACGTATCCGAGGGCCATGGCACGGAAGCCTACGCAGGGCGAGGGAGGCGACGGTGGCGCAGGGTGCCGGGCGGACGATCGGGCAGGTCGTCGGCGTGGCCGGACTCGCCGTCGCGGTGGCCCTCTTCCTGTCGGTGGCCGCCGTGCGGCACGGCTTCTTCGACCTCCAGGTCTACTACGGCGCGTTGCGTCACTGGGTGCACGACGGCGGGGAGATCTACGACTACCTGCGCCCGTTCACCCAGTACGGCTTCACGTACCCGCCCTTCGCCGCGCTGGTCATGCTGCCGATGGCGTACCTGCCCTGGACGGCGGCGATCGTGGTGAGCGTGACCGCCACCGTGGTGGTCACCGCCGTCCTGTTCCACTGGTTGATCGACCCGATCTCGCGCCGGGCCGGGTGGACCCGCTGGTTCGTCCTCGCGGTGGCGCTCTGCCTCGCCGCCGCGTACGAGCCGATGCGCGAGACAGTCAACTTCGGCCAGGTCAACATGCTGCTGCTGTTCCTGGTGGCGGTCGACCTGCTCCGGCTGCTGCCGGGCGGGAGCCGCTGGGCCGGGGTGGGCATCGGCCTGGCGACCGCGATCAAGCTGACCCCGGGCATCTTCATCGTCTACCTGCTGGTGACCGGCCGCTGGCGGGCGGCGGTGACCGCCATGGGCACCGCGGCCGCCGCCACCGTGTTCGCCGGCGCGCTCTTCCCGGACGCGTCCCGGGAGTTCTGGACCGAGGCGCTCTGGAACACCAACCGGGTGGGCGAGCTGGCGTTCGTCTCCAACCAGTCGCTGCGGGGGGTGGTGGCCCGGCTGAACCCGGAGGAGCCGAGCACCGTGGCCTGGCTGGCGCTGGTGGCGGCGACGCTGGCGCTCTGGGTGTGGCGGTCCCGGGCGGCCGCGGCCGCCGGTGACGAGGCGACCGGGCTGGCGCTGACCGGCGCGGTGATGTGCCTGGTCAGCCCGGTCACCTGGGTGCACCACCTGGTCTGGCTGCTGCCGGCGCTGATCCTGCTGGTCGACAACGGGATGTCCGCCCCCGCGGGCAGCCGCCGGCGCCGCGCGCTGGTGGCCGCCGCGGCCGTCGCGTACGCCTTCCTGATCAGCCGCATCGTCTGGGTCTGGGAGAGGGACTTCACCGGGGTCGACGGCTTCCTCGCCAGCAACACCTACGTCTGGATCAGCCTGGCCCTGCTCGCCTTCCTGCCGGTCCGGCCGCTGGCGGCGCGAGGGCCGGCCGGGGCGGCCGGTACGACCGGCGCCGCGCGGGCGGGTGGGGTCGACGGGCGGACCCGCAGCGGTGTCGTACCGCTGAACTAGGGTCCCGGCGATGGCCGTACCGGAATCGCTCTCGCTCGCCCAGGCCCGGCGGGTCGCGCTCGCCGCCCAGGGCTTCACCGACCCGGCGCCCGCCGGCGTGCCGACGCGGCGGCACCTGCGCCGCGTGCTCGACCGGGTCGGGCTGATCCAGATGGATTCGGTCAACGTGCTCCAGCGGGCGCACTACCTGCCGCTCTACAGCCGGCTCGGGCCCTACCCGACGGCCCTGCTCGACACGGCCGCCTACCGCCGGCCCCGCGACCTCTTCGAGTACTGGGGGCACGAGGCGTCGCTGGTGCCGGTCGGGCTGCACGCGGCGCTGCGCTGGCGGATGGCCCGTGCCCGGGCCGAGGCGTGGGGCGGCATGCGCCGCATCGCCGAGGAGCAGCCCGGCCTGGTGGCGTGGGTCCGCGACGAGGTGGCCGCCCGGGGCCCGCTCACCGCCGCCGAGATCGAGCACGACGCCCCGCGGGAGACCGGCAACTGGGGGTGGAACTGGTCGGCCGTGAAGCGGGCCCTGGAGTTCCTGTTCTGGGCCGGTGAGGTGACCGCGGCCGACCGCACCACGTCGTTCGCCCGGCGCTACGACCTGCCGGAGCGGGTCCTGCCGCCCGCCGTGCTGGACGCGCCGACCCCGACCGACGCGGAGGCGTACCGGAGGCTGGTCGCCGTGGCGGCCCGGTCGCTCGGGGTGGCCGCCGAGCCGGAGCTGCGGGACTATTTCCGCCTGCCGCTGGCCGGGGCCCGGGCGGCGATCGCCGAGCTGGCGGAGGCGGGGGAGCTGCTGCCGGTGACGGTGCAGGGCTGGCGGCAGCCGGCCTGGCTGCACGCCGAGGCGCGGCTGCCCCGCTGGGTGCGCGGCAACACGCTGGTCAGCCCGTTCGACCCGCTGGTGTGGGAGCGCGGCCGCACCGAGCGGCTGTTCGACTTCAGCTACCGCATCGAGATCTACGTGCCGGCGCCGCAGCGGGTGCACGGCTACTACGTGCTGCCGTTCCTCCAGGGGGAGCGGTTCACCGCCCGGGTCGACCTCAAGGCGGACCGCAGGGCGGGTGTGCTCCTGGTGCCCGCGGCCTGGCTGGAACCCGGCGCCGACCCGGGCGAGACCGCGCTCGCGCTCGCCGCCGAGCTGCACCGGCTCGCCGGCTGGCTGGGTTTGGACGCCGTGGCGCCCCCGGCGGTGGGGGACCTGGCGGCTCCGCTGGCGGGCGCGCTGAAGAGCGTGGCCGGTGTACCGTGATCGGCGTGACGAGCGTTGAGGGGCCCCGCGGCGACGCCGCGCCGCACCCGGTCCCGCCGCACCCGATGGCGACGTCTCCGGCCGCGCCGAACCCGGCCGGGCCGGGTGTCCAGGTCGATCCCCAGGGCGGCTGGCCCGCCGGGCAGGTCGCGGCGTACCCGGCGCCCGAGCCGGACCGGCTGACCCGGTTCGTGGTCCGGCTCTACGAGCGCTCGCCGCGCTGGGCGGTGCCGCTGGCCGCCCTCGGCTGCGTCGCCGCCGGCATCGGCTACGCGCTGATCAGCGACCCGACCCGGTCCGCGCCCGACGCGGCGCCGACCTGCCTGCTCAAGCTCACCACCGGGCTGGACTGCCCGGGCTGCGGCGGCACTCGCGCACTCTGGTACGTGCTGCACGGTGACCTGCCGGCCGCCGCCCGCCACCACTTCCTCTTCGTGTTCGCGCTGCCCTTCCTGGCGTACCTCTTCGTGGCGTGGGCGGGGAAGCAGGCGTTCGGGTGGCGGCTGCCCGAGCTGCGGATCGACTCCCGGCTGATCGGCGTCGTCCTGGCCGCCTGGTTCGCCTTCTCGGTGCTGCGCAACCTGCCCTGGGCCCCGTTCACCGCCCTGTACGTCTGACGCCGGCCGGCCGGCCCGCCGCAGCGCAACGCGGCGAGGTGATCGACATTGCAGCGGGCGAGCCTGGCTTGGGCGGGACCGGGGCTCGCCACTACAGTCGCAGGAATGCCGGACATGGTGCAGCCACAGGTCAAGCTCATCGCGTGGACCCACTTCGCGGCTCCGGACGACGTGCCGTGGTCGACCGACGCCGACGGCGGCCAGGCGCTGGCGGAGTTCGCCGGCCGGGCCTGCTACCAGAGCTGGAAGAAGCCGAACCCGGCCACCGCGACGAACGCGGGCTACCTGGAGCACATCCTCGAGGTGGGCCACCTGAGCGTGCTGGAGCACGGCTCGGTGAGCTTCTACTTCACCGGGGTGTCCCGGTCGTTCACGCACGAGCTGATCCGGCACCGGCACTTCTCGTACTCCCAGCTGTCCCAGCGGTACGTGCCGGAGCGGGACGCGGCGATGGTCGAGCCGACGGTGATCGCCGAGGACCCGGAGCTGCACAAGAAGTTCGTCGAGGCCGCCGAGGCGAGCGTCCGGGCGTACACCGAGCTGCTGGAGGGGCTGGAGCAGCGCTTCACCGACGAGCCCAACCCCACGCTGCGGCGCAAGCGCGCCCGGCAGGCGGCGCGGGCGGTGCTGCCGAACGCCACCGAGACCCGGATCGTGGTCACCGGCAACTACCGGGCGTGGCGGCACTTCATCGCGATGCGCGCGACCGAGCACGCCGACGTGGAGATCCGCGAGCTGGCCGTGGAGTGCCTGCGCCAGCTCCAGGGGGTCGCCCCGAACGTCTTCAACGACTTCGTCATCTCGACCCTGCCCGACGGCACCGAGGTGGCGACCAGCCCGCACGCCGAGGTGTCCTGAGCCCTTCCCCGGCAGGGGCTCGGCTGTCGTCCGCTAGGTTGAACGCATGACGCACGACCACCCTGACACCCCCGCCCCGGCCGCGTCCCGGCCGTTCGGGCGGGTGCTCACGGCCATGGTGACGCCGCTGCACGGCGACGGGTCGCTCGACCTGGACGGCGCGGCCCGGCTGGCGAAGCACCTGGTCGACGAGCAGGGCAACGACGCGCTGGTGGTCAACGGCACCACCGGCGAGTCGCCGACCACCACCGACGCGGAGAAGGAGCGCCTGATCCGCGCCGTCGTGGAGGCCGTCGGCGACCGCGCGAAGGTGGTGGCCGGGGTCGGTACCAACGACACCCGGCACACCATCGAGCTGGCCGCCGCCGCCGAGAAGGCCGGCGCGCACGGCCTGCTGGTGGTGACCCCGTACTACAACAAGCCGCCGCAGGCGGGCCTGCTGCGGCACTTCACGGCCGTGGCGGACGCGACCGGGCTGCCGGTCATGCTGTACGACATCCCGCACCGCGCCGGTGTGCCGATCGAGACCGAGACGCTGGTGCGCCTCGCCGAGCACGGCCGGATCGTCGCGGTGAAGGACGCCAAGGGCGACCTGACCGCGACCAGCTGGGTCACCAGCCGGACCAGCCTCGCCTTCTACAGCGGGGAGGACTCGCTCACCCTGCCCGCGCTGGCCGTGGGCGCGGTCGGCGTGGTCGGCACCTCCACCCACTTCACCGGGGCGCAGACCCAGCAGATGATCCAGGCGTACGACGCGGGCGACACGGCCACGGCGCTCGCCCTGCACCGGCGGCTGCTTCCGCTGTACACGGGCATCTTCCGCACCCAGGGCACGATCCTGGTCAAGGCCGGGCTCGCGGCCAAGGGGCTGCCGGCCGGCCCGGTGCGCCCGCCGCTGGTCGACGCCACGGCCGAGCAGCTCGCCCAGCTCCGCGCCGACTGCGCGGCGGCCGGGCTGGACCTTCCCGAATGATCGAACGACACGACGGACGCCGGATGACGGCGTCGCAGAATGAGGTGGACGCGTGACCGAGGCGCACTTCGAGGCTGAACTTCCGCCGCCGCTGCCGGAGGGCGGGCTGCGGATCATTCCGCTCGGCGGGCTCGGCGCCATCGGTCGGAACATGACCGTCTTCGAGTACGACGGCAAGGTGCTGATCGTCGACTGCGGGGTGCTGTTCCCGGACGTGGAGCAGCCCGGTGTCGACCTGATCCTGCCCGACTTCGGCCCGATCCTGGACCGGCTCGGCGACGTGCAGGCGATCGTGCTCACCCACGGTCACGAGGACCACATCGGCGCGGTGCCGTACCTGCTCGCGCACAAGCCGGACATCCCGCTGGTCGGCTCGCAGTTCACCCTCGCCCTGGTCGAGGCGAAGCTCGCCGAGCGGCGGATCCAGCCGTACACGCTGACCGTGCGGGAGGGCGCCCGGGAGCGGCTCGGGCCGTTCGAGTGCGAGTTCTTCGCGGTCAACCACTCGATCCCGGACGCGCTCGCCGTGGCCATCCGCACCCCGGCCGGCCTGGTGCTGCACACCGGCGACTTCAAGATGGACCAGGTCCCGCTGGACGGTCGGATCACCGACCTGGCCGGGTTCGCGCGGCTCGGCGCCGAGGGCGTGGACCTGCTCCTGTCCGACTCGACCAACGCCGAGATCCCCGGCTTCGTCACGCCGGAGCGGGAGATCGGGCCGGTGCTCGACTCCATCTTCCAGAAGGCCCGGGGCCGGATCATCGTGGCCTCGTTCGCCTCGCACGTGCACCGGGTGCAGCAGGTCTTCGACTCCGCCGTCGAGCACGGCCGCAAGGTGGCCCTGATCGGCCGGTCGATGGTCCGCAACATGGGCATCGCGCGGGACCTGGGGCTGCTGAACATCCCGCCCGGCCTGGTCGTGGGCATCGAAGAGGCCACCACCATGCCGCCCGACCAGATCGTGCTCATGTCCACCGGCAGCCAGGGCGAGCCGATGAGCGCGCTGGGCCGGATGGCCAGCGGCGACCACCGGCACATCACCATCGCCCCC
Source organism: Micromonospora sp. H33 (assembly GCF_052068455.1). Taxonomy (NCBI): domain Bacteria; kingdom Bacillati; phylum Actinomycetota; class Actinomycetes; order Micromonosporales; family Micromonosporaceae; genus Micromonospora; species Micromonospora sp. H33. The sequence continues at coordinate 335,070 of NZ_JBQHDE010000004.1, read as the reverse complement.
GGCGACACCGTCGTGCTCGCCTCCTCGCTGGTGCCCGGCAACGAGACCTCGGTCTACCGGGTGATCAACCGGCTCGCCCGGGCCGGCGCCGTGGTGGTGCACAAGGACGTGGCGAAGGTGCACGTCTCCGGCCACGCCCCCGCCGGTGAGCTGCTCTACCTGCTCAACGTGGTCCGGCCGAGCAACCTCATGCCGGTGCACGGCGAGTGGCGGCACCTGCGCGCCCACGCCCGGCTCGGCATCGAGTCCGGCGTCGCGCCGGACCGGGTGGTGCTCTGCGAGGACGGCGACGTGGTCGACCTGGTCGAGGGCCGCGCCAGCCTGGTCGGGCACGTCAAGAGCCGGTACGTCTACGTGGACGGCCTGGCCGTCGGCGACGTGAGCGAGTCGCTGCTCACCGAGCGTCGGATCCTCGGCGACGGCGGGTTCATCGCCGCCACCGTCGTGGTCGACTCGGTGACCGGGAAGGTGGTCGGCGGGCCGACCGTCTCCGCCAAGGGCTTCTCGGAGGACCCGGAGGCGTTCAACCCGGTGGTGCCGCTGGTCACCGAGGCACTGAACCGGGCCGCCGCGGACGGCATCACCGACCCGCACCAGCTCCAGCAGATCGTCCGGCGCACCGTGGGGCGGTGGGTCAACGACGCGTACCGGCGCCGACCCATGATCGTCCCGAACGTCGTCGAGGTCTGATCACCACACGTTCCGATCCGCGTACGCTCCGACGCCCGCCGGTCACTCCGGCGGGCGTCGCCGCATTCGCAGCATCGTTTTCCGTCGATCCTTCAACCGTCGCGGTGCCGGTCCCGTACTCCGACGTGGCGGGCGTGACCGCGCCGGCCGGGAGGAGCGTGACGGATGGACCGCAGACGATTGACAGCCATCGGCGTGATGGTGGCGACGGTGGGCGCGGCGGCGGCGGTGACGCTGCCGTCCTTCGCGGGGGAGGAGGCCGCTCCCCGCAGCGGTACGGCCGCGCCGGCGGCCGGTGACGTCGCGCCGGAGGTGGTCGACGCGATGCGGCGGGACCTGTCGCTCAGCCCGGACCAGGTCACGGCACGGCTCGCCACCGAGCGCTGGGCGACCGGGGTGGCCAACGACCTGCGGAGCGAGCTCGGCGCCGACTACGGCGGCAGCTGGCTCGGCGCGGACGGGCGGACCCTCAACGTCGCGGTCGCCGACCGGGCGGAGGCCGAGCGGGTCCGCGCCGCCGGCGCGGTGCCGAAGGTGGTCGAGCGGGGCGTCGGGCAGCTCGACACGTTCAAGACCCGGCTGGACCGCGCCGGCGGGTCGGCGTCCGACGCGGTGTCCGGCTGGTACGTCGACGTCGCCGACAACTCGCTGGTCGTGCTCGCCCGCCCCGGTGCGGAGGAGGCCGCCTGGCGGCTGGTCGACCGCACGCGCGTACCCCGGCAGGCGGTCCGGGTGGACGCCTCCCCCGAGGCGCCCCGGCTGCTCTTCGACGTCCGCGGCGGCGACCCCTTCACGATCGACGGCGCGGGCCGGTGCTCGGTGGGCTTCTCGGTGGTCGGCGGCTTCGTGACCGCCGGGCACTGCGGCCAGGTGGGATCCCGGACCGACGGGGCGAACGGCGTCGGCCAGGGTGTCTTCCGGGCCTCGTCGTTCCCCGGCGACGACTGGGCGGTCGTCGAGGTCAACAACGCGTGGACGCCGCAGCCGGTGGTCAACGACTTCAACGGCGGGACGGTGCCGGTGGCCGGTGCGCAGGAGGTGCCGGTCGGCGCGTCGATCTGCCGGTCCGGCTCCACCACCGGCGCCCGCTGCGGCGTCGTGCAGGCCCGCAACGCCACCGTCCGCTACCCCGAGGGCGCGGTGACCGGGCTGGTCCGGACGAACGTGTGCGCCGAGCCGGGCGACTCCGGCGGTTCCTGGATCTCCGGCGACCAGGCGCAGGGCGTCACCTCCGGCGGCTCCGGGGACTGCACCCAGGGCGGGGTCACGTTCTTCCAGCCGCTGCGGGAGATCCTCGACGTCAACGGACTGACCCTGGTGACCACGGAGAACACGCCCTGACGGTCGCCCGCCCCGCCGGGTCCGGCACGACCGGCCCGGCGGGATCAGGGCAGGGCGGCCACCGAGTCGGCGTACGCGGAGCCGGTGCGTACCGCCGCCGCCAGCAGGACGTCCAGTTGGACCGGGGCCACCCCGTGCGACAGGTCCGTGCTGACGTCCCCGGCCAGCACCAGCTCGGCCCCGGAGTCGTGCACGTAGGCGGTCGGCAGCAGCCGGTCCTGGTTCCAGGAGTTGCAGAACGCGTACGCCTCGGCCCGCCGCGACGCCGGGAGCCGGCGGCTGGCGACCGTGCGGACGTGCAGGATCTCGCCGCGCTCGCCGGCCCGCCGCACCTGGATGAGTGCCTCGCCCCACCGCCCGACCACGGTGTCGGCGGCGTCCACCACGTACCGGTCGCCGCGCCGGTCCAGGGCGGCGGTGATGAGCGCCAGGCTGAGCGGGACCGGCTCCACGTCCGGCAGGTCGTCGGCCGGCGTGTCGGCCGGCGGACCGTCGTCCCCGGTCCGGTCGGCGGGCCATGGGACCGGACTGACCAGCGCCTGCTCGGCCTGCGTCCGCTCGGCCAACCAGGACGCGATCCGGCCGGACTGGTGACCGGTGCCGTTGCGGGCGTCGAAGCTCCCGGCCAGCCCGGTGGCCAGGTCGAGCAGCGCGGCACCGAGCGCCCCGACGTCCAGGTCGGCGGCGGGCCGCGACCCGGACGCCGGCCGGTGCACCGTCCGCCCGCCCAGCCCCGCGTCCGTCGCGACGGCGCACACCAGCGCGCCGGCCGCGGCGAACTCCATCGCGGACAACTCGTCGTCGGCGTGGTCGAGCCTCGGCAACCGCTCGGCGAGGATGTCCAGCCCGCGGCCGGGATGTCCGGCGAGGGCGCAGAAGCGCAGATGGGCCGCGAGGTACGGGAAGGCGGCCCGCTCGCGCCGGTGCCGCCGGTACGCCCGCACGTGCGCCGCCGCGGCCCGCTCCGGCTCGCCGGCCCGCAGCCACGGCAGCATGGTCGCGGCGAGCCCCCGCTCGGGCCCCTCGGTGCAGTCCGCCCGGCCGGCGTCGGCCAGCTCGTCCAGCGCCGCCCGCCAGTCGCCCCACCCGGCGAGCAGCTCCGCCCGTCGTACCCGGGCGCACTCGGGGCAGCCGTCGGCCGGGTCCGGCGCGGCAGCCGCCCAGCGGTCGTACCAGGACCGGGCGGCCGGCTCGTCACCGAGGTGGTCGGCGATCCGGCAGCGGAGCTCGGCGACCACCGGGGCCCCACCGGCGGCGAGGTCGTCGAGCAGGGCGCGGGCCTGGTCCAGCCCGACGCGCGAGCTGCCCAGCAGGGCCTCCACGGCGTACCGCTGGTACCGCGACAGCAGCTCGCGGCCCCCGGGTGGCAGCAGGTCGGGCCGGCGGTCGACGGCGGCGAGGCAGCGGCGGACCGGCTCGACCAGGCGCCACCGCTGGCCGTGCAGCAGGTACGTCTCGATCAGTGCGAGCCGGGCGTCCAGGGCCGACCGGTCGTCAGCGGTCGCGTCGGCGCGCGCCGCGATCCGTTCCAGCTCGGCGGCGCGCGCCTCGCCGTCCGGGGAGTCCCGGGCGTCGGCCAGCTCCTCGGCGAGGGCGCGGTGGTCCCGGTCGGGCCGGCGGCGCCCGGGAAGCCATCCCGGCCAGCCGAACTCCTCCAGCCCGCGGCCGCCGGGCTGCCCGGTCACGGCAGCACCCCGCCGGGCAGACGGGCCACCTCGGCGGCGAGCTGGCAGCCGGTGGAGATGCCGCAGTGCAGGAGCCGGTCGAGCTGGTGCGGGGTCACCCCGTGCTCCAGGTCGGTGATGACCTCACCGCAGACGCGGGCCCGCCCGTCGTCCTCGACGTGCACGAACGCCTTCGGCCAGAGCCGGTCGTGGTTCCACGCGTTGCAGAAGGCGTGCAGCGCCGGGACGTACTCGATGGCGAACGTCGGTGCCGGCACCGTACGCACCTGGAGCAGCTCACCGGCGGCGCCCGGGCGCAGGAACCAGATCAGGCTGTCGGCCCACCGGCCGACCAGGTCGCCGGCCGGGTCGGTCTCGACCGCGTACCCCCGGCCGGTGAGCACGGTGGCGATCAGCTCGCCGGTCAGCGGGCGTAGTGCGCCCGGGTATCCGGACTGGGGGCGGTCCGGATCGTCCGCGATCGGCGACGCCATGGGGGCATCCCTTCTGAGGCGGATATCACGACCGGCGGCGGATTCGCACGACGACGCGCGGACACGACCCGGAAAAGCGGCGATCTGCCGGGTACCGCCGTTAAGTTGATGCTATGGCGGGCCGTACCTCTCAGGCGAGCCGGCGGCGCGGCGCGTCGCCGCGTGGCACTACGAACAGCCGTGCCCGCCAGCCGGCGAAGAAGACTCGTACCCCGGCCCGGCGCCGCACCCGGGCCGCGCGTCCGGGCCCCGCCGCCTACCTCGGCCGGGCCCTCGGGGCACTGTGGATGGGCCTGGCGCACGCCGTGGGCTGGGGGGTTCGCGCCGTCGGCCGGCAGGCCGCCTCGGCCCGTGACCTCGACCCGGAGCACCGGCGCGACGGTGCCGGGCTGCTGGTCTTCGGTCTCGCCCTGCTCAGCGCGGTCGGCATCTGGTTCTCCGGGGCCGGCCCGGTCGGCGCCCGGCTGGCCGACAGCGTCCGGCTGTTCCTCGGCGCGATCGCCATCGTGGTGCCGGTGCTGCTGATGATCGGCGCCTGGCGGCTGATGCGCCAGCCCGCCGACCCCGAGCACCGCGGCCGCGGCCTGGTCGGCTGGGGGTCCATGCTGGTCGCCACCGCCGCGATGCTCCACATCGGGCAGGATCCGGTGGATCCGGTCCAGCGGGACTTCGCCGGCGGCCTGGTCGGCGCGGGCGTCGGCAGCCTGCTGGAGCGCGCGGTGACCGCCTGGGTGGCGGTTCCGCTGCTCGTCCTGCTGCTGGTCTTCGGGCTGCTGGTGGTCACCGCCACGCCGATCAACAAGATCCCCGAGCGGCTGGGCCTGCTGGCCGGCGCGGTGGTCGGCTCCCCGCCCGCCGAGGACGCGGAGGAGGCGGCCGACAAACCGGCGCGCCGGCGCCCGGCGAAGCGGATGCCGCCCCCGCTGGACCCGGACGACTTCGACGACGACCTGGAGGGCGCCGACCTCCAGGAGACGCTCGTGCTGCCCCGCAAGCCGCCGGCCAAGGTGCCGGCCAGCCGCAGGCCGGCCGAGCCGCCCGAGCACTCGCCGCTGCCCACGCGGGCCGAGCAGCTCGCCCTGACCGGCCTGGCCGGCGACTACACGCTGCCCCCGGCGAACCTGTTGAGCAGCGGCGCCGCCCCGAAGAAGCGGAGCAAGGCCAACGACGAGGTGATCGCCGCGCTGACCGGCGTCTTCGACCAGTTCGACGTGGACGCCGCGGTCACCGGCTTCACCCGGGGCCCGACGGTCACCCGGTACGAGGTGGAGCTGGGTCCGGGCGTCAAGGTCGAGCGGATCACCCAGCTCTCCCGCAACATCGCGTACGCGGTGAAGTCACCGGACGTGCGGATCCTCAGCCCGATCCCGGGCAAGAGCGCGGTCGGCGTGGAGATCCCGAACACCGACCCGGAGAACGTGGCGCTCGGCGACGTGCTGCGCTCCCGGACGGCCACCAGCGACCACCACCCGATGGTGGTCGCCCTCGGCAAGGACATCGAGGGCGGCTACGTGGTGGCCAACCTCGCGAAGATGCCGCACATCCTGATCGCCGGCGCCACCGGCGCGGGCAAGTCGTCCTGCCTCAACTCGCTGCTGGTGTCGATCCTGACGCGGGCCACGCCGGACGAGGTGCGACTGCTGCTGATCGACCCGAAGCGGGTCGAGATGACCGGCTACGAGGGCATCCCGCACCTGGTCACGCCGATCGTGACCAACGCCAAGAAGGCGGCCGACTCGCTGGACTGGGTCGTCCGCGAGATGGACATGCGCTACGACGACCTCGCCGCCAACGGGGTCCGGCACATCGACGACTTCAACCGCAAGGTCCGCAACGGCGAGATCAAGGCGCCGCCGGGCAGCGAGCGGGAGCTGCGGCCGTACCCGTACCTGCTGGTGATCGTGGACGAGCTGGCCGACCTCATGATGGTCGCCCCCCGCGACGTCGAGGACTCGATCGTCCGGATCACCCAGCTCGCCCGGGCCGCCGGCATCCACCTGGTGCTCGCCACCCAGCGCCCGTCGGTCGACGTCGTCACCGGCCTGATCAAGGCCAACGTGCCGTCCCGGCTGGCCTTCGCGACCTCCTCGCTGGCCGACTCCCGGGTCATCCTCGACCAGCCGGGCGCGGAGAAGCTGCTCGGCCGCGGTGACGGCCTCTTCCTGCCGATGGGCGCGTCGAAGCCGATCCGCATCCAGGGCGCCTGGGTGACCGAGCGCGAGATCGCCGACGTGGTGAAGTTCTGCAAGGACCAGCGCGAGCCGGAGTTCCGGCCGGACGTGCTGACCGTGGCGCAGGAGAGCAAGAAGAAGATCGACGAGGACATCGGCGAGGACCTGGACCTGCTGGTGCAGGCGGTCGAGCTGGTGGTGACCTCGCAGTTCGGCTCGACGTCGATGCTCCAGCGCAAGCTGCGCGTGGGTTTCGCCAAGGCCGGCCGGCTGATGGACCTCATGGAGACGCGCGGCGTGGTCGGTCCCTCCGAGGGCTCCAAGGCCCGCGACGTGCTCGTCAAGCCGGACGAGCTGGAGGAGGTCCTCGCCGGCCTGCGCGGCGACGACTGACGACGGCTCCGGGTCGCCTACCGAACAGCGCCACGGGCCCGCCGGTACGGCGGGCCCGTGGCGTCGGGGGAGCGGAGTTCGTCAGGAGCCGTAGATCGCCGCGCCGATCAGCAAGCCGATGATCATGCCGGCGAGGCTGGCGCCCGCCGCGTACCAGCCCAGCGGCTTGTCGCCGAGTACGGCGCCCACGACGCCGAGGGCGATGCCCGCCAGGCCGAACAGCGGCGGGAGGAACAGGATCGCGATGACCGCGAAGACGAAGCCCAGGATCGTGCAGACGCGGGCGGCGCTGCTGCGGGGACGGGCGGTGCTGTGGATGTCGGCCATGGTGTCCTCCGTGGTGGGTGAGATGTCCTCGGTGCTGGCCGATCTCTACCCACTGTGGTCACCGGCTACGCCTGGGTGGTGTCAGTGGTAGACCTTCAGGCCGACGACGCCGGCGACCACCAGGAGCAGGCAGATGATCCGGGGGAGGCTGGCGGACTCGTTCAGCGCGACCATGCCGACGACGGCGGTGCCGACCGCGCCGATGCCGACCCACACCGCGTACCCGGTGCCGACGGGGATGTCGCGCAGGGCGTACGCGAGGCCGGCCATGCTGAGCACGAGGGTGACGGCGAAGACCACCGACGGGACGGGCCGGGTGAAGCCGGCGCTGCGGTCGAGGGCGATCGCCCACGCCGTCTCCAGGAGTCCGGAGATCACCAGAACGATCCAGGCCATCGGGTCACCTCTGCGGGGCCGCCCGGACCGCCGGGGGCCGGGACGAGTCGATTCTGCGGGTCACGCGGGGCGTCTTGGCCTGACCGGGTACGCCCACCACTCGTCCGGGGCGGCCGGGGCCGCCGTGGACGACGGTAACACCGGCCACGAACCGCGAGCGGTGATCCGGACCACCGCGAGTGGACCTCAAGCTCACTTCAACTTGCAGTATTGCCGGTATGCCACTGCTCTTCTCCGACCCCGAGGTCGCCGCCGCGCTCGACGCCGCGACGACCGTCGCGGCGATGCGGGACGCGCTGCGGGCCGCTCACGACGGGCTGCTGGTCGCCCCGCCCCGGGCCGCCGCCGCGCTCGGCGGGGGGCGGATGGTGCTGACCGCCGGGCACCTCGTCGGCGAGTGGTACGGCTACCGCTCGTACGACACCTTCGGGCACCCGGAGGGCGAGCAGGTCGTGGTGCTGCACGACGGGCGGACCGGCGCCGTCCGCGCGATCGCGGTCGGGGAGGAGCTGGGATCCCGGCGTACCGGGGGGTTGGGCGGGGTCGCCGTCGACGCGCTGGCCCGCCCCGACGCGGCGACTCTCGGCGTGATCGGCTCCGGCCGGCAGGCGTGGACCCAGGTGTGGGCCGCCGCCGCGGTCCGGCCGCTGCGCGAGGTGACCGTCCACAGCCGCTCCGCCGCCCGGCGGGAGGCGTTCGCCGCCCGTGTCCGCGCCGAGCTGGGCGTTCCCGCCCGCGCGGCCGGGTCGGCCGAGGCGGCCGTGGCCGGACGCGACGTCGTGGTGCTCGCCACGACGAGTACCGCGCCGGTGCTGGACGCCGCCGACCTCGCCCCGGGCACGCACGTCAACGCCGTGGGCTTCAAGCAGGCCGACCGGCACGAGTTCGGCGTGGACCTGCTCGACCGGGCGGACCTGCTGGTCACCGACTCGCCCGCACAGGCGGCCGCGTACGCCCCGCCGATGCTCGCCGCGCTGCCCCCGTACGCCGGGCGGTTGCGCGACCTGGGCGCGGTGCTGGCGGGCGCGGTCCCCGGCCGGACCGGCGCGGACCAGATCTCCCTCTTCTGCTCGACCGGCCTGGCCGGCACGGAGGTGTTCCTGCTCGACCGCCTGGTCCGCGTCGCCGTCCCGGCCTGACGCCGACCGGCCCGGGCGACCCCGCCGGCCGCCAGCCGGTGTGAGCCGGCCGATTCCCGCGGCCCGCCGTGGCGGGGGCCGGTCGCCGGCCCGGTACCCTCGGATGGTGTCTGCCACCTCCCCTTCTCCCGCTGACGGCCGTCGCGTCGCCCTGCTGACCCTGGGCTGCGCCCGCAACGAGGTCGACTCGGAGGAGCTGGCCGCCCGCCTGCACGCCGACGGGTGGCAGGTCACCACGGACGGCGAGGGCGCCGACGTGGTCGTCGTGAACACCTGCGGTTTCGTCGAGAAGGCCAAGCAGGACTCGATCCAGACCCTGCTGGCCGCCGCCGACACCGGCGCGAAGGTGGTCGCGGCCGGGTGCATGGCCGAGCGGTACGGGCGCGAGCTGGCCGACAGCCTGCCCGAGGCGCAGGCGGTGCTGAGCTTCGACGACTACCCGGCGATCTCCGCCCGGCTGGGCTCGGTGCTCGCCGGCGAGTCGGTCGACGCGCACACCCCGCGGGACCGGCGGGAGCTGCTGCCGCTCACCCCGGTCAAGCGCCGGGAGGCGGCGGTGTCGCTGCCCGGGCACGGCACCCGCGCCGCCGTCGAGACCGACGAGCACACCCCGGCGCACCTGCGGCCGGTGCTGCGGCGCCGGCTCGACACCGGTCCGGTCGCCTCCCTCAAGCTGGCCAGCGGCTGCGACCGGCGCTGCGCGTTCTGCGCCATCCCCGCCTTCCGCGGCGCCTTCGTCTCCCGTACGCCGGACGAGCTGCTCGCCGAGGCGGAGTGGCTGGCCAAGACCGGGGTGCGGGAGCTGGTGCTGGTCAGCGAGAACTCGACCTCGTACGGCAAGGATCTCGGCGACCCGCGGGCGCTGGAGAAGCTGCTGCCGCAGCTCGCCGCGATCGACGGCATCGTCCGGGTGCGGGCGAGCTACCTCCAGCCCGCCGAGACCCGGCCCGGCCTGGTCGAGGCGATCGCCACGACGCCGGGCGTCGCCGCGTACTTCGACCTGTCGTTCCAGCACTCGAGCGAGCCCGTCCTGCGCCGGATGCGCCGTTTCGGCTCCACCGACCGTTTTCTGGAGCTGCTGGCCAGCGCCCGGGCCCTGGCCCCGGAGGCCGGCGCCCGCAGCAACTTCATCGTCGGCTTCCCGGGGGAGACCCGGGCCGACGTCGCCGAGCTGGTCCGCTTCCTGACCGATGCCCGTCTGGACGCGATCGGCGTGTTCGACTACAGCGACGAGGACGGCACCGAGGCCGCCGGGCTGCCGGGCAAGGTGTCGGCCGCCACCGTCAAGCGGCGGTACGACAAGATCAGCGCCCTGGCCGACGAGCTGTGCGCGCAGCGGGCCGAGGAGCGGCTCGGCTCGACGGTGGAGGTCCTGGTCGACTCGGTCGACGACGGCGTGGTCGAGGGGCGCGCCGCGCACCAGGCGCCCGAGGTCGACGGCTCGACCACCCTGGTCGCGCCGGCCGGCGGCGGGGTGGACCTGGCCGCGCTGCGCCCCGGCGACCTGGTCCGCGCCACGGTCACCGCGACCGAGGGTGTCGACCTGGTCGCCGTACCGGATGAGATGATCTCGGCGGCGCCCGGCGCGGCACGGTGACGGCGGGCCCGGACGGAGCGAGGGAGCGACGTGGTGAGGTGCCAGGTCGGCCACGGCGGCCGGAGCGAGGTGCCGCGATGACCGGGGCGGCGGAGCCGGCCTCGGCCCCGGTGGTCGCCCGGGTGTCCGTGCTCAACGCGGCCAACGCGCTGACGCTGTTGCGGCTGGTGCTGGTGCCGGTCTTCGCGGTGTCCGTGGTCGTCTCCGCGATGAGCCACGCGGGCTGGCGGATCGCCGCCTGCCTGATCTTCGCGGTGGCCTCGGCCACCGACCTGGTGGACGGGTGGATCGCCCGCCGGTTCGGCATGGTCACGTCGGTCGGCAAGGTGGCCGACCCGATCGCGGACAAGGCGCTCACTGGTGCCGCCCTGCTGCTGCTCTCCTGGTACGACCGGCTGCCCTGGTGGGTGACCGTCGTGATCCTCGTGCGGGAACTGAGCATCACGGCGCTGCGGTTCTGGGTGATCCGCCACGGCGTGATCGCCGCCAGCCGGGGCGGCAAGATCAAGACTGCCCTCCAGATCCTCGCGATCGCCTGGTACCTGTGGCCGATGCCCGCGGCCCTGGCCGCGGTCGGCCCCTGGATCATGGGCGCCGCCGTGGCCGTGACGGTCGTCACCGGCTTCGACTACGTCGCCCAGGCCCTGCGCCTGCGCCGTCCGACCAGCTGAGCCGTCCCTGCCCGACCGGGAGCCGGTCAGGACGAGTACCGCGGCCGGGTCGGGGGAAGGAAAGGTGGCCATGGAGATCGAGACGGACGCCGACGGCGATCGGCCGGTCGGCAGCCCGGCGGCCGGCGTCGTGCACAGCCTCGCCGAGCGGCAGCAGACCCTCGCCACCGTCGAGTCGCTGACCGGCGGCCTGCTCGCCGCGGCGATCGTGGAGATCGCCGGCGTCAGCAGTGTCTACCGCGGCGGCCTCGTGGTCTACGCCACCGAGCTGAAGTCGGGGCTGGCTGGTGTACCGGAGGAGCTGCTCGCCGAGCGGGGGCCGGTCGACCCGGACGTCGCCGTGGCGCTCGCGGAGGGCGGGCGGCGGGGGTGCCGGGCCGACTGGGCCCTCGCCACGACCGGGGTGGCCGGGCCGGAGCCGCAGGACGGCAAGCCCGTCGGGCTGGTGTACGTGGCCGTGGCCGGCCCGTCGGGCAGCGCGGTACGGCAACTGGACCTGGACGGTGGCCGCGACCACATCCGGTCGGCAGCGGTGGTGGAGGCGCTGCGGCTGCTGGCCGAGCGGGTCCAGGGCGCCGACGACGGCAGCCCGGCGGACACCGGTTCCGCGGGGCGTGACCCGGCCGGCGCCGGGCATCGGTGAGGGATCATCCGATTCCGACGGGCGGGGCGGGATGTCGGCCGAGCCGGCAACGGGTACGGTTGCGGGAAGGCTCCGGTGGCCGGGGTCCGGAGGGCTCCGGGCCGTCGGGGCGGAGTGGTGTCCCCCAGGGGAGGTGCGATGGTCCTGCTACGCCGGGTGATCGGTGACGCGCTGCGGACACGCCGGCAGGGGCAGCACCGCACCCTGCGCGAGGTCTCCTCCGCCGCCAACGTCAGCCTCGGCTACCTGTCCGAGATCGAGCGCGGCCAGAAGGAGCCGTCGAGCGAGCTGCTGGCCGCCATCTGCGACGCGCTGGGCGCGCGCCTGTCCGAGCTGCTGCGTGAGGTGAGCGACACGGTCGCCCTCGCCGAGCAGATGCCGGGCGTGCTCGTGCCGGTCCAGGACGAGCCGGTCGAGCAGCGCACCCCGGTGCCGCCGGCCGTGCGCAAGGCCGCCAGCCGCAGTGTCCGTCAGGTCGCCTCCGACGGCACGGTCTCCGTCCAGGTCCGGCACGACTCCCCGCTCAAGGCCACCCTGCGCAGCAGCCGGGTGCGCCCCGCCGACCGCGACGTGGTCTGCGCCGCCTGATCCACCGGGCGTCCGGCCGGCGTCCACGTCCCGGTCCACCTGCGGGGCGCCCCTGGCTCGGCCCTGGTTTCCCGGCTCTCGTGATGGTCGGCCACCCCCGCGCCGCGTAGGGTTGATCGCGACGGTGGCGACCCCGCTCGTCGCGTGCGGATGCCCCGCTGGCGTCCGCCTGGGACGATGGAGCCACTGCCGCACCCGGCCGGACGGCCGCGGGCGGCGCGACGCTACTGAGGGGGTACCGCGGAGATGGCGAACCCGTTCGTCAAGGGTTGGAAGTATCTGATGGCGCTCTTCGGCGCCAAGATCGACGAGCACGCCGATCCGAAGGTGCAGATCCAGCAGGCGATCGAGGAGGCCCAGCGCCAACACCAGGCGCTCGTCCAGCAGGCCGCCGCGGTGATCGGCAACCAGCGGCAGCTGGAGATGAAGTTGTCCCGTCAGATGTCCGAGGTCGAGCGGTTGCAGGCGAACGCCCGCCAGGCCCTGGTGCTGGCCGACCAGGCCCGCGCGAAGGGCGCCGAGGCCGAGGCGACGCGCTACGAGCAGTCCGCCCAGACGCTCGCCACCCAGCTGGTCTCGGCCGAGCAGGCCACTGAGGACCTGAAGACCCTCCACGACCAGGCGCTCGGCGCGGCCGCGCAGGCCCGCAAGGCCGTCGAGAACAACTCGATGATCCTCCAGCAGAAGCTCGCCGAGCGGGCGAAGCTCCTCAGCCAGCTGGAGCAGGCGAAGATGCAGGAGAGCGTCGCCGCGTCGCTGGAGTCGATGTCCGCGATCACCGCGCCCGGCACCACCCCCACTCTGGACGAGGTCCGGGACCGGATCGAGCGGCGGTACGCCAACGCGATGGGCCGGGCCGAGCTCGCCGGCAACTCCGTCGAGGGACGCATGCTGGAGATCCAGAAGGCGACGCTCGACTCGGCCGGTTCCGCCCGGCTGGAGCAGATCCGCGCCAGCATGGCGGGGGAGAAGCTCGGCGGTACGACGGAGCGGCCGGCCGTGTCGCGGCCCGAGCAGGCGGCCCCGGCGGCACCGGCCGCCGACCCGGCCGCTGCCGCCCGGCTCGACGAGATCCGGGCCAGCATGAGCCGGGAACGCGGCAGCGGCGACACGACAGCCGCCGGTTGAGCGGCCCGGGTCGAGGAGGCGACGTGGCAGACGAGCGTACGCGGTACTTCCGGCGGCTCGGCCGGTTGCGGCGGTCCGCCCGCCGGTGGAGCGTGCTGGCCGGGGGCCTCGGTGGCGCGGCCGCCGTGCTCACGCCGTACGCCGGCCTGGGCCTGCCGGACGCGGCGTGGGCCGCCGGCGCGGGCGGTGCCATGGCGCTGGCCGCGTGGCGGTGGATCGACCTGCGGGCGCTGGCCGCCCGCCCGGCCCCGCCCCCGCTCGACCCCGCCGAGGCGGCGGCCCGGTCCCGGGCCCGGCTGATCGCCGCGGTGGAGCGGCTCCCCGTCGGGCCGGGCGTGCTCGCCGAGGTCCGCCGGATGCGGTCGCGGGTCGCGCTGCGCGGCACCAGCGCCGCCGAACCGTTCGCCCGGCTGGACCGGGCCGCCCTCACCTTCGCCGGCATGACGACGCGGCTGACCGGGCTGGCCGAACCCGCCGTGGCCGAGGCCGCCGCGGCCGACCGGTCGCTGCGGGACCTCGCGGCCCGGGTCGCCAGCGTCGAACGCGCGCTGCGGCTCGCGCCGCCGGACGCCCGGCCGCCGCTGGCCGAGGCCCACGCGGCGCTCGGCGCGCAGCTGGAGAGCGGCGTCGCCGCGTACGAGCGGCTGGTGGTGGCCGCCGCCGGCTACGTGGCGGAGAACGCGCGGCCGGGCACCGAGCACCCGGCGGCGGCCCGGTTGACCGAGGCGACCGACCTGCTGCACGGGGTCGCCTCGGCCCTCGCCGAGCTGCGCGGCGTCGGCACCCCGCTGCGCACCCTCTGATCAGCTCGGGGTCGTCACCGCCACGGGCACGGTGAACGGGGACGTGCCCACGACGTTGAACGAGCGGATGCGGTAGTGGTAGGTGACCCCACGGGCCAGGCCGGTGTTTGTGAAGCCCCGCCCGCTCACCGTGAAGGTGGCCACCTCCCGGGTGAACGCGGCGTCCAGGGCCCGCTGCACGGTGAACCCGGCGCCCGGCCCGGCCGTGGTGCTGGCCGCCCAGCCCAGGATCACGGTCGCGGTGTCCGGGGCCGGCGCGGTGGCGGTCACGCTGACCGCCGTCGGGACACCCGGGCGCGGAGGGGTGGTCACCTGCGCGACCGTCGACCACGGTGAGGCCGCGCCGAGGTACGTGGTGCGCACCCGGTAGTAGTAGATGGTGTCCGGCGCGACGGCGGTGTCCAGGTGGGTGTCGCCGACACCGATCGCGGTGGTGCCCGGCCCGCTGGTGAACGTCGGGTTGGTGGCGCGCTGCACGTCGATGCCGGTGGCGAAGGAGCGGTTTCGCCACCGCAGCGCCACCCGCAGCGGAGCCGCCGGCGGCACCGCCGCGGTGAGCCCGGCCGGCGCGGCGAGCTGCACCGAGGCGGGCACGCTGTTCGACCAGGCCGAGCAGCTGACCGAGTTCTCGGCGCGGATCCGGTAGTGGTAGGTGACGCCGGGGGTGACCGTGGCGTCGGTGTACCGGGTGGCGGTGGCGGCGACGGTGATCCCGGTGAGCCCTTCGGTGAACGTGGGATCGGTGGCCCGCTGGAGCAGGTGGCTGGTGGCGGCCGGCCGGCTGCCGTTGCCGGTCCAGGCCAGCGTGATCGCCGGCAATGCGGTGGCCGATCCCGGTGCCGGCGTCGCGGTCAGCCCGGTCGGCGCCTTCGGGGCGACCCGCAGCACGAGGGGCCGGCTCATGCCCTGGTCCCGGTGGCCGGCGAGCTGGCTGTGCCAGCGGTACTCCCAGCCCAGGTTCACCAGCTGGTTGACGATCTGCGCCGGCCGGCCGTCCACCGGGCTCACCGGTGTGGAGCCGGTCCGCACGCCGGCGGGCCGGCCGGGATCCAGCAGCCGTACGCTGTCGCCGATCTTGAACGGCAGAGGTGGCGCGACGGGCCGCAGCGCGACGATCACGTCCTCCCGGGGGTTCACCCGGACCACCTGCTTCCAGCCCAGCTCGTTCTCATCCGGCGGTCGCAGCGTGCCGTCCCACCCCGCCCGGTTGACGAGTTGCAGGTCGACGCCGTCCAACCGGACCGGCTGGGTCTGCCGGCTGGCCCCGCGGATCCGCCAGAGCTGCGTGCCGTCGGCGGGTGCGCCGACCGGTGCCGCCGGGTCGCTGACCTGCACCACCTCGGTGGCCGGATCGGTCGGGCCGAGCGGCAGCACGCCGGGGACGAGCGCGCCGCCGTGCGGGTGCCCGACGCCGAGCCGCCCGGCGAGCCGGCCATGACCGGGCTCGAAGACCTGCTGGACCGCCTTCACGGCGAGGGGCAGCAGCACCGGCGAGCCGCCACCGATCGGGGTGAAGCTCACCGTGGTGGCGTGGACGGGCACCACGGTCTCCCGGGTGGTGCGGGTGCCGAGCGCCGCGTCGTACGCGGGCTGCGGCACGATCGGCGGGCGCTGGCTGGCCGCGTACGCCCGGGGCAGCCGCTCGCGCAGTCGGGCCAGGTCGTACCGCGGCGACGGGGTGCCGCTCACCCGGAACTGGAGCAGCGTCCGTGTGTTCGGGCCGTACCCGGGGCGGCTCGGCGGCGTCCCGCCCTCGGCGCGGAGGTCCGGCGCGTCGGTGTGGTGGTCGTAGCGGGGGTCGAAGCCGGGCAGCGGTGCCGGGGCGTCGTTGTAGAGGATCAGCGTGCCGCCCGGGGCGACGGTGGAGAAGTCGACCAGCACATCGGCCTGCTCCCCGGGGGCGAGCAGCAGGGCGTGCCCGTCGACGTTGAGCACCGTGGGGTCGCGCCGGTCGTACCGGAAGGTCACCGGCTGGTTCGGGATCACCACCGGGGCCGGCAGCAGGCCGCCCTCGTTGCCGATCTGCACCAGCTCCGGCCCGGCGGCACGCGGATCCGGCACCCCGCCCTCCCGCCCGTCCGCGGGCCAGCCGGGCGGCCGGCCCGGCGCCCGGACCGCCTCCACCATCGGGACCTCGCCGGCCCCCGCGTCGGCGAGCCCGCCGTCCGGCTCCCACATCGGACCGGCGGTGCGGGCGCGGTAGAGCTGGAGGTTCAGGCTGCGGTCCAGGCACGCGTTGAGGATGCGGAAGCGGTAGGTACGCGGCTCGACCGCGAGCCACGGGTACGCCACGCCGTTCACCAGCACCGTGTCGCCGTAGGCGTCCGGCACCGCCGACGGGTGCGGCACGCCGGGCGTCATCGGCGGCTCGTCCGGCGCGGTGACCGGGTCGTGGTGCGGGTTCGGCACCGGGCCGGGACCGGCCGCCGCTCCGGCACCGTTCGGCCCCGACGCGCCGTCCGGGCCGGTCTCCTCGGCGGTACGCGACCACGGCCCGTAGTCCCAGCGTCCGGTCGGGTTGCCGCCGCCGCCGCGGTACGGGTTCTGCCGGGGCTGGTAGACGTGCGGGTGCCAGAGGCTGCCGCGGGAGCCCCACCGGTCCCGGTCCCAGGTCGGGTCCTCGCCGGCCAACTGGATGTCGTCGGGTACGAAGGTCTTGTCCTCGAACACCAGCGGGATCTGGTCGGCGGGGAGCACCCCGTCGGCGACCAGCCGTTCCTCGGCCGGGTCGGTGAGCAGGTAGAGCGCGAGCTGCCCGGAGTAGACGGTCAGCCGGGCCAGACCGACGGTGTTGTCCTGGAAGGCGAGCAGCCGTCCACTCTGGTCGTTCGGGTAGTACAACGTGGTGGCTCCCGCCCCGGGGTGCGGCATGTCCGGCACGTGGGTCAGCCCCACCCCGGTCGGGTACGGGGTGATCTCACCCGCCGGGGTGATCCACTGCCACGGGTTTCCCGCGCTGATCCAGCCGGTCTGCGCCCCCGCCAGGTGCAGCACCGCCCGGTTCTGCGGGTACGGCGCCGGCCCGTCGAGCGGCCCGGTGCCCGCCCCCTCGATGGTCGGGTCGACCGGGAGGAACAGCTCGCCGGCCCGCCCGGTGGGCAGCTGGTTGATGAACTTCACCCGTACCGGCCGGCCCCGCCGCGCGACGATGACCGGGCCGAGGTGGACGGGCCGCTCCGGCGGCGCGAGCGTGTTGTGCCCGGTCGGGTCGGTACCGAGGTTGAGCTGCCGGTAGCCGCGCAACCGGGTCGCCGGGAGGTCCCGGTGCAGCCGTTGCGCGTACTCGCGGAGCCCGATCTCGTAGTAGTCGCAGCCGGGGTAGGTGATGGTGTCCGGGATCGCCACCGGCAGGCTGCCGACGGGCCCGGTGCCGGCGGAGCCGACGGCGCCGAGTGTGGGCAGGGGGTCGACGAACTTGCGGATCCCGGTGCCGGGCACCACCCGCCCGTCCGCGTCGACGACCGGCAGCGGGCTGTGGGCGTGGTTGGGTACCGGCCCGAAGCAGCGGGGGAGCGCGGCCGGGTCGAGGCTCGCGGGTGCCGGCGCGGCGTCGTCCGCGCTCCGGGCCGCCGGGACCGTCGGGCCGGCCCCGTCGCGGCGGTGGTCGCCGGTGCCACCGGGGCGGTCGCCGATGGGCCGGTCGGCCCACGGGATCCGGAGTCTGCGGAACAGGTCCATGGCTCTCCCGGCGTCGGGCGCGGGTCCGCCACCTCGGCGTGGCGGCGCGGGCGCGCTGATCTGACGGTGTGTGAGCACTCAACCGCAGCATGCGACCCGGACGGGTGGTTAGGAAGTACCCAATCGTCCCTATCTGGGCCGGCGCACCAATTGATGACCCCGTCTCCGGAGTGTCCCGCCCGACACGCCGTCCGATGTGGTGGGCCCGGCCCCCGCGGGGTGGTGTCGCGACCGGTCCTGACTCGGCATGCCCGGCAGTCATCCGGCGGAGCGCATGGTGCGGTCGACGCCCTGTCGAGCTGCCCTCACAGATGGGGCAGAGGCGGAAGCGTCGCCGGTAGCACAGACGGGTCGGAAGCCGAAGCGTTGTCGGTCCCAGCGCCGGGGGCAGGGAGGAGCGCCGCCCGTCGCACAGACGGGTGGGAAGCCGAAGCGTTGTCGGTCCCAGCGCCGGGGACAGGGAGGAGCACCGCCGGTCGCACAGACGGGGCAGCTCGACAGCGCCCGACTCAGCTCTTGAACTGGGCGAGACGCCTGTCGGCGTCGGTCACCACCGCGTCGATGGAGTCGGCGGCGGCGCGCAGGTCAGCGGCGGTGAAGGTGAGGGGTTCGCCGGCCCGCCAGCGGACCGCGCGGTCGGCGAGGTCCGTCCACGCCGGCAGCAGCTCGGCCAGGTACGCGCCCGCCTCCGCCTTCGACACGATGGCGCCTTGAGTCAGGGTGTGGTGGAGCCGGGCGGGGCCGAGCACCGCCCACGCCACGCCGTCCGCCTCGATCGGCTCGTCGTCGGCGACGCCGCGCAGGTGCTCCCGGATGTCCCGAGCTAGCGGAAGCCAGTACGTGTGCAGGTTGTCCCGCAGGTAAGCCCGCAGTGCCGCGTCGTCACCGGGGATCGCGAGGTCGGCCACCGCCGGCCCGCGCACCGGCACGCCATGCCGGCGCAGCACCAGCCACAGGACCGGGCTGAGGTCGCCGCACGGGCGGTCGGCGTGGAACTGGCCGTTCACCACGAACGGCGTGACCCGGCGGTCTGCGGGGAACCTGGCGAATGTCCGCTCGTCCAGGTAGATCCCGTCGAGGTGGGGTCGGTCCGGCAGCGCGGCGTGGAGGCGGGCCAGCTGCGTCAGGTCCGCGGCGGCCGGCGGACGGCCGGTCACGATCAGCGTGTCGATGTCGCTGGCATTCGCCTGCCAGGCGTCGAGAGCGGCCGAGCCGGTGACGTAGAGCCCGGTCACGAAGCCCGGCAGAGCGGCGTCGACGGTGCGCAGGTACTCCTCGACCGCCGCGAGCACCTCGAGGGGCAGGCGGGTGGGAACATCGGCCGATCCGATGGACATCGGCACCTCCGATCGGTGACCGAGCCTAGGGCACCGCGGGGGCTGCTGTCCGCGTCGGAGCCGCATCGAAGCCGGGTCAGCCGGGCCACTCGGGTTGGCAGACCGGGCACCAGTAGGTGACGCGGTCGCCCAGATCCTCCTTGCGGATGGCCGTGCCGCAACGGCGGCAGGGCTGGGCGCGCCGGCCGTACACGTAGCTGGTCTGCCCGCGGTGCAGCGACCCGGTGGTGCTCTGGGTCCAGCGTCCCCGGTTCGCGGCGAGCAGCTTCTGCGCCAGGGTCACCGTGCCGGCGAGGTCACGGACCGCGCCGACCGGCGTCCACGGCGACACCCCGCGCAGGAACAGCACCTCGCACTTGTAGAGGTTGCCGATGCCGGCGAGGTTGCGCTGGTCGAGCAGGGCGTCGCCGATGGTGGCGTCGGGGTGTGCGGCGAGCCGCCGGACCGCCTCCGCCGGGTCCCAGTCCGGGCCGAGCAGGTCGGGGCCGAGGTGACCGACGAACTGGCCCTCCTCGGCGGTCGGGATCAGGGCCAGGTCGTGCAGGTGGTAGCCGACGGCCACCGCGTGCGGGCTGCGCAGCACCACCCGGATCAGGTGCGCCGGACGCGCGGCCCAGCGTTCGCCCGGCGCGTACGCCCGCCAGGCGCCGTCCATCCGCAGGTGCGAGTGCAGCGTCCAGCGAGTGCCGGCATCCGGCCCGGGCGAACCGTCGGCGGCGGGCGCGGGCCCGGGGGCGCCCGCGCCCGGCGGGGATTCGAGTCGCAGCAGCAGGTGCTTGCCGCGACTGGCCGACTCGCGCACCGTCCAGCCGGTGAGGTCGGTGGCGGCGAGCTGGGGGACCCGGAAGTCGCTTCCGGTCAGTCGGGCACCGGCGAGTGCCCGCTGGAGGACGCGGGCGGTGTTCCAGACGGTGTCGCCTTCGGGCACCTCTCCATCCTCCCTGCCACGAGCCATATTCGCATGTGTCGCTATTTGTAGGCAGGTTCCCCTGGATCTTCTGACAACGGCACTATCAGGGAGTTCTGAGGAGAATGCCCATGAGTCGTCATCGCCGTCCTGTTCGGTCCGCCGTCCTCTCCCTCATCCTCACCCTCGCCCTCCTGCCGTTCGCGACCCCCACCTCGGCCGCCCCGCGCGACGGCAACCGGTGGAGCGTCGACCTCTCCCTCGTCAACGGTGACGACGTCAACGTCCGGTACACCCGCACCGGCCTCCGCCTGGCCGACCTGCGGTCGGCCCCGGCCGGTCCCAGCCCGCACAGCGCGGTCGCCGAGGGCCTGTACCTCTCCGCCCCGCGTACCCTCGCCCGCCCCGCCACCCGCGTCCGGGCCGAGGTCACCGCCCGCGTGCCGCACGGCGCGACGGTCGAGACGCAGGTACGCGGCTGGCGGGCCAGCGGCTGGACCGAGTGGCGGGAGGCCACCCGGGGAGCCCTGTTCGACGTGCCGGTCACCCGGGTGCAGGCCCGGATCGTGCTCACCGGCGGCGCGTCCGCCGAGGTGCGGTCGGTCCGGCTCACCGCCGAGCGGGTCACCGTCACCGCGGTCTCCGCCGCCACCCCCGGCCTCACCTACCGGGTGTACGCCACGCGGATCGGCCACGTCGGCGGGACCACCGCCAACGGTCACACCATCACGGCCCGGGACCACTTCGTCGCCCTGCCCTCCCGGCGCGGCCTGTCGCCGCTGAACGCCGGCGACTACACGGTCCGGGTCTGCACCACCACCGGGAGCCGCTGCGAGTACGCCCCGGTGTGGGACGTCGGGCCGTGGAACACCCGCGACGACTACTGGAACCTGAGCTCGGTGCGTGAGAACTGGAAGGACCTTCCGCAGGGCCGCCCGCAGGCCCAGGCTGCCTACCAGTACGGCTACAACGGCGGCCGGGACCAGTTCGGCCGTACCGTGCTGAACCCGGCCGGGATCGACCTCGCCGACGGAACCTTCTGGGACGGGTTGCAGCTCACCACCAACGCGTGGGTCGACGTCGCGTACCTGTGGACCGGCACCGGTCCGCGCGGCGTGGTCGGCGACGGCCCGCTCAACATCCGGGCCGGGGCCAGCACGGCGTACGCGGTGCGCGGCCTGGCCGCCCGGTACGCCCACGTGCCGATCCAGTGCTCGGTGCTGGGCCAGACCCTCACCGGCCCGTACGGCACCACCAACCGCTGGAACCGCCTGGCGACCGGCCAGTTCGTCAGCCACGCGTACATCCAGGCGGTGTACGGGGGCTCGGTGCCGCGCTGCTGACCGCGTACCTCGCCGGGCCGGGAGGCGTCCCGGCCCGGCGGTGCGCGTCGTCAGGCGGCGGTGACGCGCAGCCGGTCGCCCGGCCGGACCGCCAGCAGGTCGGCGGCCCGGCCGCCGTTGACCGACACCGCGACCAGGCCGGCCGAGTCGACGTGGACGACCAGTTCACCGGGCGGCGCGTCACCAAAGGTCCGGCCGTGCACCGCGGCCTGATGCCCGACCTGAACGGCGGCGGGCAGCGGCTCCAGCAGCGCGGCCGGCGCGGCGAGCTGCACGTTGCCGAAGTGGTCGACCGTCAGCACCTCAGCGGTGAAACCGTCCGCCTCGGGGCGTACCAGCGGCGCGGGCAACCGGACCAGGCTGTCCGGCTCGACCGCCGGGCCGGCGTCCGCCAGCGGCGCACCGAGCGCCAGCCGGGCCGCCACCGGCGCGAAGACGTCCCGGCCGTGGAACGTGGCCGACACCCGCGGCCCGAGCCACTCCGGGTTCGTCAGCTCCACCACCGCCCGTACGCCGCCGAGCGCCGCCGCGGCGTCCAGCAGCAGCCCGTTGTCCGGCCCGACCAGCAGGCCGTCCCCGGCGGCCAGGGCGATTCCGCGGCGCGCGGTGCCCACACCCGGGTCGACCACCGCGACGTGGACGCCCGCCGGCAGGTGCGGCACGGTCTGCGCGAGCACCGCCGCGCCCCGCCGCACGTCGCCGGGGGGCACCAGGTGGGTCACGTCGATCACCCGGGCCGTCGGCGCCAGCCGGGCGATCACGCCGTGGCAGGCGGCCACGAAGCCGTCGGCGAGGCCGTAGTCGGTGGTGAAGGAGATCCAGGGCGTCGGCGCCATGGAACGACAGGCTAGCCCGCCGGAGTGAGCCGTACCTCGAGAACCACCTCGTGCGGCGCGGCGGATCGTACCCGCAGGTCGGAGGGCGTGCCGTGCGCCCGGGCCGGCGGATGTCGGACAGTCCACTGGCCGACCGGCCCATGCCAGCGGCGGTGCGGGTTGGCAGACTGCCAGGGTGACCAACCGGACCCTGCCCGCCGTCGCGGTGCTCGCCATCGCCGCCGCTCTGACCGCCGCCTGCGGCGACGACAACGACAAGTCCTCCGGAGGTGCCTGGGGGGACGGTTCGCGCCCACCGGCCGCCGGCTCCGCGCCGCCCGCCGAGGGGTCGGCGTCGGGCGACGCGGTGGGGCCGAGCGCGACCGGTGCCACCGAGCGCCGGCCGACGAGCGTGCCGAAGGCGGTGCTGCCGTCCCGCCCGACCGCCGCGCCCGGAGCGCGGGAGGTCGTGGCGGCGTTCAAGGCGGCTGGCCTCAAGGTCACCGACGCGAAGGACCGGTCGGTCGACTGTGGACCGGACGGGCTCGGCCTGGGCTGCTCGGAGCTGATCGCCACCGACGGGGTGACGGTGTACGTGTTCCCCGACGAGGTCAGCGCCAAGGAGATCGCCGAGACCTGGGACGGCCAGTCGTTCCAGGACGGCGCGGTGGTGCTCAACTACCTGGAGGCGAAGACGCCGGCCGCCGAGCGCCCGAAGTACGAGAAGGTGCTCACCGAGCTGCGCTGACCTGGGAGACGGTCTCAGCCCCGCAGGCGCAGACCGCGCGGGGTGGCCCGGAAGCCGGCGGCGGTCAGCGCGTCGCGCAGGGGCGACGAGTGCACCGCCTCGCCGTCGGCCCGCTCCACCGAGATCGCCCCGAGCGCTCCGGAGTGGACCACGTCGGCGAGCGCCTTGCCGGCCGCGGCCAGCGTGTCGGCGTCGTCGGTGAAGGAGAGCAGCGTCCGGCCACCCCGCTCGACGTAGAGCACGAGGTCGCCGGCGACCAGCACCACCAGGGCGCCCGCCTTGCGGCCGGCCCGGTGCCCGGTCGCCGGTGCCGCGCCGTCGCCCGAGTCGACCACCCGCTCGGGCCAGGGCAGCGCCGCGCCGTACGGGTTGGCCGGGTCGGTCGCGGCGAGGACCAGGGCCGGCCCGCCACGGGCCCGCCCCCCGTCGGCCGGGTCGGCCAGGGCGCGGAGCCGGTCGACCGCACCGGGCACCGCGAACTGGGCGGCGCCGAGCCCCTCGACGAAGTAGCCGCGGCGGGCGGCCCCCCGCTCCTCCAGCGCGGACAGCACCGGGTAGACGGCGGCGAAGCCGCCGGTCACCTGCTCGGCGACGACCGCGCCCCGGGTCACCACCCCGTGCCGTTCCAGCAGGACGTCGGCGAGGGCCGCCGCGCGGCGGGTCGGATCGGTGTCCCGCTCCGGCAGGCGCGACCACCGCCCGGCGACCGTGGGCGGGCCGCTGCGGGTGGGCAGCGCGACCCGGCCCGGACGCCGGTACCGGGTGCGCGGCGCGGCCGGGCGGGACCGGTGCGCGCCACCACCGCCGAGCACCGCGCGCAGCGGGGCGAGGGTGTCGTTGGTGAGGTGGCCGGCCCAGACCAGATCCCATACGGCGGCGGTCAGGGCGGCGTCGTCCGTCGAACCGACGCGGTCGGACAGGGACCGGAAGAACAGTGCCTG
This sequence comes from Micromonospora sp. H33, assembly GCF_052068455.1. Lineage (NCBI taxonomy): Bacteria > Bacillati > Actinomycetota > Actinomycetes > Micromonosporales > Micromonosporaceae > Micromonospora > Micromonospora sp. H33. The sequence goes on along the minus strand of NZ_JBQHDE010000004.1, from coordinate 311,256 downwards.
GCCGTCGCCGAGGGCGTCGAGCACCGCGTCGTGCAGCGGGGTGCGGCTGAGCGACTCGTCGGGCGGGGGGAGCAGCAGCGGGGCGGTGTCCGCGTACGCGAGGGTGACCCAGCCGTCGCCGCCGGAGATCGCCCCGGAACCGGCCCACACCACCTCCCCGCTGGCGCACAGCTCGTCGAGCTGGGCGGGGGAGTAGTCGGCGACCCGCGCCGGCAGCACCAGCCGTTCCAGTGCGGACGCGGGCACCGCCACGCCCTGCAACTGCTCGACGGTTGCGGCGACCGCCTCCACCCCGCGCGCCGAGGAACCGACCTGCTGCCACCGGGGCAGGAACGTGGCCAGCGCCCGGGGCGGCACCGGCTCGATCTCCCGGCGCAGCGCCGCGAGGGACCGGCGGCGCAGCATCCGCAGCACCTCGGCGTCGCACCACTGGGTGCCGACCGTGTCGGGCGCGAACTCCCCGGACACCACCCGGCCGGCGGCCGCGAGCCGGCGCAGCGCCTGCTCGACCACGAACACGCCGAGCCCGAACCGGGCCGCGCAGGTGGCGGCGGCGAACGGGCCGTGGGTGCGCGCGTACCGGGCGACGAGGTCGCCGAGCGGATCGGCCACCGGCGCCAGATAGGCCTCGGCCACGCCGACCGGAAGCGCCACGCCCAGCGCGTCGCGCAGGCGGGCCGCGTCCTCCACGACGACCCAGCGGTCCTCGCCGGCGATGCGGACCCGCAGCACCCGCCGGGCGGCCTCCAGCCCGGTCAGCCACTCCGCCGGCACCCCGCGCGTCGCCAGCTCCTCGGCGGTGAGGTCACCGACGACGCGCAGCAGCTCGACCACGTCCTCCGCGTCGCGGGGGCGGCGCTGCTCGGTGAGCCAGCGCAGCTGGCGGTCGGTCTCGGCGAGCACCGCCGGGTCGAGCAGCTCCCGCAGGTCGACCCGGCCGAGCAGTTCCCCGAGCAGTGCCGAGTCCAGCGCGAGGGCGGCGGCGCGCCGCTCGGCGAGGGGTGCGTCGCCCTCGTAGAGGAAGGCTCCGACGTAGCCGAAGAGCAGGGAGCGTGCGAACGGCGACGGCTGCGGGGTCTCCACCTCGACGAGGCGCACCTTCCGCGCGGCCAGCTCGCGCATCAGCGCGGCGAGCGAAGGCTGGTCGAAGACGTCCTGGAGGCACTCCCGGGCGGCCTCCAGGGTGACCGGGAAGTCCGCGTACTCGCGGGCGACGTCGAGCAGCTGCGCCGCGCGCTGCCGCTGCTGCCACAGCGGCTGGCGGCGGCGCGGATCCCGGCGGGGCAGCAGCAACGACCGGGCGGCGCACTCCCGGAACCGGGCCGCGAACAGCGCCGACGTGCCGACCGACTCCTCGACCAGCTGGGCGATCTCGTCGGGCTCGAAGACGATCACGTCGGCGCCGGGCGGCTCCTCCGCCGTGTCCGGCAGGCGGACGACGATGCCGTCGTCGGAGGGCATCACCTGGGCGTCCACCCCGTACCGCTCGGTGAGCCGGCGGCCGATCGCCAACGCCCACGGTGCGTTGACCCGGGCGCCGAGCACGCTGTGCACGGCGAGCCGCCAGTCGCCCAACTCGTCGCGGAACCGCTCCACCACCACCGTCCGGTCGTCCGGCAGCGCCCGGGTGGCCGCCTGCTGCTCGCGCAGGTACGCCATCAGGTTGCCGGCCGCCCAGTCGTCCAGCCCACCGGCGCGGAGCGCGGCGACGGCGTCGTCGTCGCCCTGCCGAAGCAGGGTGCGGACCCGGGTGCCGATGGCCCGGCCCAGCTCCACCGGGCGCCCCGGCTGGTCGCCCTTCCAGAAGGGCATCTTGGCGGCCTGGCCGGGGGCGGGGGAGACGAGCACCCGGTCGGGGGTGATGTCCTCGATGCGCCAGGACGACGAGCCGAGCAGGAAGACGTCGCCGACGCGGGACTCGTAGACCATCTCCTCGTCCAGCTCGCCGACCCGGGCGGCCCGCTCCGCCCCGGCCAGGAAGACCCCGAACAGGCCCCGGTCGGGGATGGTGCCGCCGCTGGTCACCGCGAGGCGTTGGGCGCCGGGCCGGCCGGTCAGCACGTCGGTCGCCCGGTCCCACACCAGGCGGGGACGCAGCTCGGCGAACGCGGTCGAGGGGTACCGCCCGGAGAGCATGTCCAGCACGGCGTGCAGGGCCGAGTCGGGAAGCTCGGCGAAGGGCGCGGCCCGCCGTACGACCACGGCCAGGTCCCCGACCCGCCACGGGTCGAGGGCCACCATCGCGACGATCTGCTGGGCAAGCACGTCCAGCGGGTTGCGTGGGTAGTGCAGCTCCTCGATGGCGCCCTCGGTCATCCGCTCGGCCACCACCGCGCAGGAGAGCAGGTCGCCCCGGTGCTTGGGGAACACCACGCCCCGGGACACCGCGCCGACCTGGTGCCCGGCGCGCCCGACCCGTTGCAGGCCGGCGGCGACGCTCGGCGGGGCCTCGATCTGCACCACGAGGTCGACCGCACCCATGTCGATGCCCAGCTCCAGGCTGGAGGTGGCCACCACCGCGGGAAGCTGCCCGGACTTGAGCGCCTCCTCGATGTGCTTGCGCTCCTCCCGGGAGACGCTGCCGTGGTGCGCCCGCGCGATGACCGGCGGTGCGCCGGCCGCCGCCCCGGCCTGTGCCATCAGCTCGGCCGGCGGCCGGTTGACCCGCGCCGGTCCGACCGGCCCGCCCCAGGCTCCGCCACCCGTCCCGGCGTCCGGGCTCGTGCCGGCACCGCCCGCCGGGCCGCTGGCGGCCAGCTCCTCGGCCGCCAGCTCGTTGAGCCGGGCGCAGAGCCGCTCGGCCGAGCGGCGTGAGTTGGTGAAGACGATGGTCGAGCGGTGCGCCCGGATCAGGGCGAACACCCGCTCCTCCACCGCCGGCCAGATCGACGCCCGGCGCGCGCCGAAGCCGCCGAGATCGTCCTCGGGCGGCTCCTGCTCGTCGAGGCGCGTCATGTCCTCCACCGGGACCTGCACGCCGACCTCGATCGTCTTGGCGGTGGGCGGGGCGACGACGTCGACCGGCCGGACCCCGCCGAGGAAGCGGGCGCAGGTGTCGACCGGGCGGACCGTCGCGGACAGGCCGATCCGCTGGGCCGGGGCGGGCAGCAGCTCGTCGAGGCGCTCCAGCGACAGCGCGAGGTGGGCCCCTCGCTTGGTGCCGGCGACCGCGTGCACCTCGTCGACGATCACCGTCTCGACGCCCCGCAACGAGTCGCGGGCGGCGGAGGTGAGCAGCAGGAACAGCGACTCCGGTGTGGTGATGAGGATGTCCGGTGGGGTGCGGGCGAAGGCGCGCCGCTCGTCGGCGGGGGTGTCCCCGGTGCGCATGCCCACGGTGATCTGGGGCGGGGTGAGGCCGAGGCGGGTGGCGGCCTGGCGGATGCCGGCGAGCGGGGTGCGCAGGTTGCGCTCGACGTCGACCGCGAGTGCCTTGAGCGGACTGACGTAGAGCACCCGGCAGCGCTGCCGGGGGTCGGCCGGGGCGGGCTCGCGCGCCAGCCGGTCCAGCGACCAGAGGAAGGCGGCGAGCGTCTTGCCGGAGCCGGTGGGCGCCACCACCAGGGCGTTGTGCCCGGCGCCGATGGACCGCCAGGCGCCCGTCTGCGCCCCGGTGGGCGCGGCGAACGCGGCGGTGAACCACTCCCGGGTGGCCGTGCCGAACGCGGCGAGCGCCTCGCCCGTCGCCGACCCGCCCGCGTCTCCCGTCGCCTCCGCCACGCCTTCCATCCTGCCCCGGCGGTCTGACAACCACGCCCGCCCACCGCGCGTTCTGTCCGGCTCAACGCCAAAAGCGACGGATATGACAATGAATGCGTTAAGTCTTACTTAACTGCTTGCTTGTGACCCACAACATAAAGTAACTTCACTCGGGACGCGAGGGCGGGGCGGAGGGGATCGGATGGCTGTCGAGGAGCGGAATGTCGAGCCCGGCACCGACGTGCTCATCCGCAAGGTCGACAGTCATCTCGCCGCCGTCCGCGCCGGCCTGACCGGTCCCGAACTGGAACTCGCCGAGCGGCTCGCCCACGCACTGCGCGAGCTGGTCGTGTCGACCGCGCGGGCGAGCGCCGCCGACCGGGGCCGGGTCCGCGCGGCCGTGCACTTCTTCGTCCTGCGCCGGGAGAGCCGGGGGCGGCTGCTGTCGGTGCGCTCGCTCGCCGCCGCCCAGCGGGTGGTCAACCGGGTCGTGGTTCAGCTCGGCCGGCCCGACCTGCTCGTCGAGGCCCGCCGCGACCTCCCGGTCCGCGAGCCGGTGCCCCGCACCGGCGACCCCACCACCGACCTCGCCGACGCCGAGGTCGCCGCCCGCTGACGAGCCCGGGCGTCGCCCGGTCGCGCACTGATGATCGACTCGATGCCGGCGGCATCGCGGGGTTCCGCCGACCAGGATCGCCCGATGCCGGCGGCATCGCGACCGACAGCCGGAACCCAATGTCCGACGGCGCGGCGACGTGCGAATTCCCGCAAAACAACCCCGGCCCTCGGCGATCTGACGTCTGATCGCACCTGGGGCACGGTTCGCAGGTCGACGGCGAAGGCCGGCGGGTGCCGGCCACGCCCCAGGTTCTGACGCCGCCCCGACCCGGGCGGCCCGCGCGGTGCGGCCCGGCCCGGCGCGCCGCCGCCACCTCGACGGGGAGTGCGGGTGCTCGTACTGCTGATCCTCCACCTCGTGGCGGCGCTCGCCGCGCCGCCGCTCGTCCGGTGGTGGGGGCCGCGCGCGTGCTACCTGCTCGCCCTCGCTCCGGCCGCCGCGTTCGGCTGGGCGCTGGCCCGTACGCCGGCGGTCACCGACGGCGGGTCGGTCGTCGAGACGTACCCCTGGATCCGCCAGCTCGGGCTCGAGCTGGCGCTGCGGACGACCACCCTGTCCTGGCTGATGACCCTGCTCGTCGGCGGCGTCGGGGCGCTGGTGCTGGTCTACAGCGGCCGGTACTTCGGGCCCGGCTCCCTCGGCCTGGCCCGCTTCGCGGCCGTCCTGGTGGCCTTCGCCGGCGCGATGCTCGGCCTGGTCCTCGCCGACGACCTGCTGCTGCTCTACGTCTGCTGGGAACTGACGACGATCTTCTCGTACCTGCTGATCGGGCACAGCACCGAACGCCGCTCCAGCCGCTGGGCGGCGGCCCAGGCGCTGACCGTCACCACGCTCGGCGGCTTGGCCATGCTGGTCGGGTTCGTCATGCTCGGCACGCACGCCGGGACCTACCGCTGGTCGGAGCTGGCCACCGCGTCGCTGCCGGGCGGGGCGTACCTGGTGACGGCGGTGCTGCTGATCCTGGTCGGGGCGCTGGCCAAGTCGGCGGTGCTGCCGTTCACGTCGTGGCTGCCGGTGGCGATGGCGGCGCCGACTCCGGTCAGCGCGTACCTGCACGCCGCCGCGATGGTGAAGGCCGGGGTCTACCTGATCGGGCTGCTCGCGCCGGCGCTGGCCACCGTCGGGCCGTGGCGCCCGGTGGTCACGGTCGCCGGCCTGGCCACCATGGTCGTGGGCGGCTGGGCGGCGCTGCGGCAGACCGACCTGAAGCTGCTGCTGGCGTACGGGACGGTGAGCCAGCTCGGCCTGCTCGTCGTGGTGGTCGGCGCGGGTACGCCGGACGCCGCGCTGGCCGGCGTGGCGATGCTGCTCGCGCACGCCCTGTTCAAGGCGGCGCTCTTCCTCGTGCTGGGCATCGTCGATCACGGCGCCGGCACCCGGGACCTGCGGGAGCTGTCCGGCCTGGGGCGCCGGGAGCCGCTGCTGACCGCCGTCGCGGTGCTCGCCGCGGCGTCGATGGCCGGCCTGCCGCCGCTGGTCGGGTTCGTGGCCAAGGAGGCCGTCCTCGCCGCGTTCCTCGACCGCCCGGTGGTGCTCGCCGCGCTGGTCGCCGGCACCGCGTTGACCGTCGCGTACAGCGCCCGGTTCGTCTGGGGCGCCTTCGGCGACCGGCCCGGGGTCGAGCCGACCGACGTCGGCCGGATCGCCGTGCCGCTGCTCGCCCCGCCCGCCCTGCTCGCCGGGGCGGGACTGGTCGCCGGTCCGGCGGCCGGGGTGCTCGATCACGTGCTGCGCCCGTACGCCGAGCTGTTCGGCCCGGTGGGCAAGGACCTGGCGCTGTGGCACGGCCTCAGCCCCGCGCTCGGCCTCTCCGCGGTCGCCGTGGCCGGCGGCGCGGCGCTGTTCGCGTTGCGCGGCCCCCTCGCCCCGGTGCTGGCGCGGCTGCACGCCCCGGTCAGCGGCAACCAGGGGTACGAGTGGATCACCCGCCGGTTCGACCGGCTCGCGGTCGAGGTCACGGCGGTCACCCAGCGGGGTTCGCTGCCGCAGTACCTCGGCACGATCCTGATCGCGCTCGCCGTCGTGTCCGGCGGGGCGCTGCTGACGGCCCGCCCGTGGCGGGAGCGGATCGCCCTGTGGGACAACCCGCTGCAGGTGGTCGTGGTGACGGTGGTCGCCGTCGCGGCGGTGCTTGCGGTGGGGGCCCGGCGGCGGCTCACCGCGATGCTGCTGGTGGGGATGACCGGCTACGGCAGCGCGTTGCTCTTCGTGCTGTACGGGGCGCCCGACCTGGCGCTGACCCAGTTCCTCGTCGAGACCGCCACCATCGCGGTCTTCGCGCTGGTGCTGCGCCGGCTGCCGCAACGGTTCTCGGTCCGGCCGCTGCGCCGGCGCCGCTGGGTACGCCGCGCGATCGGGCTGGCCGTCGGCGTGGTCGCGGCCGGTCTCGCGCTGGCCGCCGGCGGCGCCCGGACCGCGCCCACCATCTCCGACGCGTTCCCCGACCTGGCGGTGGGCGAGGGCTACGGGCGCAACGTGGTCAACGTGACCCTGGTGGACATCCGCGCCTGGGACACGATGGGCGAACTCGCGGTGCTGGTGGTGGCCGCGACCGGAGTGGCCAGCCTGGTCTTCCAGCGCTCCCGCACCGGCCCCCGGCCCCGGCGCCCGGAGCCGGCCGGCCGCGTCAACCGCCCGGGACGGCCGGTGTGGCTGCGCGGTGGCCCGACGCTCAGCGAGCGGCGCCGCTCGATCGTGCTTGAGGTGGTCACCCGGCTGATCTTCCACACCGTGGTGGTCTTCTCGCTGTTCCTGCTCTTCTCCGGGCACAACGCGCCCGGCGGCGGCTTCGCCGGCGGTCTGGTGGCGGGCCTGGCTCTCGTGGTGCGCTACCTCGCCGGCGGCCGGTACGAGCTGGCCGAGGCCGCGCCGGTCGGCGCCGGCACGGTGCTGGGCGCCGGGCTCGCCGTCTCGGTCGGCACCGGCGTGGTCGCCCTGCTCGCGGGCGCGCAGGTGTTCACCAGCACGAAGGTCGACCTGTCGCTGCCGTTGGTCGGCGACTTCTACGTGGTCACGTCGCTCTTCTTCGACGTCGGCGTCTACCTCGTGGTGGTGGGGCTGGTGCTGGACATCCTGCGCAGCCTGGGCGCGGAGGTGGACCGGCACATCGAGGCGGCGGGCCACGGCGACCGCGGCCTGGCCGTCGACCGCGGCGGGGAGGGCTCGTGAGGTCCGGCGTGGCGGGCCCCACCCTGGCGCTGATCGTCGCCGTCGGGGTGCTGGTCGCCTGCGGGGTGACACTGCTGCTGGAACGCAGCCTGACCCGGATCCTGCTCGGGGTGATCCTGCTCGGCAACGGCGTCAACCTGCTCATCCTGCTGGGTGGCCGGTCCGGGGCCGCGCCCGTGGCCGGCACCGCCCCGACCGGCGCGATGAGCGACGCGCTGCCGCAGGCGATGGTGCTCACCGCCATCGTCATCACCTTCGGCCTGACCGCGTTCCTGCTGGCCGTCAGCTACCGAAGCTGGTACCTGACCGGCGACGACGAGGTGCCCGACGACATCGAGGACCGCCAGGTCGTGCGGCAGGCCGAGCGCAACGAGGTGGCCACCGCCGACCTCGGCGGCGAGGGCCCGGATGCGGACCCGGAGCAGGTCGACCCGGGGCCCGCGCACCGCCGCCGGGCCCGCGGCGGGGATGGTCCCGGATGACCGGGTACGCCGGGAGGAAGCGGTGAGCCGCCTGCTGGCGCTGCCGGTGGTGGTGCCGCTGCTCGGCGCCGCCCTGACCCTGCTGGTGGCCAGTTGGCCCCGGGTGCAGCGGACGGTCAGCGTGAGCTGCCTCGCCGCCACGCTGGCGGTGGCGGTGGCGCTGCTCGTGCACGCCTACCGGCACGGGCCGGTGGTCGTGCAGATCGGCGGGTGGCCGGCGCCGGTGGGGATCGTGCTGATCGCCGACCAGCTGGCCGCGTTGATGCTGGTGGTCTCGGCGGCGGTGACGCTGTGCGTGCTTCTCTACTCGATCGGGCAGGGCCAGGGGGAGACCGGGGAGAAGACGCCGGTGGCGATCTTCCACCCGACCTACCTGGTGCTGACCGCCGGTGTGACCAACGCGTTCCTCGCCGGGGATCTGTTCAACCTCTTCGTCGGCTTCGAGGTGCTGCTGGCGGCGAGCTTCGTACTGATCACGCTCGGCGGCACCGAGACGCGGATCCGCACCGGCTCCACGTACGTCGTGGTCAGCATCCTGTCGTCGATGACCTTCCTGACCGCCCTCGGCCTCGTGTACGCGGCCACCGGTACGCTCAACATGGCCCAGCTCGCGCCGCGCCTGGACGCGCTGCCCGACGGCGTACGCCTGAGCCTGCAGCTGATGCTGCTGCTCGCCTTCGGCGTCAAGGCGGCGGTCTTCCCGCTGTCGGCCTGGCTGCCGGACAGCTACCCGACCGCCCCGGCCCCGGTCACCGCGGTCTTCGCCGGCCTGCTCACCAAGGTCGGCGTGTACGCGATCATCCGGACCGAGACCCTGCTCTTCCCCGGCGGGCGCGTGGCCGGCCTGCTGATGGTGGTGGCCGGGGCGACGATGCTGATCGGCATCCTCGGTGCGGTCGCTCAGTCCGACATGAAGCGGCTCTTCTCGTTCACCCTGGTCAGTCACATCGGCTTCATGGTCTTCGGGGTGGCGCTGAGCACCGTCGCCGGGCTCTCCGGCGCGATCTTCTACGTGGTGCACCACATCACCATCCAGACCACCCTGTTCCTCGTCGCCGGGCTGGTCGAGGAGCGGGCCGGCAGCACCGACCTGCGCCGGATCGGCGGGCTGTCCCGGGTGGCGCCGCTGCTCGCGGTGCTCTTCTTCGTCTCCGCGATGAACCTGGCCGGCATCCCGCCGTTCTCCGGGTTCCTCGGCAAGCTCGGCCTCCTCCAGGCGGGCGTGGCGACCGGCGGCGTCCTGCCCGGCGCGCTGGTCGCCGCCGGCACGGTGACCAGCCTGCTCACCCTCTACGTGGCGTCCCGGGTGTGGAACATCGCCTTCTGGCGGGCGCCGCGGCTGGCCACCACCGAGCCGGCGGTACGCCTGCCCGCGCTGATGATCGGCGCGACCGTCGCCCTGGTCGCGCTCGGGCTGACGCTGACCGTGGGCGCCGGCCCGCTCTTCGACGTCACCGCGGACGCCGCCACCGACCTGCTCGCCCGCACTCCGTACGTGCGGGCCGTGTTCCCGGCGGGGACGCCGTGAGCGCGAGGAGTGAGCCGGGTCTGCGAGCCCCGCAGTCGCGAACAGAGGTGCCGCCGTGACCGCCGAACCCGGCAAGGTCGCCCCGCCGCGCGGGCGCGTGAAGCGGTGGCGGGACCAACTGATCGCGTCCGGCTGGCTGGTGCTGGTCTGGAACCTGCTGTGGGGCGAATTCTCCTGGGGCAACCTGCTCGGCGGGCTGCTGGTGGCCGCCGTGGTGCTGGTGTTCTTCCCGCTGCCGCCGGTCACGTTCGCCGGACGCGTCCGCCCCGGCCCACTGCTGGTGCTGGTGCTCCGGACGGCGGGCGAGCTGGTCACCGCCAGTTTCCGGGTCGCCGGGCTGGCGCTGCGGCCCGGCTACCGCCCGCACAGCGCGATCGTCGCGGTGCGGCTGCGCGTGCCCAGCGACCTGAACCTGGCCCTCACCGCGGAGGCGGTGTCGCTGGTGCCCGGCACCCTGATCCTCGAGGTGGACCGGGAGGCCGGCACGCTCTACGTCCACGTGCTGGACACCCACGGTCGGCGGGAACTCGCCGCGAACCGGGAGCGGGTGCGCGCCGTCGAGTCGCGGATCGTGCGGGCGATCGGCTCCGCCGCCGAGCTGCGCCAACTGGACCAGTCCGTCGAGAGGGGTACCCGATGACCGTCGTCCTCGCCGTCGTCCTGACCGTCCTGTTCTCGGTCACCGCGCTGCTGGCACTGATCCGGCTCTACCGGGGACCGTCCCTGCTGGACCGGGTGGTCGCCGCCGACATGCTGCTGGCGACGATGGTCGGTGCGGTCGGCGCCGAGGCCGCGGTGAACCGGCACGCCACGACGCTGCCGGTGCTGGTGGTGCTCTCGCTGCTGGGCTTCATCGGCTCGGTCTCGCTGGTCCGCTTCGCCGTCCGGGAGGAGCACTGATGGCCGGGACCGTCGCGGACTGGCTCGGCGCCACCCTGCTGGTGGCCGGCGCCCTGCTCAGCCTGGCCGCCGGGATCGGGGTGCTGCGCTTCCCCGACGTGCTGGACCGGATGCACTCCGCCACCAAGCCGCAGACGCTGGGGGTGCTGCTCCTCCTGGCGGGGTTGGCGCTGCGCCTCCGGTCCCCGGCGGACCTGGGGATGATCGCGCTGGTGGCGCTCTTCCAACTGGCCACCGCCCCGGTGGCCGCGCAGATGATCGGTCGGGCCGCATACCGCTCGAACCGCGTCGACCGCACCCTGCTCGACGCCGACGAGTTGGAAGGAAGGGCCCCTTATTAACGCCTCCGGTAGTGGAAGGGCCCCTTCTTAACGCCGTTTCCGGCGGGTCGCAATTGCGGCTGGGTGGCGATTCCGGCGGCTTGCGTCTTGCCGTACCGGGTGTCCCGCTGCACCCTGCGCAGTGATGGTCATCGATCGATGGCCGGACCGCGCGGTCGCGCCCACCGGCGCGACCGGGATCCCCGCACGGAGGACCCATGAGACCCCGAACCTCCCGACCCGCCCGGCTGGCTGCCCTGGCCGCCGCGGCCGTGACGGCCGTGACCGCATCGTCGGCCGCCGCCGCGCCGATCGACCCCGACGCCGCCCCGGCGCCGGCCGCCGTCGCCGCGCCGGACATTCCGCTGGCCGACGTGAAGGCCCACCTGACGCAGTTCCAGTCGATCGCCAACGCCAACGGCGGCAACCGGGCGCACGGCCGCCCCGGCTACCTCGCCTCGGTCAACTACGTCAAGGCGCAACTCGACGCCGTCGGCTACAGCACGGTCGTGCAGTCCTTCACCTACAACGGCGCCACCGGCTACAACCTGATCGCCGACTGGCCGGCCGGCGACCCGAACGCGGTGGTGATGACCGGAGCGCACCTGGACAGCGTCAGCGCCGGGCCGGGCATCAACGACAACGGCTCGGGATCCGCCGCCATCCTGGAGGTGGCGCTCGCGGTGCCCGGCAGCGGCTTCACCCCCGACAAGCGCCTGCGGTTCGCCTGGTGGGGTGCGGAGGAGTTGGGCCTGCGCGGCTCGCGGCACTACGTGAACACCCTGCCCACGGCGGAGCGCGCCAAGATCAAGCAGTACCTGAACTTCGACATGGTCGGCTCGCCGAACGCCGGCTACTTCGTGTACGACGGGGACAACTCCGACGGGGTGGGCGCGGGGCCCGGCCCCGCCGGCTCGGCGCAGATCGAGCAGACCATCCAGGCGTACTTCACCTCGATCGGCGTGCCGACCCGGGGCACCGACTTCGACGGCCGCAGCGACTACGGCCCGTTCATCTCGGTCGGCATCCCCGCCGGCGGCACCTTCACCGGCGCGGAGGGCATCAAGTCGAGCACCCAGGCGTCGCTCTGGGGCGGCACGGCGGGGCAGGCCTTCGACCCCTGCTACCACCGCTCGTGCGACACCAGCAGCAACATCAACGACACCGCGTTGAACCGGAACGCCGACGCGATCGCGTACACGGTGTGGGCGCTGGCCCAGGCGGCGACCCCGCCGGGCAGCACGGTCTGGAGCGACACCTTCGAGACGTCCGCCGGCTGGGCCGTCAACCCGGCCGGCACCGACACCGCCACGGCCGGCGCGTGGGAGCGCGGTGACCCCGCCGCCACCAGCAGCTCCGGGGTGACCACCCAGCTCGGCACCACGGTGAGCGGCAGCTTCGACCTCGTCACCGGCGCGCTCGCCGGCAGCAGCGCCGGGGCGTACGACCTCGACGGCGGGATCAGCACGATCCAGTCCCCGGCGGTCACGCTGCCCTCGACCGGCACCCTGACCCTCTCGTTCTCCTGGTACCTCGCCCACCTCACCAACGCCAGCAGCGCCGACTACCTCCGCGTCCGCGTGGTCGGGACCAGCACCGTCACGGCGCTGAACGCCACCGGGGCGGCGAGCAACCGGGCCGCGGCCTGGCAGACCGGCAGCGCGGACATCTCGGCGCTCCGGGGACAGACGGTGCGCATAGTCATCGACGCGGCGGACGCCAGCGGCGCCAGTCTCGTCGAAGCCGCCGTCGACGACGTGAAGATCACCCAGAGCTGACGCTGCGACGGGAGGGGGTCCCCGCGCCGGTGGGCCCCCTTCCCCGCACTGTCAGCGACCGCACAGCGGATTGCCGATAAAATGGGCGGCATGATCGACGCTTCTGCCCAGGAGGGCAGCAGTAGCCAGCCGGGTCGCGCCCGGCATTCCCTGACCCCGACGCGTACGGGAGCCCTGAGCCGCCCGTGCTGATCGTCGTCGGTCTTCTCCTCATCATCGTGCTCACCGCCGCCACCGGTTACTTCGTGGCCCAGGAGTTCGGTTACGTCGCCGTGGACCGGGGCAAGCTCAAGCAGCGTGCCGACGACGGCGACAAGGCCGCCGCCCGGGCCCTCCAGGTGACCGGCCGGCTCTCCTTCATGCTCTCCGGCGCCCAGCTCGGCATCACCGTCACGGCGCTGCTGGTCGGTTACGTGGCCGAGCCGTACCTCGGCGCGGGCCTGGCGCAGCTCTTCGGTGCGGCGGGGATGTCGACGGGCGTCAGCCTGACCCTGTCCGTGGCTCTCGCCCTGCTCATCGCCACCGTCGTGCAGATGGTGCTCGGCGAGCTGGCCCCGAAGAACCTCGCCATCGCCCGCGCCGAGTCGCTCGCCCGGGCGCTCGCGAGCTCCACCCTCATCTACCTGAAGGTCGCCGGCCCGCTGATCAAGCTCTTCGACCGGTCCGCCGTCCGGCTGCTCCGCCGGGTCGGCATCGAACCGATCGAGGAGCTGCCCAGCGGCGCCACCCCGGAGGACCTCGAACAGATCATCGCCGAGTCCCGCGAGGAGGGGCGCCTGACCGCCGAGATGTCCACCCTGCTCGACCGCGGGCTGGACTTCCGGCAGCTCACCGCCGGGGAGGCCATGGTGCCCCGGGTCGACGTGCACACCGTCCGCGCCCACGAGCCGGTCAGCCGGGTCGTCGAGCTGCTGGACACCGGCCGCTCCCGGTTCCCTGTGCGGGGCGCCGAGGGCGTGGACGACGTCGTCGGCGTCATCGGCATCGCCGACGTGCTCGGCGTACCGCTCGAGCGCCGCGCCACCACCCCGGTGAGCGCGGTGGCCGTACCGCCGCTGCTGGTGCCGGAGACCCTGCCGCTGCCGACGGTGCTGGACCGGCTCCGGTCCGGGCACCGGCAGCTCGCGTGCGTGGTCGACGAGTACGGCGGCTTCGCCGGCGTGATCACCCTCGAGGACATCGCCGAGGAGCTGGTCGGCCCGATCCGCGACGAGGACGACCCGCCGGAGCGGACCCCGACCCGGCAGGACGACGGCTCGTGGGTGGTCCCCGCCCGCTGGCGCATCGACGAGGTCGCCGACAGTACCGGCATCTCCCTGCCCGAGGCCCCGGAGTACGACACCCTCTCCGGGCTCGTGATGCGGGAGCTGGGCCGGGTGCCCGAGGTCGGCGACCGGCTGGAGGTCACCCTGCCCGTGGACGGCGACGACGCCACGGTCGGCTCCCGGGCCCTGGTCGAGGTGCTCGCGGTCGACCGGCACGTCGCCGACTCCGTCCGGCTCCGCCTGCTCCGGCCGGGCGGCCGCCAGGAGGTGACCGCGTGAGCCCCGGCGTCGCACTCGTCACCTCGGTGGTCCTGCTCGCGCTGAACGGCTTCTTCGTCGCCGCCGAGTTCGCCCTCGTTGCCAGCAAGCGGTACCGGCTGGAGCACGCCGCCGCGGGCGGCAGCCGCGCCGCCCGGGCCGCCCTCGACGGCGTACGGGAGCTGTCGCTCATGCTCGCCGGCGCTCAGCTGGGCATCACCCTGTGCACGCTGGGCCTCGGTGCGCTCGCCGAACCGGCCATCGAGCACCTGGTCAGCCCCCTGCTGCACGCCGTGGGCCTGCCCGACGCGGCCAGCCACGCGATCGCCTTGATCTTCGCCCTCAGCCTGGTGACGTTCCTGCACCTGGTGGTCGCCGAGATGGCGCCGAAGTCGTGGGCCATCACCGACGCCGAGCGCTCGGCGACGCTCCTGGCGCTGCCGTTCCGGGCCTTCGCCTGGATCTCCCGGCCGGTGCTGTCGGCCCTGAACGCCCTCGCCAACGGCATCCTGCGACTGGTCAAGGTCAAGCCGCAGGACCAGCTCGCCCAGGTGCACGGGCCGGACGAGCTGCGGATCCTGCTGGAGCAGTCCCGGGAGCACGGCCTGCTCGGCGCCGAGCAGCACCGGCTGCTGACCAGCATGCTCGAGCTGCAGGGCACCACCGTGGCCCAGATCATGGAGCCGTTCGACCGGATGGTCACCGTACGCCGCGGCGACGGCGCCGGTCGGATCGAGCAGGTCAGCCGGGACAGCGGCCGGTCGCGTCTCGCCGTGCTGGACGAGGCGGGCGACGTCTGCGGCCTGGTGCACGTCCGCGAGGCCGTACGGGCCACCGCGACCCGCCCGGAGGCGACGGCCGGCGAGCTGATGGCCAACGCCTTCACCCTGCCGGCGTCAGCCACGGTGACCGAGGCGGTGGCGGCGATGCGGGCGCGGCAGTCGCAGCTGGCGCTCGTCCGCAACGGCGGCGGGCCGGCCCGCCCGATCGGGTTCGTCGCCCTGGAGGACCTGCTCGAGGAGGTCATCGGCGAGTTCGACGACGAGACCGACCCGGTCCCGCGCGGACGACGGTTGCGGTGAGACCGGAGGGGTAAGCGGGGTCGGCCGGCGTTCGCGCCGCCGGCCCCGCGGCCGCTCCGGACCCGGCCGCAGGTGCCGGGCGCCCGCCCGGCACGTCGACGCCGAAATCGGGGGAGTGGCGTGCGGCTGACGGGGGTGTCGCCGGAGTCGGGCTGGACGGGGCTGACCGTGCGGACCGCGCTGGCCAACCCGAGCACGCGCCCCGGGCTGCACCTGCCGGGGCGGGTGCTGGTCAGCGCCGGCTCCACCGACGTACCGGTGCTGCACGTCCGGCTCGGCCTGGTCGCCACCGCCGAGCCGGACGATCCCGAGGGTGCCCGCCGGCTGGTGCAGTTCCACCAGGAGGAGGCAGCCGGCGCGTTCGTGCTGCGCGCCGGGCGGGCCCGGAGCATCCCGTTCCAGTTCCCGATGCCGTGGGAGACCCCGGTGACGATCTTCGGCGGGGTGCCGATCCTCAGTATGCGGATGGGTCTGCGGACCGAGGTGGCGATCGAGCCGCAGCTCGACCAGGGTGCGATGGTGCCGGTCTTCGTGCACCCGCTGCCCGCCCAGGCGCACATCCTGGGCGCTCTGGACACGCTCGGGTTCAGGATGCGTCAGGCCGGGCTGGTCGACAGCCGGCTCCCCGGCGTCGAGCAGGCACTTCCGCTGCACCAGCGGCTGGGCTACTGGGTCGCGCCGCTGTACGCCGGACCGATCACCGAACTTGAGGTGATCTTCGTGACGAACTCGGCCGGCCTGGAGGTGCTCCTCTGGTGCGACCGGCGGCTCGCCCTGGCCGGGATCACGCACCAGAGCATCAGCCGCTTCCGGATCTGGCACGCCGACGCCGACCGCCGCGACTGGGTGGCGACGGTGGACGGGTGGCTGCGCGTGGCGATCAACCGGCACGCCGCCGCAGCGGCGCACGCCGACTGGTCGGCGAACATCACCGAATCCGCTCACGTGAGCCGCCCGCCCGACGAGCCGGTCCACCCCGGCTTCGGCCTGGGCGGCACGGCCGGCGGTGCCGGCATCGGCGGCGGCGGCGGCGGAGGTGGCGACGGCACCTGACCGCCCCGGCGGGTCAGCCGCCGGCGGTGGCCAGCTTGACGCTGAAGCCCAGGAAGAGGGCACCGACCCCGGTGGTCGCACCTGCGGCGAGGCGGCGCCGACGGCGGAACTGGGCGGCCAGGAACGTGCCCGCGAAGATCAGCGCGGTCAGGTAGAGCGCGCTGGTGACCTGCGCGATCAGCCCGAGCAGCAGGAACGACAGCGCCGGCCACGCGTACCCCGGGTCGACGAACTGGATGAAGAACGAGACGAAGAACAGGATCGCCTTCGGGTTGAGCAGGCTGATCACCAGAGCCTTGCGGAACGGGCTGCGCATCTCCGCCGGGTCCGCCGCGTCGATGAGCCGCGGGGCGTCGGGGTCGTTGCGCGTGCGCCAGCGCCGCCAGGCCCCGCGCAGCATGCTCAACCCGACGTAGCCCAGGTACGCGGCGCCCGCGTACTTGATCACCAGGAAGAGCGGCGGGTACGCCTTCAGCAGCGACGCCACCCCGGCGGCGGAGAGGAACATCAGCACCCCGTCACCGACGAAGACCCCGGTCGCGGCCCGGTAGCCCGTCCCAACCCCCCGCCGCGCCGCGGTGGAGAGCACGAAGAGCGAGTTGGGCCCGGGCAGCAGAACGATCGCCACGGTGCCCAGCACGTACGTCCAGATGTCGGTGATCCCCAGCACGCCGGACATCATGACGCCGCCGGCACCGCTGGGCGAAGCCTTTCCCGCAGCCTGACCTGTGCGTTTGGCCACTGATCGACGGTCATCGCGTACTGCACCGTGTCCCGCCAGGATCCGTCGGCGCGCTGCCGGTGCATCCGGAGCACGCCCTCTCGGGCCGCGCCCAGACGCTCGATGGCTCGCTGTGAGCGCTCGTTGCGGATGTCGGTGTGCCACACCACCCGGACCGCACCCAGCTCGTCGAAGGCGCGGGTGAGCAGCAGCAGCTTCGCCTCCGTGTTGATGCCGGTGCGCCACCAGGGGCTTCCGAGCCAGGTGTATCCGATCGCGACGGAGCGCCGCTCGGGGTCGACCTCGTAGTACGACGTCGTGCCGATCACCGCCCCCGTCGCCGCGCAGCGCTGCACCCACGGCACCCGTTCGCCGTGGTGGTGCGCGGCCAGGTAGGCCCGGACCACCGATGCCATCCCACCGGCGTCCACCGGCTGGTGGCCGCCGAGGTGTCGCCACACCTCCGGGTCCCCGGTGGCGGTGAACAACTCCTCGGCATGGGCGAGGTCCAAGGGCTCCAGCACCACGTGCTCGCCGCGCAGGACGACCGGCTCCAGCCAGGGCGAGCGGGCCGCCCGCAGGTACGCCGGCACCGGCGCGGTCACCCCGGCGTCCGGCTCGGGAACGCCGGCGGTCAGCCGCAGCGGCACCACCCCGGCCCAGTGCGGCAGGTCGAGGTCGGTCGGCTCGTCGCGGACCCCGCCGGTGCGGGACCGGACCGACACCTCGCGCAGCGGCAGCGCCAGGACGGCGGTCTCGGCCAGCTCGCGCCGGGTCGGCGGGCGGCTCTCGGTGCTGCGCCCCCGGCCCACCTTCTCGACCAGCGCGGTCAGCACCCGGGCCTTCTCGTCGGCGTCGGTGACCAGGTGGGCGGTGCCGTGGGCGACCACCGACCGGTAGTTGGCGCTGTGGTGGAACTGGGAGCGCCCGTAGACCAGCCCGTCGAGCAGCGTCACCGCCACGCAGACCGGGAGGCCCTCGCCCCGTGCCGCGAGCAGCGGGCGGCTGCCGGTCGAGCCGTGCAGGTAGAGCGTGTCGCCGACGCGGACGTGGAGGGTCGGCAGCACCCGTGGCTCCCCGTCGACCGTGAACCCGAGCGCGCAGTCGTACGCCTCGTCCAGCACGGCGTGCGCGGCCTCCGCGTCGTAGCTCATCCGGTCGCGCGAGCGGGTGGGGATGGTGCGAGGGGTGGGAGCGTACATGTGACATCCAGCCTTTGTGCTAGTACAATCTCTGGACTGTGCCAGTACGTTATCAGATCACCGGGGCGACGTCGGCCGCGATTTCGGGCAGCGTGGAGTCCGGCATCCGGTCGGGAGCCCTCGCCGCCGGGGACGCGCTGCCCGCGGTCCGGGCGCTCGCCGCCGAGCTGGCGGTCAGCCCGGCCACCGTCGCGCGGGCCTACCAGGAGCTCCGTCAGCGCGGCCTGATCGTCACCGCCGGCCGGCACGGCACCCGCGTCCGGCCCCGCCCGCCGGTGGCCGGTGGCCGGTCGGCCCTGCTGCCGCCGCCCGCGGCCGGGGTCCGCGACCTCGCGCTCGGCCAGCCCGACCCCCGGCTGCTGCCGCCGCTCGGTCCGCACCTGGCCGCGCTCGCCACGCACCTCGGCCCACCGTCCGGGTACGCGAGCAGAGCCGTCCTGCCCGCGCTCGCCGACGCGGCCCGGGAACGGCTCGCCGCCGACGGCGTGCCGGCCGCGGAGATCACCGTCACCGGCGGTGCGCTCGACGGCATCGAGCGCCTGCTCGGCGCCCACCTGCGCCCCGGCGACGCGGTCGCGGTGGAGGACCCGGGCTGGGCCAACCTGCTCGACCTGGTCGCCGCACTCGGCCTCCGGCCGATCGGTGTGCCGGTCGACGACGACGGGCCCACCGAGGCGGGCGTCGCCGCCGCACTGGCCCTCGGTGCACGGGCGCTGGTCGTCACCAGCCGCGCGCAGAACCCGACCGGCGCCGCCGTCTCCGCCGAGCGGGCCGGGCGGCTGCGGGCGCTGCTCGCCGGCCGGTCCGACCTGCTGCTGATCGAGGACGACCACGCCGCCGAGCTGGCCCGCGTCCCGCTGCACCCGCTCGCCGGGGCGACGCCGAGCTGGGCGTTCGTCCGCTCGGTCAGCAAGCCGTACGGGCCCGACCTGCGGCTGGCGGTGCTGGCCGGCGACGAGGCGACCGTTGCCCGGGTGGCCGGGCGGATGCGCGCCGGTGCCGGCTGGGTGTCCACCGTGCTGCAACGGCTGGTCCTCGACCTGTGGTCCGACCCGTCCGTGGCCGCGCTGGTGGCCCGCGCGGGCGAGAGCTACGAGCGGCGCCGCGCCGGCCTGATCGCCGAGCTGGCGGCGCGTGGCGTGCCGGCCCGGGGTAGCAGCGGGATCAACGTGTGGCTGCCGGTGGCCGACGAGACGAGCACGGTGACCGCCCTGCGGGACGCGGACTGGGCGGTCGCGCCCGGTGCGCTCTACCGGATCGGCGCCGACCCCGCCGTCCGGCTCACCGTCAGCCCGCTCGACGAGGTCGACCTCGCGCCGCTCGCCGACGCGGTGGCCCGCGCCCTGCGCCCCGGCGCTCCCGGTGCCTACGCGACCTGACCCGCCTCGCCGCATCCGCTCTCCGCGTACCGGCGCGTCCGGCCGTGCCGGCGCCGCGCCGTCCGCCAAGATCCGTACAACTTCGGGGAAGGAGTGGCCTCCGGCGGTGACGAGACCACTCTTTCCGGGACATTGCGCGAATTCTGACCGGCGTCCTGGCGGCGGGGCGACCCGAGACGGCGCGGGTGGGGGCGACGCGCCGGGGCGAGGGGCCGCGTGAGTCGGGCCACACGGGGTAGAACGGTCGTCATGGCCGAGACCGAGACCGCGCCCGGTGCCCAGCTGTTCATCCCGCCGCAGGCCGACACGCTCGACGACCTGCGCGTCGCCGCCGCCGACTGTCGGGGCTGTGAGCTCTACCAGGACGCATCGCAGACCGTTTTCGGCCGCGGCGATGAAAGCGCCCGGGTCGTCTTCGTCGGCGAGCAGCCGGGTGACATGGAGGACCAGAAGGGGCTGCCGTTCGTCGGCCCGGCCGGGCGGCTGCTGCGACAGGCGGTCGACGACGCCGGGCTGGACCCGGGGCACATCTATCTGACGAACGCCGTCAAGCATTTCCGGTTCGAGCTACGGGGCAAGCGGCGCATCCACCAGACTCCGGACCGCGTGCACATCGTCGCGTGCCGGCCCTGGCTGGTCGCCGAGTTCGCCAAGCTGAACCCAGAGGTTGTGGTGGTTCTCGGGGCGACCGCCGCCAAGGCGCTGCTCGGCCCGGCGTTCCGGGTGACGAAGCAGCGCGGGGAGCTTCTGCCTTGGCCGGACGCCGCGCAGTACCCCGAGCACTTCAAACAGGTGCCGGTGGACAGTGCCGGCACGGTGGCCGACGCTCCGCAGGCCAGCCTGCTGGCCACCATCCACCCGTCCGCGGTGCTCCGCGCGGACAACCGGGACGTCGCCTACGAGGGCCTGGTCGCCGACCTCACCGTGGCCGCCCGCGCTCTCGTCGCCTGACCCGTCTCCGGCCTGGAGCGGCGGCTGATCGCCTCTGGGCAGCACCGGTGAGCGGTGCCACACTTGCCGCCATGGAGCAGCATCTGTACGAGCGGGACCACGACGATTTCCGCGACCTGTGCCGCGAGTTCCTGACCCGCGAGGCCGTGCCGCACCACGAGCGCTGGGAGGCGGAGGGGATCGTCGACCGGGAGGTGTGGCGCAAGGCCGGGGCGGCGGGGCTGCTCGGCATGGACGTCGACCCGGAGTACGGCGGCGGCGGTCAGCAGGACTTCCGGTTCAACGCGGTGCTGGTCGAGGAGATCATCGCGGCGGGCTGCTCCGGGCTCGGGTTCGGCCTGCACAACGACGTCGTGGCGCCGTACCTCACCGAGCTGACGACCGACGACCAGCGCAAGCGGTGGCTGCCGGGCTTCTGCTCCGGCGACCTCGTCACGGCGATCGCGATGAGCGAGCCGGGCGCTGGCTCCGACCTGGCCGGTGTCCGCACCACCGCCGTCCGCGACGGCGACACGCTCGTCCTCAACGGCCAGAAGACGTTCATCACCAACGGTGAGATGGCCGACCTGGTGGTGGTCGTCGCCCGCACCGCCGACCAGGGCGCGCACGGGGTGAGCCTGATCGCCGTGGAGACCGGCACCCCCGGCTTCAGCCGGGGCCGGCGGCTGGCCAAGGTCGGCCTCAAGGCCAACGACACGGCGGAGTTGTTCTTCGACGACTGCCGGGTGCCGGCGGAGAACCTGATCGGCACCGAGAACTACGGCTTCTACCACCTGATGGCGAACCTGCCCCGGGAGCGCCTCAGCATCGCGGTCGGCGCCGTGGCCGCGGCGGAGAAGCTGCTCGCCGTCACCCTCGACTACGCCCGCACCCGCGAGGCGTTCGGCCGGCCGATCGGGAAGTTCCAGCACAACCGCTTCCTGCTCGCCGAGCTGGACACCGAGGTGACGATCGCGCGGACGTTCGTCAACCACTGCGTCGCCGAGTTCAACGCCGGGCGTCTCTCGGTGACCGACGCGGCCAAGGCCAAGTGGTGGACCACCGAACTGCAGAACAAGGTCGCCGACCGTTGCGTGCAGCTGCACGGCGGGTACGGCTTCATGCTGGAGTACCCGGTGGCGAAGGCCTGGCTGGACGGCCGGGTGCAGACCATCTACGGCGGCACCACCGAGATCATGAAGGAGATCATCGGGCGCGGCCTCGGCCTCTAGCGAATCCGGCTGCCGTCGGCCGGGGTGGATGCGCAAGGATGGGTACGCCGTCCACCCCTTACGTCTCCGGGAGCCGCCGATGGCCACCGACCTGACCACGCCGGCGCCGGCCCGGCCCGACGTCGCGCCGATCCAGCGGCGGACCCTGCGCCTGCTCTTCGGCACCCAGATCATCGGCGGCATCGGCGTGACCATCGGCATCGCGGTCGGTGCGTTGCTCGCCGCCCGGGTCGCCGGCACCGCGGTCGCCGGCCTGGCGCAGAGCGCCGCCGTGGTGGGTGGTGCGCTGCTGGCCGTTCCGGTCACCCGGATCATGAACGGGCACGGGCGCCGGCCCGGACTGGCCGTCGCCTACCTGGTCGGCGCGGTCGGCGCGGTGCTGGTCGTGGTCGCCACGGTCACCCGGTCCGTGCCGCTGCTCTTCCTCGGCATGCTGTTCTTCGGCGGGGGCACCGCCGCGAACCTCCAGGCCCGCTACACCGCCGTGGACCTGGCCGACCCGGCTCGCCGCGGCCGCCAGCTCTCCGTCATCGTCTGGGCCACCACCATCGGCGCCGTGGCCGCACCGAACTTCGCCGCGCTCGCCGACGAGGTCACCAGCGGGTGGGGATTGCCGCCGCTGGCCGGTCCGTTCGCCTTCAGCGCCGCGGCGTTCGTGCTCGCCGCCGGCGTACTTCTCGCGCTGTTGCGGCCCGACCCGCTGCTCACCGCACGCCGGCTGGCGGCGGCCGAGGCGCAGGTCGCTCCGCCGGCCACCGTCGAGGCCGGGGCTCTGGCCGCGGCCACCGTCGTGGCCGACGCGCCGGTCGCTCCGCCGGCCGCGGCCACCGTCGGGGCCGAGGCCCCGGCCGCCCGGCGCGGTGCCGGGATGCGCGCGGCCTGGCAGGTGGTACGCCACCGCCCGGCGGCCCGGCTCGGCATCGCGGCGGTGGCGGTCGGTCACGTGGTGATGGTGGCGGTGATGTCGATGACGCCGGTGCGGCTCGGCGAGTCGCACGGTGACGCCGACGTCCTGCGGGTGGTCGGCATCGTGCTGAGCCTGCACATCGCCGGCATGTACGCGCTGTCCCCGCTGGTCGGCTGGCTCACCGACCGGCTCGGGCGGCGCGCGGTCATCCTCGGCGGCGTCGGGCTGCTGCTCGCCGCGTGCGCGGTCGCCGGCACCGCCGGGCACCACACGCCCCGGCTCTCGATCGGTCTCGTCCTGCTCGGACTCGGTTGGTCCGGCACCATGGTCGCCGGCTCCACGCTGCTGTCGGAGTCGGTGCCGGCGGCGGTCCGCCCGAGCGTGCAGGGGTTCTCCGACCTGACCATGGGGCTGTCCGGCGCCGGGGCGGCCGCGGCCAGCGGGTTTGTCATGCGGGCGGCCGGTTATCCGGTGCTCACCCTGCTGGCGGCGATCGCGGTGGTGCCTCTGGTGGCGCTAGCGTTGCGTCCGGTGTCCGAGGGGGCACCCGACAAGGAGGACTGACACGTGCGGCTGACCGACTTCTGGACGCGACTGGAGGAGGCGTTCGGGCCGGCGTACGCGACCAGCATCGCCAGCGACCAGGTGCTGTCCCAGCTCGGTGGGCGGACGATCGAGCAGGCCCTCGCCGCGGGTGAGGAGACGCACGTGGTGTGGCGGGCGGTCGTCGCCGCGTACCCCGACCGGGTGCCTGCCCGACTACGCTGAGCAGCCTTTTCTCCGCTTCCGCGTGTCGCTTGCCGAGTCGTACACCTGTTCGGCTATTGTCCACAGCGGGGTGCTCGTCCACAGCTCGCGGCCTCGTCGCTGGTTTTCTGTCGGACCCAGCGCCTAGCGTGTCCGCGTGACGCGAAGCTCAGCAAAGACGCCGGCGAAGGCAGGGGTGGCAACGATGGCGGCAGCGCCAGACCGGGAGAAGGCACTCGACCTTGCTCTCGCTCAGATCGACAAGCAGTTCGGCAAGGGCTCGGTGATGCGGCTCGGCGAGCGCCCGGTCATCCAGACCGCGGTGGTCCCGACCGGCTCCATCGCGCTCGACGTGGCGCTCGGCGTGGGCGGCCTGCCCCGCGGCCGGGTCGTCGAGATCTACGGCCCGGAGTCCAGCGGTAAGACCACGGTGGCACTGCACGCGGTGGCGAACGCCCAGCGGGCCGGCGGCATCGCCGCCTTCGTCGACGCGGAGCACGCGCTCGACCCGGAGTACGCGAAGGCCCTCGGCGTCGACACCGACGCCCTGCTGGTCTCCCAGCCGGACACCGGCGAGCAGGCGCTGGAGATCGCCGACATGCTGGTCCGCTCCGGCGCGCTCGACATCATCGTCATCGACTCGGTCGCCGCGCTGGTGCCGCGCGCCGAGATCGAGGGCGAGATGGGCGACAGCCACGTGGGTCTCCAGGCCCGGCTGATGAGCCAGGCGCTGCGCAAGATGACCGGTGTCCTCAACAACACCGGCACGACGGCGATCTTCATCAACCAGCTCCGCGAGAAGATCGGCGTGATGTTCGGCTGCATGTCGTACTCGACCCGGGTCACACTCGCCGACGGTACGCAGGAGAAGATCGGCAAGATCGTCAACCAGCGGATGGACGTCGAGGTTCTGTCCTACAACCCGGAGACCGACCGGGTGGAGCCCAAGCGGATCACCAACTGGTTCAACAACGGGCCGGCGGAGCAGTTCCTCCAGTTCACCGTCGCCAAGTCGGGCGGCAACGGCCGCGCCCAGTTCGCCGCCACGCCCAACCACCTGGTGCGTACGCCGGGCGGCTGGCGGGAGGCGGGAGAGCTGATCGCCGGTGACCGGGTCATGCTGGCCGAGCCCCGGCGGCTCAGCGAGCAGCAGTGGCAGGTGATCCTCGGCTCGCTGATGGGCGACGGGGCCCTTTCTCCCAACCGCCAGGACCGCTCCGGTGTCCGGTTCCGTCTCGGCCACGGCGCTCAGCAGGTCGACTACCTCGACTGGAAGGTGTCCCTGCTCGGCAACATCAACCACTCCCGGCGCACCGACGCCCGTGGCGCCGCGTTCGTCGACTTCACGCCGCTGCCCGAGCTGGACGAGCTGCGCCGCGCGGTCTACCTGGGCGATGGCAAGAAGCACCTCAGCTGGGACTATCTCAAGGCGCTCACCCCGCTGGCTCTCGCCGTCTGGTACATGGACGACGGATGCTTCACGCTGCGCTCGAAGGGCGTCCAGGAGCGCACGGTCGGTGGGTCTGGCCGGATCGAGATCTGCGTCGAGGCGATGGCGGAGGGCACCCGGGACCGCCTGGTGGAGCACCTGCGCGACGCGTACGGCATGGACGTGAAGCTGGTTGCCCGGGGTGCCCGGCAGACCGCGTCCATCATGTTCACCACCGAGTCGTCGGCGCGGTTCCAGGAGCTGGTCGCGCCGTACGTGCCGGCGGCGATGGAGTCCAAGCTGCTGCCGCGGTTCCGTGGGCAGTGCGCCGTCGAGCCGCAGTTCGTCCCGGCGGAGCTCACCCCGGTGCCGGCACGGATCATCGACGTGCGCGTCAAGCCCAAGACCCGGTCGATGAACCGGTTCGACATCGAGGTGGAGGGCAACCACAACTACTTCGTCGACGGCGTCATGGTGCACAACAGCCCCGAGACCACGACCGGTGGTCGGGCGCTGAAGTTCTACGCCTCGGTCCGGCTCGACGTGCGTCGCATCGAGAGTCTCAAGGACGGCACCGACGTGGTCGGTAACCGCACCCGGGTCAAGGTCGTGAAGAACAAGGTCGCCGCGCCGTTCAAGCAGGCCGAGTTCGACATCATGTACGGCAAGGGCATCTCCCGCGAGGGCTCGCTGATCGACGTCGGCGTCGAGCAGGCGATCATCCGCAAGTCCGGCGCGTGGTACACGTACGACGGCGACCAGCTCGGCCAGGGCAAGGAGAAGGCCCGCGAGTTCCTCCGGGAGAACCCAGACGTGGCCGCCGAGATCGAGAAGAAGATCCTGGAGAAGCTCGGCGTCGGGATCGGCGCGGGCGACGCCACCGGTGGCCCGGAGCTGCCGCCGGTCGACTTCTGATCCTGACCCGTGGCATCACGACGCGCCCGTACGGGGCGAGGCTGGGACGCCAGCCCGCCCCGCACGGGTGACGCCCCCGCACCCCGCCGCGGTCGTCGGGCCCGAGCCACCGGGACCGACGCCGAGGCCGCCCCGCCTCGTGACGAGGCCGAGGTGGCTCGGGAGATCTGCCTGCGCCAGCTCGCCGTGCGACCGCGCACCCGGGCCGAGCTGGCCGGCGCGCTGGCGAAGCGGGGCATCTCCGACGAGGTCGCCTCGGCGGTCCTCGACCGGTACGACGAGGTCGGCATCATCGACGACGCCGCCTTCGCCCGTGCTTGGGTCTCCAGCCGCCACGCCGGCCGGGGCCTCGCCCGCCGGGCGCTCGCCACCGAGCTGCGCCAGCGCGGCGTCGAGGGGGACGTCGCCAAGGCGGCGCTCGGCGAGTTGGACGACGACACCGAGGCCGAGACCGCCCGCGCCCTGGCGGAGCGGAAGCTCCGCACCACCCGTGGTGAGCCGGACGCGGTGTTCCGGCGGCTGGTCGGCATGCTGGCCCGCAAGGGCTACCCGCCGGGGGTGGCGATCCGGGCGGTGAAGGATGCCCTGGCGGCGCAGAGCGCCGAGGCGGCCGAGTTCGCCGACCAGATCGACGAGGACGCCCTGGCCGACGCCGAGAGCGACCTGGACCGGGAGAGCCGCCCGCTCGACTGATCGCCGTGCGGAGCGCTCGCGAGGACGTCCCGGGGCGAGCGCGGCGTAGTCGAGCCGCACCGCTTTCGCTCCGTCGACGGTGATCCGTTCGAGCCCGGGCCGTCGACAACGGCGCCGGAGTCGTCCGTCCGGGTGGACGACCGGCCGGAAGCGTCCGGGCGGGTAGGCCGACCTGCCACTGTCCTTCTTTGTCCCCTGCTGTCCGGCCTTCGATCAGCGGAGAGTCGCCTCGCGGATTCTCTCCGTTCGGGGGGTTTGATCATGAGTTCTTGACCAGACCGCCTCCGGAGACCTAGCCTCGCCATACAGGCTCACATTGCCCGACCAGCGCAGGCTAAGCGCACAACATAGATCGCGTAACAGAACAGCATCACTTTGGCCGACCCGGTCGGTCCTGGTGTCAGCTCCGGACAGGCCGGTCCGGAGCCGACGTGACAACTGCACTTGGCCGCCGACGATGCCACCCGGGCACCGCCGGCGGGGAGCTACCCCACGGCCAGCCGCTCCGGTCGGGCGTCCAGAGCCGCAGGAGCGTGCCCACCGGCACGTGCCTGCGGCGCGACGTTCAGGGGGAGGCGCGCCATGGCGAGGCGGCAGGTGTCACCAGGGAGGCCGACATGAGCGGGCGGGCCGGCGCGCCCGGCGCACGGCCTTCCCCAGCCGCCGACGTCCGAGCGCGGGAGATCTTGGAAGAAAATGGCCCCCGGAGGGGCCGAAAGCTTCCAAGATCGCCACGGACGCGGCTCGCGGCGCGGGCCGCCGGGGGCGTGGCATGAGCGCTTTTGACGTCGTCCTTCTCGTCGCCGTCTTGCTGCTGACACTGGTCGTGCTCGGGGCGGTGCTGCTCGGTGTCCGCGTGGTGCGGCGGCTCGGGACGGCGCCGGCCCCGGAGGACCCGGCCTTCATCGCCGAGAAGGACCGCCAGGAGCAGTCCCTCGCCGCCCTGCGTTCGGCGGCGGACGAGGCGAACAGCACGATCGACGTCGCGAAGTCGGCCGCCGCGGCGGCGCGGGCCGAGGCGGCAGCCGCCAAGGCGGAGGCGAAGGCCGCCCGGGCGGAGGCGCGCCGCGTGCTCGACGACGCCCGCGCCGAGGCGGACACCGTCCTGGAACGGGCGCACAAGCAGGCCGAGGCCGATGCCGAGCAGTTGCGGGCCTCCGCCCGGCGCAGCGGTGAGCGGGAGGTCGCCGTCCTCGCCGCGACGACCAGGGAGCAGGCCGCCGAGGTGGAGCGCCGGGCGGCCCGGATGGACGAGCGGGAGCGGCTGCACACCGAGGAGGTGGAGCGGCTCGCCGAGCGGGAGCGGCAGCTCAGCGCCGCCAGCGCCGCCCTCGCGGCCCGCGAGTCCGCCCTCGCCCGGCGGGAGGCGGAGTTGGCGCTAGCGGAGGAGCAGCGTCGCCGGGAGCTGGAGCGGATCGCCGGGCTGACCGCGGACGCGGCGCGGGCGGAGCTGATCGAGGCGATCGAGGTGCAGGCCAAGCGGGAGGCCGCGCTGCTGGTCCGGGACATCGAGTCCGACGCGCGCAGCACCGCCGAGGACCGCGCCCGCCACATCGTCGTCGACGCCATCCAGCGGGTCGCCAGCGAGCAGACCGCGGAGAGCGTGGTCAGTGTGCTGCACCTGCCCGGCGACGAGATGAAGGGCCGGATCATCGGCCGCGAGGGGCGGAACATCCGCGCCTTCGAGTCGGTGACCGGCGTCAACCTCATCATCGACGACACCCCGGAGGCGGTGCTGCTCTCCTGCTTCGACCCGGTACGCCGCGAGGTCGGCCGGCTCACGCTGGAGAAGCTGGTCCTGGACGGCCGGATCCACCCGCACCGGATCGAGGAGGTCTACGACCTGGCCCGGCACGAGGTGGACCAGCTCTGCCAGCGGGCCGCCGAGGACGCCCTGGTCGAGGTCGGCATCACCGAGATCCACCCGGAGCTGGTCACCCTGCTCGGCCGGCTGCGCTACCGCACGTCGTACGGGCAGAACGTCCTCAAGCACCTCGTCGAGACCGCCCACATCGCCGGCATCATGGCGGCGGAGCTGCGGCTGGACGTGCCGACGATCAAGCGCTGCGCGTTCCTGCACGACATCGGCAAGGCGCTCACCCACGAGGTGGAGGGCAGCCACGCCATCATCGGCGCCGACCTGGCCCGCAAGTACGGGGAGATTGAGGACGTCGTCCACGCCATCGAGGCGCACCACAACGAGGTGCCGCCGCAGACCATCGAGGCGGTGCTCACGCAGGCGTCCGACGCGTGCTCGGGCGGGCGGCCGGGCGCGCGGCGGGAGAGCCTGGAGGCGTACGTGAAGCGGCTGGAGCGGATCGAGGAGATCGCGGCCGGCAAGCTCGGCGTGGAGAAGGTCTTCGCGATGCAGGCCGGCCGCGAGATCCGGGTGATGGTGAAGCCGGAGGACGTGGACGACATCGGCGCCGCCGTGCTGGCCCGGGACGTGGCCAAGCAGATCGAGGAGGAGCTGACCTACCCCGGTCAGATCCGGGTCACCGTGGTCCGCGAGTCCCGGGTCACCGAGATCGCCCGTTAGAGCCGGTACGACGAAGGGGCGGTCCGGAGATCCGGACCGCCCCGTTCCGTCGGTGGCTCAGGCGCCGCCGGTGCCCCCCTCGGCCTGCGCGATGAGGGCGGTGGCGGGCGGCTTCTGCGCGGGCATGCCGGCGGTCTTCCGGCCCCGGGAGAGCCGGTGCTGCACGTACTGGGCGAGCTTGGACAGCGAGTAGTTCACGACGATGAACAGCACGGCGATCACCACGTACACCTGGATCGGGTTGTCCAGCGCGCCGATGATCTGCTTGCCGATGTTCAGGGTCTCCTCGTAGCTGATGATGAAACCGAGCGAGGTGTCCTTGAGGACGACCACCAGCTGGCTGATCAGCGCCGGCAGCATGATCCGGAACGCCTGGGGCAGCAGGATCATCCGGGTGGTCTGCAGCGGGGAGAGACCGATCGCGGATGCCGCCTCCGCCTGGCCACCGGGGAGGCCCTCCATGCCGGAGCGGAGGATCTCGGCGATCACCACCGAGTTGTAGATGGTGAGGCCGATGACCAGGTACCACAGCGTGTCGAAGGTGACGCCGAACTCGGGGAAGCCCCGGGCCACGAAGAAGATCGTGATGACGACGGGCAGGCCCCGGAAGACCTCGACACACACGCGGGTCACGACCGAGAGCGTCACGTTCAGCCCGCGCAGCAGGTACGACAGCGGCGTGGCGAGCCCGGTGTACCGGCGCCGGGCGAGGCTCTTGAGCTGGATCCGGAGCACCGCCAGCAGCGTGCCGACCACCAGCGAGGTGACGATGGCGAGCGCCGCGGCGACCAGCGTGTTCTTGAAGCCGACGCCGATCCGCTCCCAGACCAGCGAGAAGTTCTCGTTGGAGGGGCCGATCAGCGGCCCCCACAGCTCCATCGAGAACTGGCCCTTGTCGTCCAGCGGCTGGTAGATCAGGAAGTACGCGCCGACCAGCAGCAGGATCGTGGCGACGATGCTGCTGATCAGGGTGATCCGGCGCTGCCGCGGCCCGGGGACGTCGTAGAGGACGGTCTGCTGGCTCATCGGGCCACCGCCTGCCGCCGCTCGATCCGGTCGAGGAGCGCCCCGAGGGGCACGGTCATGATCAGGTATCCGATCGAGATGCCGATGGCGACCGGGATGAAGGGGTAGCCCTCGGCCGAGGTCAGCTGGTCCGCGGTCTGGGACAGGTCGCCGACGACACCGAAGAAGCCGATGAGCGCCGAGTTCTTGATCATCGCGATGATCACCGACCCGAGCGGCACGATCGACGCCTTCCAGGACTGCGGCAGCACCACGTACCGCAGGTTCTGGCTGAAGGTCAGGCCGAGCGACCGGGCCGCCTCCGCCTGGCCGGCGGGCACCGCGTTCACACCGGAGCGCAGCGCCTCGCAGACGAACGCCGCGGTGTAGAGGACCAGGGCGATGAGCCCGAAGCGGAAGTACGGCAGGTCGGTGTCGAGCCGGCTGAACACGATGTCGAGCCCGGGGACGCGGAGGAAGTCCGCGTTGGAGCCGAGCGCGGGAAGACCGAACGCGGCGAAGAACATCACCACGGTCAGCGGCATGTTGCGGAAGGTGTTGACGTACGCGGTGCCGACGGCCCGCAACGGCGGCACCGGGGAGATCCGCAGGACCGCCACGACGGCGCCCAGGATCAGGGCGCCGATCGCGGCGAGGACGCAGATCTGGAGGGTGAGCCAGAAACCACCCGCGAAGACGTCGAACTTGTCGATGAGCACACTCACGGGTCGGTCTTCCTCCCCACCCTCCAGATCAGACGGTCAGATCAGTAGCGGTTGACGGTCGGAGCGGAGCCCAGCTCGGCACCGAACTTGCCGGCGGTGTCGTCCCAGGCCTTCTTCCAGCTGCCGTCGGCGAACGCCTTCTCCAGCGTGTCGTTGATGAAGTTGCGGAAGTCGGCGTCCTCCTTCTTCACCCCGATGCCGTACGGCTCCTTGGTGAAGTTGTCGCCGGCCAGCTTGAAGGAGGCCTCGTCCTTGGCGATGTAGCCGAGCAGGATCACGTTGTCCGTGGTCACGGCGTCGACCTGGCCGCCCTTGAGGGCGTCACGGCACTTGTCGTACGTGTCGAACAGGACGAGCTGGGTGGCGACGTCCTTGACGTACTGCTTGATCGTCTCGGCCGGGGTCGAGCCGGTCACCGAGCAGACCTTCTTGGTGCCGTCCTTGAACGAGTCCGGCCCGGTGATCGAGCTGTCGTCCTTCTTGACCAGGATGTTCTGGCCGGCCTCGTAGTACGGCCCGGCGAAGGCGATGCGCTCCTTGCGCTTGTCGTTGATCGTGTAGGTCGCGGCGACCAGGTCGACGGTGCCGTTGACGATCACGTCCTCGCGAACCTTCGAGGGGGTCTCGACCCACTCGATCTTGTCCTCGGGGATGCCCAGCTCCTTGACGATGATCTTCGCGACCTCGACGTCGAAGCCCTCCGGCTTGCCCGACAGGCCCTTGAGGCCGAAGCCCGGCTGGTCGAACTTGGTGCCGATCTTGATCTTCTGGGCCTTGTTCAGCCGCTCCATGGTGCTGCCGGCGGCGAAGGACTTGCTGCCGGCGCCGGTGCCCTCCTCGGCGTCGCCGCCGCAGGCGGACATGCCGAGCGCCAGGGCCGCTGCCGCGGCGAGCGCCGCAACGCGCTTCATACGCATACTCTTCTCCTTCTTGGACTCAAAGCCCGCCGGGGGACGGCGTGCTACACGAACGACGCCTAGTGCGTGAGGATCTTGGAGAGGAAGTCCTTGGCCCGCTCGCTGCGCGGGTTGGCGAAGAACTCAACCGGGGGCGCGTCCTCGACGAGCTGCCCGTCGGCCATGAAGACCACCCGGTTGGCCGCGTGCCGCGCGAAGCCCATCTCATGGGTGACGACGACCATCGTCATGCCGTCGCGGGCCAGGGACGTCATCACGTCCAGCACCTCACCGACCATCTCCGGGTCGAGCGCGCTGGTCGGCTCGTCGAAGAGCATCGCCTTGGGCTGCATCGCCAGCGCGCGGGCGATCGCGGCCCGCTGCTGCTGGCCGCCGGAGAGCTGGGCCGGGAACTTGTCGGCCTGGTTGGCGATGCCGACCCGGTCCAGCAGGGCCAGGCCGCGCTCGCGGGCGACCGACGGCTTCTCCTTGCGGACCTTGACCGGTCCCAGGGTGACGTTCTCCAGGATGGTCTTGTGGGCGAAGAGGTTGAACGACTGGAAGACCATCCCGACCTCGCTGCGCAGCTTGGCCAGGGCCTTGCCCTCGGCCGGCAGCGGCTGCCCGTCGAAGGTGATGGTCCCGGAGTTGATCGGCTCCAGCCGGTTGATCGTGCGGCAGAGCGTGGACTTGCCCGAGCCGGACGGGCCGATCACCACGACCACCTCGCCACGCCCGACCGACAGCGAGACGTCGTCCAGCACGTGCAGCGGCCCGAACCACTTGTTGACCGAGTCCAGCACGATGAGCGGTTCGCCCGTCGTCACGTCGTCCACCGTCCCTGTCGTCACGCGGCCGAGGTCGGATGACCCCCGGTTGGGCCACTGTAGGCGGGGTGATGTGGCGGATTGCAACTCCGTTGGTCACGGAGCGGTAACACCGGTGCCGAGAGGCGCCGGGAGTCCGATTCTGACCGCTTGACTGGCGGTCACCGGCCGCGACGGAGATCATGTGGGGATGACCGAAGCGGTCCGGCTGACCCGGTACGCCCGTGGCGGCGGCTGCGCCTGCAAGATCCCGCCGGGTGAGCTGGAGGCGATGGTGGCGGGCCTCGGCCCGGTCCCGGGCGCGGCCGACCTGCTGGTCGGTCTCGACCACGGCGACGACGCCGCGGTGGTCCGGCTCGACGAGCGTACGGCCGTGGTCAGCACCGCCGACTTCTTCACCCCGGTCGTCGACGACGCGTACGACTGGGGGCGCATCGCCGCGACCAACGCGCTCTCCGACGTGTACGCGATGGGCGGTACCCCGCTCGTCGCGCTCAACCTGCTCTGCTGGCCGCGGGACGTGCTCCCGCTGGAGCTGGCCCGCGAGGTGCTGCGGGGTGGGCGGGACGTCGCCCGGGACGCCGGCTGCCACCTCGCGGGCGGCCACAGCGTCGACGACGAGGGCCCGAAGTACGGCCTCGCGGTGACCGGCACCGTCCGGCCGGAGGAGCTGATCACGCTGGACGCCGGCCGGGCCGGGCTGCCGCTGTCGTTGACCAAGCCGCTCGGTGTCGGCGTGCTCAACACCCGGCACAAGGCCACCGGGGAGAGCTTCCCGGAGGCGGTCGCGACGATGACCACGCTGAACCGCGACGCCGCGCGTGCGGCGGTGGCGGCCGGCGTCCGGTGCGGCACCGACGTCACCGGGTTCGGGCTGCTCGGCCACGCGTCGAAGCTCGCCCGCGCCAGCGGGCTGACGGTCGCGATCGACGCCGCCCGGGTGCCGTACCTGGCCGGTGCCCGGGAGGCGGTCCGGGACGGCCACGTCAGCGGGGGCAGCCGCCGCAACCTCGACTGGGTCACCCCGTGGACCGACTTCGGCACGGCCGGAGAGGCGGACCGGCTGCTGCTGGCCGACGCGCAGACCTCGGGCGGCCTGCTCGTCGCGGGCGAGCTCCCCGGCGCCCCGGTGGTCGGGGAACTGCTCCCCCGGAGCGAGCATCTCGTCGTCCTGCGCTGACCCGGTGCCAGGTGCCGCGGGGCGGCACCATACCCGATAAACTGTCACCTTCCCGCTACTCGGAGCAATGGGGCCCGAGGAAATTTTGCCCGGAATGGTCACAGACCGGTAACTTGCCCCCGGCTGAGGTCAAATGCACCCCACCATCGTCAGTAAGGCCCGATCCGGAGGCCGGTGGAACGAGCACAGCGAGGAGGCGGCATGACCGAGCTGTGGAACTGGAGAATCGACCAGGTGCGGCCGGAGGCGGTCTGGCCGGCGCTGGCCGAGGCGCTCGGCCGGGTGGTGATGCCCCTGGCGGTGGCCGACCCGGTGCGACTGCCCCGGTACGCGGTGGTCTGCGACATCTGGCGGGCGCCGGGGGAGTTCGCCACGATCGTCGACTGCTACGGGGTACCCGACGACCTGGCCGAGCTGCCCAGCATCGCGGCCCTCGCCCGCCTGCTGGACCGCAACTGCGTGCTGCGCGACGACACGCTCGACGAGACCCGGCACCTGCTCGTCGCCCCCGACGGCACGATCCGCCCGGTGCACTTCGACGTCCGCGAGACCGACGACGGCGAGGTCCTCAGCAATCAGCGGCTCTGCACCGAGGCCAACCCGGGGTGCCGCGGCTGGTCCCGCTGCCACCGCTCCCGCTGGGCACCCGACTCGGTGCTCCCCGCGCTCGCCGCCGCCTGACGGCCGGCGCGGGCCGGCCGGAGGCTCAGCTCCCCGCGCCGGCCGCGCGCTGGCCGCGTACCTCCAACTGGCCTAGCAGGGTCGCGGTGGCCGCCGCGACCGCGGTGACCGCGGCGTCGAACGCCGCGGCGTTGTGGGCGGCCGGCGCGCGGAACCCGGAGATCTTCCGGACGTACTGCAACGCCGCGGCCTGGATGTCCGCGTCGGTCACCGCCGGGGTGTACGGCTCACGCAGGGTCTTGATGCTCCGGCACACGGTTCCTCCTCGATTCCGGTCCATCCGGGCTGTCCGGATACGCTGTCCACGTCATGACTACCGCAGCGGCGAGCAGCCCGCGCACCTACCAGGTGCGCACGTACGGCTGCCAGATGAACGTGCACGACTCCGAGCGCATTTCCGGCCTGCTCGAGCAGGCCGGCTACGTGCGCGCGGCCGACGCCGACGACACCCCCGACGTGGTCGTCTTCAACACCTGCGCCGTGCGGGAGAACGCCGACAACCGGCTCTACGGCAACCTCGGTCACCTGCGCCCCGTCAAGAACAGGCACCCGGGGATGCAGATCGCGGTCGGCGGCTGCCTCGCCCAGAAGGACCGCGGCGAGATCGTCCGCAAGGCGCCCTGGGTCGACGTGGTCTTCGGCACGCACAACATCGGGTCGCTGCCGGTGCTGCTGGAGCGGGCCCGGCACAACGCCGCCGCCGAGGTGGAGATCCTCGAGTCCCTCGACGTCTTCCCGAGCACCCTGCCCACCCGCCGCGAGTCGACGTACGCCGGCTGGGTGTCGATCTCGGTCGGCTGCAACAACACCTGCACGTTCTGCATCGTGCCCTCCCTGCGCGGCAAGGAGAAGGACCGCCGCCCCGGCGACATCCTCTCCGAGGTCCGCGCCCTGGTCGACGAGGGCGTGCTGGAGGTGACCCTGCTCGGGCAGAACGTCAACTCCTACGGCGTGGAGTTCGGTGACCGGTACGCCTTCGGCAAGCTGCTGCGGGCCTGCGGCGACATCGACGGGCTGGAGCGGGTCCGGTTCACCAGCCCGCACCCGAAGGACTTCACCGACGACGTGATCGCCGCGATGGCCGAGACGCCGAACGTGTGCCACTCGCTGCACATGCCGCTGCAGTCCGGCTCCGACGACGTGCTGCGGGCGATGCGCCGCTCGTACCGGTCGGAGAAGTACCTGGGCATCATCGAGAAGGTCCGGGCGGCGATGCCGGACGCGGCGATCACCACCGACATCATCGTCGGCTTCCCCGGTGAGACCGACGCCGACTTCGAGCGCACCCTCGACGTGGTACGCGAGGCCCGGTTCGCCTCGGCGTTCACCTTCCAGTACTCCAAGCGCCCCGGCACGCCGGCCGCGACCATGGACGGGCAGCTGCCCAAGCAGGTCGTCCAGGAGCGGTACGAGCGGCTGATCGCCACGGTAGAGGAGATCACCTGGGCGGAGAACCGGAAGCTGGTCGGGGAAACCGTCGAGGTGCTGGTCGCGGTCGGTGAGGGGCGCAAGGACGAGCGCACCGGGCGGATGTCCGGGCGCGCCCGGGACGGCCGGCTGGTGCACTTCGACGCCGGAAGCCTCGCCGGGCAGATCCGCCCCGGCGACATCGTGCACACCGTCGTGACGTACGCCGCCCCGCACCACCTGAACGCCGACGGCGAGCCGCTCGCGCACCGGCGTACCCGGGCCGGGGACGCCGCCGAGGCGGGGCGCACGCCGCGTACCCCCGGTGTCCTGCTCGGCCTGCCCACGATCGGCGCGCCGGCCGCGGCGCCCGCGCCGACCACCGGCTGCGCCGCCCACTGACGGGGGTCGTGGCCCGTCGGTCCCGACAAGCGCCGGAGCCCCCGGTCCACAGGGACCAGGGGCTCCGGGGTGTCGACCGTCAGCCGGCCTGCTCGGCGAGCTGGAGGAACTGCCGCTTCGAGGCCAGCGCCTGCTCGGCCTCCCGGATCCGCCGGGCGTCACCGGCGGCCTGGGCCCGGGCAAGCCGCTCCTCGGCCTCCGCGACCTGCGCCCGCATCTGGGCCAGCAGCGGGTTGTCCTGCGGGGTGGTGCGCCGCCACGCCGAGTCCATCACCTCGCGGACCTTCTCGTCGACGGCGCGCAGCCGCCGCTCCAGGCCCGCCGCCGCCTCCCGGGGCACCCGCCCGGCCTCGTGCCACTGCGCCTGAATCTCCCGCAGCTTGGCCTGGGCGCCCTTCGGGTCGCCCTCGACGTCCAGCGCCTCGGCCTCGGCCAGCAGCGCCTGCTTGCGCTCCAGGTTGGCGCGCTGCTCGTTGTCCCGGGCCGAGAAGACCTCGCTGCGCCGGGAGAAGAAGGCGTCCTGCGCGGCCCGGAACCTCTCCCAGAGCCGCTGCTCGGCCTCCTTCGAGGCGCGCGGCGCCGCGCGCCACTGGTTCATCAGTTCCTTGAGCTGGCCCGCGGTGGCCGCCCAGTCGGTGGAGTCCTGGAGCTTCTCGGCCTCGGCGACCAGCTCCTCCTTCACCGTCTGCGCCTGCTTGCGCTGCGCGTCGAGCGAGGCGAAGTGGGCGCCACGCCGGCGGGTGAAGCCGTCCCGGGCCGCCGCGAACCGCTTCCACAGCTCGCCGTCGGTCTTCTTGTCGACCCCGCGGATGGTCTTCCACTCGTCGAGGATCTCCTTGAGCCGGTCCCCGGCGGTCTTCCAGCCGGTCGACTCGGCGGCCAGCTTCTCGGCCTCCTCGACCAGTGCGGTCTTGCGGGCGAGCGCCTCGGTGCGGGCGGCGTCCCGGGCCGCCCGGGCCTCGCCGGCCTTCTCCTCGGCGACGGTGGCGAGCCGGTCCAGCCGGGCGGCCAGCCCGTCGATGTCACCGACGACGTGCGCCTCGGCCAGCGAGGCGCGCAGCCGGCGGATCGTGCTGAGCGAGTGACTCGCGTCCGCCGCGCCCGAGTTGAGCCGAGCCTCGGTCAGATCCACCTCGGTCACCAGGTCGGCGAAGCGACGGGCGAAGTGGGCCAGCCCTTCCTCCGGTGCTCCCGCCTGCCAGGAACCGACCACCCGCTCGCCCTCGGCGGTCTTGACGTACACGGTGCCGTCCGCGTCCACCCGTCCGAAGGCAGTCCAGTCGCTCATGTGCCCATCCTCGTTCTCCCGGCCTCGCGGGTCAGTCCCGCGAGCACCGCCACGGCGCAGCCAAGTTTCTCCTCGGCATTGTCACAGGTGCGCCCCCGTTCCCGTCGAGCGCCTATCGCCGACCGTGACCATACGGTGTCCTACCGCCGTGCGCCCCCGTCGGAGGGCGAGTGTCGGAATCATCCGTACGGCCCACGCCGTCCGCCGGCGGTGACGGCCGACGGCGGACGACCTGAGGAGGCGGCCGCCCGGCGCGGCGGACCCGGGGACCGTTGTACGGCGCAGGGGCGGCGGGCCGCACCGATCGGCGGGCCCGGGATCCGGCCCGCCGCGGTCCCGCTACGGTGGCCTGGTGCCCCTGGTCGCCGCCGCTGTCTGCCCGCACCCGCCCCTGCTCGTCCCCGAGGTGGCCGGTGCCGCCGCACCCGAGCTGGACGACCTCCGTGCGGCCTGTGACGCCGCCGTCGCCCGGCTGTACGCGTCCGGCGCGCGGACCCTCCTGGTGGTCGGTGCCGGCGACCGCACCGCCGACCTCGACTCTCCTTTCCGGGGCACGTTCGAGCCCTGGGGGGTGCCGCTGGAGGTGCGGCTCGGTCACCTCCCCGACGGTCGGGCGGGCACCGACGGTCTTCCACTCAGCCTGCTCGTCGGAGCGTGGCTGCTGAGCCGGGTGCCGCGGCCGGCCGGAGTCGACGCCATGACCTGGCGGATGATGAGTCTCGCGCCCGACGAACCGGTCGCGACGTGCGCCGAGATCGGCGGTCGGATCGGGTCGAACCGGCCGTGGGCGATGCTCGTCATGGGAGACGGGTCGGCCTGCCGGGGCGAGAAGTCGCCCGGCTACGACGACCCGCGCGCCGAGCCGTACGACGAGGGGGTCGCCCGGGCCCTGGCCACCGCGGACGTCGACGCCCTCCTCGACCTCGGCCCGGATCTGTCGGCCGAGCTGAAGGTCGCCGGCCGCGCGCCCTGGCAGGTGCTGGCCGGCGCGGTCCGCGCGGCCGGCGGCGACTGGCGGGGCGAGCTGACCTACGAC
Organism: Micromonospora sp. H33; assembly: GCF_052068455.1. Classification (NCBI taxonomy): domain Bacteria; kingdom Bacillati; phylum Actinomycetota; class Actinomycetes; order Micromonosporales; family Micromonosporaceae; genus Micromonospora; species Micromonospora sp. H33. The sequence continues at coordinate 272,963 of NZ_JBQHDE010000004.1, read as the reverse complement.
GCGGCGCCCTACGGCGTGGCCTACTTCGTCGCCTCCTGGGAGCGGGCGTGACCGGCCCGGCCGATCCTGGCCAGCCGGACGGCGCGGCCGGGCCCGCCGGAGCCGGGCCGGACGGCGGCCGGCCGGAAGATGCCGCCGAGCCGGGCGAAGCGGGGAAGCTCGGAGCCGAGCGGGCGGCAACCGGGCCGGTCGGGGCCGGCGGTAGCCGCCCGCCGGTCGGCACCGTGGTCGCGGTGGTCGGGCCCACCGCGGCCGGCAAGTCCGCGTTGAGCATCGCTCTCGCCCACGCGCTCGACGGCGAGGTGGTCAACGCCGACTCGATGCAGCTCTACCGGGGCATGGACATCGGCACCGCCAAGCTCACCGTCGCCGAACGGGAGGGGGTGCCGCACCACCTGCTGGACATCTGGGACGTGACCGAGCCGGCGAGCGTCGCGGAGTACCAGCGGCTGGCCCGCGTGGCCGTCGACGACATCCTCGCCCGGGGGCGGGTGCCGCTGCTGGTCGGTGGCTCCGGTCTGTACGTGCGGGCGGTGCTGGAGCAGTTCGAGTTCCCCGGCACCGACCCGGCCGTCCGGGAGCGGCTGGAGGCGGAGCTGGCGCAGGTCGGGCCGGCGCCCCTGTACGCGCGGCTGCGCGAGGCCGACCCGGAGGCGGCGGCGAGCATCCTGCCGGGTAACGGCCGGCGGATCGTCCGGGCGCTGGAGGTGATCGAGCTGACCGGCGCGTCGTTCACCGCGTCGCTGCCCGAGCCCACGCCGTACTACCCGTCGGTGCAGGTCGGCGTCGACCTGGACACCGCGCTGCTCGACGACCGGATCGCGCTGCGGGTCGACCGGATGTGGGCCGACGGCCTGGTCGCCGAGACCCGCGAGCTGGTCGGCCGCGGCCTGCCCGAGGGGCGTACGGCCAGCCGGGCGCTCGGCTACCAGCAGGTTCTGCGGTTCCTCGCCGGCGAGCTGACCGGGACCGAGGCGTACGAGGAGACGATCCGGTCCACCCGACGGTTCGTCCGCCGGCAGCGGTCGTGGTTCCGGCGCGACCCGCGGATCCGGTGGCTCGACTCGGCGGCCCCCGGGCTGGTGGCGGATGCCCTGCGGGTGGTGGCCGGCGCTGCGCGATGATGGGGGCGTGGAGTTCACCAAGGGGCACGGCACCGGCAACGATTTCGTGATCCTGCCCGACCCGGACGGCGCGCTGGATCTCACGCCCGGGCTGGTCGCCGCGCTCTGCGACCGGCGGCGCGGGATCGGCGGGGACGGCGTGCTGCGGGTGGTCCGCGCGGCGAAGCACCCCGACGGCGCCGCGCTGGCCGGTGAGGCCGAGTGGTTCATGGACTACTGGAACTCCGACGGTTCGTTCGCCGAGATGTGCGGCAACGGCGCCCGGGTGTTCGTCCGCTATCTGCTGGAGACCGGGCTGGCCACGCCGTCCGACGCGGCGCTGCCGGTGGCCACCCGCGCCGGCGTCGTGCGGGCGCGGGTGGAGGGGGAGGGGGTAGCCGTCGAGATGCGCCGTCCCCGGTTGTACGACACGGCGATCGCCGCCCTCGGCGGGCTGACCCTGCCCGGTACGGCCGTCGACGTCGGCAACCCGCACCTGGTCTGCGCGCTGCCGGCCGGCCTGGAGCTGACCACGCTCGATCTCACCCAGGCACCGCAGGTCGACCCGACGGTCTTCCCGACCGGGGTGAACGTCGAGTTCACCGCCCCAGGTGAACCGGTCGACGGCACGGACGGGCACGTCCTCATGCGCGTGTACGAGCGGGGCAGCGCCGAGACCCTCTCCTGCGGCACCGGCGCCTGCGCGGTCGCCGCGGTCGCCCTCCGCGACACGGGCCGGAACACCGGCGTGGTCGCGGTCGACGTCCCGGGTGGCCGCCTAGCGGTCACCATCACCGACGACACCTGCTGGCTGGCGGGCCCGGCCGTCCTGATCGCGACCGGCCAGGTCACCCTCTCGGCGCTGGGCTCCTGACCCACTGGCGCGCGGGCGCGATGTCTACGTGGGGGCGTTGTCGCGTCCTTCGGCCGGCGACGCCTCGATGGACACGCCAGATTGATCTCCGCAATGCGCAATGTCGCATTGCTGACAGCGGCACACCTTGACGACAAAAGAATGTACCTCTCTGGTTCGGACGACGAGATGCGCGACTAGGGCATTCGTCCAAGCGTCGTAGCCGAAAAGAGTGATGGTCGGGCATCTTCGGTGGCGCATTGGCGGACGCCTCAGCGGTAGCGTCGACGGGACTCCTGCCGACGGATGGCATCGAAGTCGCAGGAGAGTCAGGGTGACGCAGTCAGCGCCCTGGACTGTCACATGCATTCCTGGGCTGACGGGTGGGAGGGGCTTTGACCGGATTCGACCCAGCGGCTTTCCGGAGTGGGGCGGTGATCTCCCGAGATGCAAGGCTGCTCCGCCACATCAACCGACTGACGGACGTCTTTCCGGTGGCGCGCCTGCATCGCGAGGCATTCCAATTGCTCGGCTCAGATTTCATCGATGCTCGTGAGCGAAGGGCCTCGAGTGAGCGGGGTTGCTGGACCGCGTTGGTCCGGTTCGGGGAGGTGATCGAGCGAGGATTCGGCCTCACGCGCGAGGTGATGGCTTACTACAGCCCCTACGATGACCTGCAGCTTCGCACATTCGAGCGGCTTCCCCGAGTGAAGGACGATCAGCCGCGACGACCGACGCAAGACCTGTTCATGATCTACGCGCCGGATCCGCTCGCTGAGCGGAAGCTGGATGACTGGAGCGTGAGGGAGCCTTTCGCCGTCGTCGGTCTGCCCCTCTCGGGAGTCACTCCGGCAGAGGCAGCCTCCCGGCTGCTGACAGCACTCACCGATCGCCTCGCGGCGCGGAACCTGTACGAGGAGACGCTTCCGGTGACCGGTCGGGACTTCTTCGGCCGGAGGGATCTGCTGATAAGCCTCGCGGAAGAGCTCCGGGTTGGGCGTGTGTGCGGTGTCTTCGGGCTACGGAAGACCGGTAAGACATCACTCGTCAAGGAGCTCGGCAGGCGGTTCGAGTCCGCGAACTCCGCCAAAAGGATCTTTATCCTGCGGGACCTTGAGGATCTTCCAGCCGAGCCTGAACGGCACGTGCCCAGTCTCCTCGCTGACCTGACCACCAGCCTGCTTCCGCGACTGCGTGAGCACGGACTCAGGACGCACGAGCTAAGTCAGTTGCCGAAGGTGCCGGAGTTCGGCGAGTTCAGGCGTGCCCTTCAGGCCACGCTCGGGGACAAGAACTCTGCCGACGTGCAGTTCGTCGTCGCCCTCGACGAGATCGAGTCGTTCGTCGGGCCCGAGACCGCGCAGGCCAACCAGCGGCCCCACGTACCAGAACTGCTGGGCGCCCTCCGGTCGCTGGTTCAGGAGAATGGCAATTTCAACGTCCTCATCTCCGGTCTGACCAGCGCTGTGCTGGAGGCGGGGCTGCTGTATGGGCGGGAGAATCCACTCTTCGCGTGGGCCAAGCCCTTTTTCATGCCGCCTCTCAGTGTCGAGTCAGCAAGTGATCTGGTCGAGAACCTGGGTAGGCGGATGGCGGTGCGGTGGGAGCCGGAGGCCCTGAAGGAGGTCTACTCGCTCACCGAGGGGCATGTGTTCCTGCACCGAACGCTCTGCGCCCGGATCGCGGCGGCGCTTCCCCGGGACCTCAGTGGACGGCAGGTGACCGAGGAACTCGTGACCCGTTGCGCTCGGCCGTGGCGCCGGGGAATTGCCGAACAGGTGCACCAGATGATGCTGAGCATGCGGCGGTTCTATCCCGAGGAGGCGGATGTGCTCGGGCTGATCAGGGAAGGTGTGCTCAGCAGCGACGAGGTGGAGGAGGCCTACCCGGCCGCGATGAACCATCTCATCAACCTGGGACTCATCGTCGAAGAGAGCGAAGGGTTCCAGCTGACGGCGTTCAGTCGGTTGGCTCTGGGGAAGAGATGACCCAAGGCTGGTACTCCGACGTTGCCGAGAGGATCGCCTCTGCGAACTACACCTTCTTCCACGCGGGCTCGCTCCGCCGCACTGCAAACTTCCTTGAAGACCTCAACGAGGACTTGGTCGGCCGCGGATTCACGCCGCTGCTGATCGACTGCGAGGACATTCTCCGTGACGGCCTGCGTCCATCCCTGGTGCCTGAGGACGGCGGGCCTGCCGACCTCTACGTCATCTGGCGCCCAGAGGTGCTCATGCGCAGAAGCGACTTCGAGGACCAGATCAGGAGGGCCCGACCCGCCGTGCATTCAGCACTGCTGAAGGGCTATCGGGTCGTCATCGTATCGACCATGCCACAAATGATGTTTCCGGTTCCGGTCGGCTCCTCCGTCATTGCCGACGCTGCCAAGATCCATCCTCGGCCGGTCTCCGCAGAACGCCTGCACGAGATCGTGCCTACCCTGTCGTACGACACTGCGGAGCGCATCATCGCGCGGGCCCGTGGGTGTGTCGCCCTCGCCGAGGGCTACGTGCGGATCGATCGGTCCTCGGGATCCGGCAACCGGAAGGCCCGGGACGCGGAGGAGCTTCTACTAGCCAAGCTCCGCAACGCATTCGCGGAGATTGGCCCGGAACTACTCGCGCTTCTAGAGCATCTTGTGCTGGAGTGCCGGATCGTCGACGTGCCACAGATGGACATGCGTGAGCACTGGATGTCGGCCCTCGAGGACGCCGGCCTGGCCACGATCGATGACGCTACCGACGTTGTCCGGCTCTTCGACCCGTTCTGGCGCGATGCCGCGCGGCTTGCACTTTCTCAGGCATTGCGGGACGTGCTTCAGGCGCCGAATGTCTGGCGGGCGGTCGCCACTAGCATGTTCGAGTTGGAGCGCACGGTGCGGTTTGTGGTTGCGCAGGCGTTGGAGCATCAGCATGGGGGCGACTGGCGCGTTAAGGGTCTGGAGAGCGTTGCAGCGAAAGCCCTGGCGCTGGCTCGCGCGGAAACACAGACCAACTACGCCACCATTGCGGATCTACACTCTCCACTTGACTGGCTGCTCCTTGACCAGTTGCTGGAACTGGCGGCAGAGACCTCTCGGCACGTTGTAGTCGGAGGCTTGTCCGACCGGGAGTGGCGTCAGCTCTCCGATCGGGTCGTGCCTATCAGGAACCGCATGTCCCACATGCGCCTGCCGCGTCCCGGCGACCTCGACGAATTGCGGAGGACCCTGCGCATACTTCTGCACCGGATGGACACCGTCACGGCGCCTTCCCCTGTCACACAAAGGCGCAGGGCGTCTGTGCCTACCCAGGCAAGCGGGCTGGTCAACCGGTAACTACTTCCCGCCAACCAACCGCAGATCTTGGAGGATCTTGGCCCCTCCAGGGGCCGAAATCCTCCAAGATCTGCAAACGAGGTGGTCAGGGCGTGGCGCTGGCGTTCGCCGCGATCTCCGGGAGGTCGGCCGGGCCGGGGTCCGCCGCGGGCGGCGGGGTCGCGGCCGGGTTCTGGGCGGCGGCGCGGACCGCTGCCGCGACCGCGGGGGCGACGCGGCTGTCGAAGACGCTCGGCACGATGACGGTCGGGTTGATCTTGTCCGCGCCGACGACGTCCGCGATCGCTCGGGCGGCGGCGATGGCCATCTCCTCGGTGAACTCCTCCGCGTGCGCGTCGAGCATGCCGCGGAAGACACCGGGGAAGGCGAGCACGTTGTTGATCTGGTTCGGCTGGTCCGAGCGGCCGGTGGCGACCACGGCGGCGTGCTTGCGGGCCTCCCGCGGGTCCACCTCCGGGTCCGGGTTGGCGAGCGCGAACACGATCGCGTGCTTGGCCATGGCGGCGATGTCATCGCCGGTCAGCAGGTTCGGCGCGCTCACACCGATGAACACGTCCGCGCCGCGGATCGCCCCCGGCAGGTCACCGGAGTAGTTCTCCTTGTTGGTGTGCTCGGCCAGCCACCGCCAGGCCGGGTTGAGGTCGGGCATCCCGCGGTGCAGGGCGCCCTGCCGGTCGTACGCGATGATGTCGCCCACGCCCTGGCGCAGCAGCAGCTTCATGATCGCGGTGCCGGCCGCGCCGGCGCCGGAGACCACGACCCGGACGTCCGCCAGATGCTTGCCCACGACGCGCAGCGCGTTGGTCAGCGCGGCCAGGACGCAGATCGCGGTCCCGTGCTGGTCGTCGTGGAAGACGGGGATGTCCAGCGCCTCACGCAGCCGCGCCTCGATCTCGAAGCAGCGCGGCGCCGCGATGTCCTCCAGGTTGATGCCGCCGTACGCGGGTGCGATCGCCTTGACGATCGACACGATCTCGTCGGTGTCCTGCGTGTCGAGCACCACCGGCCAGGCGTCCACCCCGCCGAAGCGCTTGAACAGCGCCGCCTTGCCCTCCATCACGGGCAGCGACGCGGCCGGCCCGAGGTTGCCCAGGCCGAGCACGGCGGAGCCGTCGCTGACCACCGCAACGGTGTTGCGCTTGATGGTCAGCCGCCGCGCGTCCGCCGGGTTCTCCGCGATGGCCTGGCAGACCCGGGCCACCCCCGGCGTGTACGCGCGGGACAGCTCGTCGCGGGTCCGCAGCGCGACCTTCGGGCTGACCTCGATCTTGCCGCCGAGGTGCAGCAGGAAGGTGCGGTCGGAGACCTTGCGCACGTCCACGCCGTCCAGCGCGGTGAGCGCGTCGACGACCTGGTCGGCGTGGCTCGTGTCGGCGGTGTCGCAGGTCAGGTCGACGATCACGTGGGTGGGGTCGGAGTCGACCACGTCGAGCGCGGTGACGATCGCCCCGGCCTCCCCGACGGACGTGGTCAGTCGTCCGATGGACGAGGCGTCCGCCGGCACCGCGATCCGGATGGTGATCGAGAATCCGGCACTCGGCAGTCGGGTGATGGCCACGCAGATCCCTCCGTCGGCGCTGAACGGTTCGCCCGCATTTCTACTCTCCGGCGCAGGTCGGCCGGCACCCGGCCCCGCTACCAGTGGGTAGCGCCACGGGCATATAGCGGGTGCGTCCGGCGTTGGCACATGTCAGGATTGCTTCCTACGTGACCAAACGGACAGGAGACGTGAGTTTGCGAGACCAGGAGACCTTCGAACCGTTCGAGGACGACGAGCTCGACGCCACCACCGGCGAGTTCGAGCTGTCGGAGCGGCAGGCGCTGCGGCGGGTCCCTGGCCTCTCCACCGAACTCACCGACATCACCGAGGTCGAGTACCGCCAGCTGCGGCTGGAGCGGGTCGTCCTGGTGGGGGTCTGGACGGAGGGCAGGCAGGACGACGCGGAGAACTCCCTGACCGAGCTGGCGGCTCTGGCCGAGACGGCCGGCTCGCAGGTGCTCGAGGGGCTCATCCAGCGGCGCAACCGCCCCGACCCGGCCACCTACATCGGCCGCGGCAAGGTCGACGACCTGGGCGCGGTCGTGCTGTCGACCGGCGCCGACACGGTGATCTGCGACGGTGAGCTCTCCCCGTCCCAGCTGCGCAACCTGGAGCAGCGCACCAAGGTCAAGGTGGTCGACCGCACGGCGCTGATCCTGGACATCTTCGCCCAGCACGCGAAGAGCAAGGAAGGTAAGGCGCAGGTCGAGCTGGCCCAGTTGGAATACCTGCTGCCGCGGCTGCGCGGTTGGGGTGAGACGCTGTCCCGGCAGAGCGGTGGTAGCGCTCGTGCCGGCGGCGCCGGTGGTGTGGGTCTGCGCGGTCCCGGTGAGACGAAGCTGGAGACCGACCGGCGTCGGATTCGTACCCGGATCTCCCGGCTGCGCCGCGAGATCAAGGGCATGAAGACGGTTCGCCAGACCAAGCGCGCCCGCCGTGCCCGCAACGCCGTACCGGCCGTCGCCATCGCCGGCTACACCAACGCCGGCAAGTCCAGCCTGCTCAACCGGCTGACCGGCGCCGGCGTGCTGGTCGAGAACGCGCTCTTCGCCACGCTGGACCCGACCACCCGCAAGGCGACCACCTCCGACGGCCGCCTCTACACCCTCTCCGACACGGTCGGTTTCGTCCGGCACCTGCCGCACCAGATCGTCGAGGCGTTCCGGTCGACGCTCGAGGAGGTCGCCGAGGCCGACCTGGTGGTGCACGTGGTCGACGGAACCCACCCGGACCCGGAGGAGCAGGTCCGCGCGGTCCGCGAGGTGCTCGCCGAGGTGGGCGCCGACCGGCTGCCGGAGCTGCTCGTGGTCAACAAGGCCGACGCGGCCGACGAGGAGACCCTGCTGCGGCTCAAGCGGCTGTGGCCGGAGGCGATCCTCGTCTCCGCCCACACCGGGCGCGGTGTCGAGAACCTGCGTGCCGCGATCGAGGGCCGGCTGCCCCGCCCGGCGGTCGAGGTCCGGGCGGTCCTGCCGTACGACCGGGGGGATCTGGTGGCCCGGGTGCACCGGCAGGGCGAGGTGCTGAGCACCGCCCACCTGCCCGAGGGCACCCTGCTGCACGTCCGGGTCGGTGAGGCGCTCGCCGCCGAGCTGGCTCCCTTCGAGGCGGCGGAGCCGGTCGGCCCGCGTTCCTAGGCCCCCGGGGCCGTCCAGCCGCGCGGGCGTGTGCCGGCGGCGTGCGACACTATGAGGATGCGCCGCGTTCTCACCTCGGTCACGGGTGTCCTCAGCCTGTTGGGGGCGACCGTGGCAGCCACCGGTGCGGTCCTGGTCGCCACCCCGTCACCGGTCGACGCGGCGGGCCAGAAGCGCTGCACCGTCACCGACGAACGGCTCATCGAGCTGTCCGGGCTGGTCGCCACCAAGACCGGCTACATCGTGATCAACGACGGCACCGAGTTGGAGAGCCGCAAGCGGGTCTTCTTCCTGGACACGAAGTGCAAGATCGCCAAGGACCCGGTCCGCTACTCGGGCGGCGGCCCGGCGGACACCGAGGACCTGGCGCTCTCGCCGGACGGCCGGACGCTCTGGATCGCCGACACCGGCGACAACGTGACGAGCCGGCAGCGCCGTGAGCGGGTGGCGGTGTGGAGCATGCCCGCCGGCGGTGGCAAGCCGCCGACGCTGCACCGCCTCACCTACCCGGACGGCAAGCCGCGCGACGCCGAGGCCCTGGTCATCGGCGACGACGGCAATCCGCTGATCATCACGAAGGTCACCTCCGGCAAGGCGGAGATCTTCACCCCCGGCGGAGAGCTGCGCAGCGGTGACACCGAGCCGGTGCCGATGAAGAAGGTCGGCGAGGTCGAGCTGCCGAAGACGGAGACCGACAACCGGCTCGGAGTGCTCGGCCGGACGGCGATCACCGGCGCGGCCCGGTCCCCGGACGGCTCGCGGGTGGTGCTGCGCACGTACGCGGACGCCTTCGAGTACGACGTCTCCGGCGGTGACGTGGTCAAGGCGCTCACCACCAAGGAGCCCCGGGTGACGCCGCTCGCCGACCCGTTCGGCGAGGCGATCTCGTACAGCCCCGACGGCAAGTCCTTCCTCACCGTCTCCGAGGGCGGGCAGCTGGAGGAGGGCGAGACGGTCGACATCCTCGCGTACAAGCCGTCGACCCAGGGCGCCAAGCCGGTCGCGGCCGCGGCCGGGCCGAAGAAGGCGGCCGAGCCGTCATGGTTCGACAGCCTGTCGTTGCAGGACATCATGTACCTGGTGGGCGCGGTCGGCCTGATCGGCGTGGTGATGGTCGGCGCCGGTGTGTTCGGCATCCTGCGCGCCCGCCGCAACCCCGTCAAGGGTCCGGACGACGACGAGCGCGCCGACGGCGGCCCGGCCGACGCTTTCCAGACACCCGACGAGCGGGCGCGAGGCGGCGTGTACGGCGGTGCCGCCGGCGGCGGCGTGTACGGTCCGCCCGCCGGGGCGGGGCCCGGCCGGGAGCCGGGTCGGGCGGGTGTCCCCCCGGCCGGCAGCGGCGTGTACGGCGGGGGTCGTCCCGCCGGTGGTGCCGGCGGTGCCGTCTACGGCGGCCGCCCGTCCGGCGGGGGCGTCTACGGCGGCGGCAACCCGCCCGGGGCCGGTGGTGGTCGCCCCGCCGCCAACGGTGGCCAACCGGCCGGCGGTGGCCGTGGCGGCGTCTACGGCGGTGGGCCGGGCGGCCGGCCCGGTGGTGGCGTGTACGGCGGTGGCCCGGCCGAGCCTCCGCGTCGCGGCGGCGGGCCGGACCCGCGCGCCGGACGGCGCCGCGATGACGGCCCCGACGAGGGCTGGGGCGGCCCGTACGGGCAGGTGCCCGGAGGTGGGCGCGGCTACCACGGCGACCGCTACTGAGCCGACGGTTCGTCGGTCAGCACGGTTACCGGCGGCGGGCGCCGCCGGTCCCGAGGTCAGATGCGGCGCAGGACGGCGACGACGCGGCCCATGATGGTGGCGTCGTCACCCGGGATGGGGTCGAAGGCCGGGTTCTGCGGCATCAGCCAGACGTGCCCGTCGCGGCGCCGGTAGGTCTTCACCGTCGCCTCGCCGTCGAGCATGGCGGCGACGATGTCACCGGAGTCGGCCGTGGGCTGCTGCCGGACCACCACCCAGTCGCCGTCGCAGATCGCGGCGTCGAGCATCGAGTCGCCCTTGACCTGGAGCATGAAGACCTCGCCCTCACCCACCAGCTCGCGGGGGAGCGGGAAGATGTCCTCGACGGCCTGCTCGGCGAGGATCGGGCCACCGGCGGCGATCCGACCCAGCATCGGCACGTACGCCGGGGTCGGGCGCTGCGAGCGGGTCAGCTCGTCGTCGATCACGTCGCTGGGGGCGCGGACGTCGACCGCGCGCGGCCGGTTGGGGTCGCGGCGCAGGAAGCCCTTCTTCTCCAGTTCCTTGAGCTGGTAGGCGACGCTGGACGGCGACACCAGGCCGACCGCCTCGCCGATCTCCCGCACGCTCGGCGGGTAGCCGTGCCGCTCGACCCAGGTGCGGATGAACTCCAGGATCCGCCGCTGGCGGGCGGTCAGGTCGACCGTCGCCGGGTCGGGGAAGGCGCTCACCACCGGGGTGACCGGACGCACGGCGGGCGCGCCGGTGCGGCTGCGCGCGGCGCCCCGGCGACGCGTGGCCGCCGGGCCCGCCTCGGTGATCTGCTGCGGGCTCTTCGGCCGGCTGGCCCGGTCCTCGGTCACGTCCGTCCTCCCTGGTCGGCGCTGTGGTGCCTCGTCGGCTCGTGGTGCGTGCGGTGGTGCGGGGACGATCGGCGGAGAACCGCCGTGCGTCTGTCGTTCATGACCGTATAGGTGAGATCAGTCATTTTCAAACATCTGTACGACGTCGCTCGGCGTGTCGGGGTGAAAATCCGCGCGGGTCGTACTCGTGTTCTGGTAAATGGTACGTCGCGTCGAACGACTGTTCTAATTCGGCGGATCGTCGGTGCCGGACGGCCGGTGGCCGATAACCGGAGCGGCGGCCGGACGGTTGGGTTTCGGGGCGGCGGGGAAGAGGGGCCGGCGCCGGACGCGGGTGACGCGCCGGACACGCCGGCCAACTTGACCTCACATCGTCGGCGGCATACGGTCAACCCCTAGATGTAGTAGTCACACGGGCGTAAGTTGCCTATAGGTTGGGTTCGACTACCGAACGCACTTCCGTAGCGCCAGCACGGCGAAGACCGTCGGACGACGGCTCCGCCGTGGCGACGCGTGTCCGGAGGGCGGCCGGTGCGGCCCGTGATCGATGAAGGAGGTCGGGCGATGCGGTGTCCGTACTGCCGGCACCCCGACTCCCGGGTCGTCGACTCGCGGGAGGCCGACGACGGCCAGTTGATCCGCCGGCGGCGATCCTGCCCGGAGTGCGGCAAGCGGTTCACCACGGTGGAGGAGGCCGTCCTCGCGGTGGTCAAGCGCAGCGGGGTCACCGAACCGTTCAGCCGTACGAAGATCATCGGCGGGGTGCGCAAGGCGTGCCAGGGCCGGCCGGTCGACGACGACTCGATCGCGCTGCTCGCGCAGAAGGTCGAGGAGACGGTCCGGGCCAAGGGGGCCGCCGAGATCCCGAGCCATGAGGTGGGGCTGGCCATCCTGGGTCCCCTGCGGGACCTGGACGAGGTCGCCTACCTGCGGTTCGCCAGCGTCTACCGGTCGTTCGAGTCGCTCGCCGACTTCGAACGGGAGATCGAGACGCTGCGGGCCGCCGCGCTGGCCCGCGAGGGCGCCGCGGCCGACGCGGTCGAGGCCGCGGGCCGTACCAGTTGATTTTGTGCAGTTTGCGACAGACGGACCGCGCGGGGCGCGCGGACGAGGGGCCGATGAGATGCCGGGGGACGGTGTGACGACGAGCAGGTCACGGAACAAGGCGGGGGCGGGGCTGAAGGTCGAGCGGGTCTGGACCACGGAGGGGGTCCACCCGTACGACGAGGTCACCTGGGAGCGCCGGGACGTCGTGATGACGAACTGGCGGGACGGCTCGATCAACTTCGAGCAGCGCGGCGTGGAGTTCCCGGAAGCGTGGAGCGTCAACGCGGCCAACATCGTGACCACCAAGTACTTCCGGGGCGCGGTGGGCACCCCGGAGCGGGAGTGGTCGCTCAGGCAGCTGATCGACCGGGTGGTCAGCACCTACCGCACCGCCGGTGAGGAGTACGGCTACTTCGCCACCCCGGCCGACGCCGAGGTCTTCGCCCACGAGCTGACCTGGATGCTGCTGCACCAGGTGTTCAGCTTCAACTCGCCGGTGTGGTTCAACGTGGGCACGCCCTCGCCGCAGCAGGTCAGCGCGTGCTTCATCCTCGCCGTCGACGACTCGATGGACTCCATCCTGGACTGGTACAAGGAGGAGGGGCTCATCTTCAAGGGCGGCTCCGGCTCCGGCGTCAACCTGTCCCGGATCCGCTCGTCCAAGGAGCTGCTCTCCTCCGGCGGCACCGCCTCCGGCCCGGTCAGCTTCATGCGCGGCGCCGACGCCTCCGCCGGCACCATCAAGTCCGGCGGCGCCACCCGGCGGGCGGCCAAGATGGTCATCCTCGACGTGGACCACCCGGACATCGAGGAGTTCGTGGTCACCAAGGCGCGCGAGGAGGACAAGATCCGCGCGCTGCGCGACGCCGGCTTCGACATGGACCTGGGCGGCGCCGACATCGTCAGCGTGCAGTACCAGAACGCCAACAACTCGGTCCGGGTCTCCGACGAGTTCATGGCGGCGGTCGAGAACGGCGGCACCTTCGACCTGCGCGGCCGCCTCGACGGCGCGGTGATCGACACCATCGACGCCAGGAAGCTGTTCCGTACGATCTCGCAGGCGGCGTGGGAGTGCGCCGACCCGGGCCTCCAGTACGACGACACCATCAACGACTGGCACACCTGCCCGGAGACCGGGCGGATCACCGCGTCGAACCCGTGCTCGGAGTACCTGCACCTGGACAACTCCTCGTGCAACCTGGCCTCGCTCAACCTGATGAAGTTCCTCCGCGCCGACGGCGACTTCGAGGTGGCGAAGTTCGTCAAGTCGGTCGAGCTGGTCATCACCGCGATGGACATCTCGATCTGCTTCGCCGACTTCCCGACCGAGAAGATCGGCGAGACCACCCGCGCCTACCGGCAGCTGGGCATCGGGTACGCGAACCTCGGCGCGCTGCTGATGGCCTCCGGCCTGCCGTACGACTCGGAGCAGGGCCGTAGCGTCGCCGCGGCGATCACCTCGCTGATGACCGGCACCGCGTACCGCCGCTCCGCCGAGCTGGCCGGCATCGTCGGCGCGTACGACGGCTACGCCCGCAACGCCGAGCCGCACAAGCGGGTCATGCGCAAGCACGCCGCCGCCAACGACGAGATCAAGCCGTCCGGCACCGTGGCCACCGCCGTCCAGCGGGAGGCCACCAAGCAGTGGACCCTCGGCAACAAGATCGGCGACAGGAACGGCTGGCGGAACTCGCAGGCCAGCGTGCTGGCTCCCACCGGCACCATCGGCCTGATGATGGACTGCGACACCACCGGTGTCGAGCCGGACCTGGCGCTGGTCAAGTTCAAGAAGCTGGTCGGCGGCGGCTCGATGCAGATCGTCAACCAGACCGTCCCGCGCGCCCTGCGCAGCCTCGGCTACCCCGAGGAGCAGGTCGAGGCGATCGTCGAGCACATCGCCGACCACGGCCACGTGGTGGACGCCCCCGGCCTCAAGCCGGAGCACTACCCGGTCTTCGACTGCGCGATGGGCGAGCGGTCCATCGCCCCGATGGGCCACGTGCGGATGATGGCGGCCGTCCAGCCGTTCATCTCCGGCGCCATCTCCAAGACGGTCAACATGCCGGAGCAGGCCACCGTCGAGGACGTCGAGAAGATCTACTTCGAGGGCTGGAAGCTCGGCCTCAAGGCGCTGGCGATCTACCGGGACAACTGCAAGGTCGGCCAGCCGCTGTCGGCGGCGAAGAAGAAGGTCGCCGAGCCGGAGACCCCTGCCGCCGTCGCGCCGGTCGTGGAGAAGGTCGTCGAGTACCGCCCGGTGCGCAAGCGGCTGCCGAAGAAGCGCCCCTCCGAGACGATCTCCTTCTCGGTCGGTGGCGCCGAGGGCTACCTCACCGCGTCGTCCTACCCGGACGACGGCCTCGGCGAGGTCTTCCTCAAGATGTCGAAGCAGGGCTCGACCCTGGCCGGCGTGATGGACGCCTTCTCGGTGGCCATCTCCATCGGTCTCCAGTACGGCGTCCCGCTGGAGACGTTCGTCAGCAAGTTCACGAACATGCGCTTCGAGCCGGCCGGCATGACCGACGACCCGGACGTGCGCATGGCCGCCTCGGTGATGGACTACATCTTCCGTCGCCTGGCGCTGGACTTCCTGCCGTACGAGCGCCGCGCGGAGCTGGGCATCTTCACCGCCAAGGAGCGGGCCGCCCAGCTCCAGGCCGAGGCGGAGGCGGAGGCGAGCGGTGCGGACCTCACCGCGATGGCCGCCTCCGCCCCGGTCGAGGCTCCCGTCGAGCCGAAGACCGGCCCGGTCGCCCAGCCGGCGCAGGAGGTCGCGGACGTCGCCGCCGCCAAGCCGGCGCCGTCGGTGGGTTCCAGCACCGAACTGCTGGAGGCCGTCATCGGCAAGGCCGCCGACGCGCCGCTCTGCTTCACCTGCGGTACGAAGATGCGCCCGGCCGGTAGCTGCTACGTCTGCGAGGGCTGCGGCTCCACCAGCGGCTGCAGCTGACATACCGACACGCGGCCCGGGTGGCGTACCCGGGCCGCGCGTCCCGCATGATCGACACAACATGCAGGAAATCGGGGTATCCCAGGCATTCGGATACCCCGGTTCCCTGTATCTCGAGTGGATTTCGGTCCGACAACGATGAGGCCCTGCCCGGAACGTCCCGGGCAGGGCCTCATCGTGTCTCGCTCAGATCGCACCGGAGTGTCGCCTAGTGCTTCAGCCGGGCCAGGAACGCAATCCACGCCTGGCCCTCGAAGCGAAGGGCCGGGCCCAACTTGTCCTTGCTGTCTCGAACGAGGACACCCCTGTTGATTGCCGCGACCTCGACGCAGGCGCCGCCGTTGTTGTCGCTGTAGCTCGACTTGCGCCAGACCGGGCGATCCGAGGTCTCCATGATCACTCTCTCAGGTCTGTTGCCGCTCCATGTCGTTCGCCATCCGGAGGATGAGCTTGCGCGACTCTACCGGCCCGAGAGCGGCGGCCCGGAGTCGGTCCCACAGCCGAGTGTAGGCCCGTACCGCGTCGGGCCGGTCAAGGTAGTCGGCGTCGGTGAAGGTCTCCACGTAGATCACGTCGGACGCGGCGTCTTCGCCGAACCGCAGGATGATGAAGTTGAAGGACGCAGTCTCGTAGGTCTGCGCGTCGAACGGGAAGACCTGGAGTGAGACGTTCGGTTGCTCTGCGACGTCGGCCAAGTGCAGCAGCTGGCTTCGCATGGTTGCTGCGTCGCCGATGCTTCGGCGGAGTGCCGACTCACTGAGGATAAAGCTCAAGTCGGGCCCGCTCTGCTCTCGCAGGATCGCCTGCCGTTCCAGACGAACGGCAACTTGCTGGTCGACGTCGCTAGCCGTCGGGCGTGGATGGGCGGTCGCGTTCATGGCGCGGATGTATGGCTCGATCTGGAGGATGCCGGGGACAACCTCCGGCTGGTACCAACGGATCTCGGATGCGTCTCCCTCAAGGTCCAGGTACTGCCGGAACCAGTCCGGGACCGCGTTGCGGTACGTGCTCCAACGACCCCGTTGTCTGCCGGCTCGCGCGAGTTCGCGGAGTGTCTCCGCCTCTTCGCCGGTTACGTCGTAAAGGTCGAGCAGCAGGTTCAGGTCGGTCAGCTTGATCCCTGACTGGCCGAGTTCCAGTCGACTGATCTTGCTGGCTGCGGCGTCGATGACAGCGGCAGCGTCGTCCTGAGTCTTGCCAGCCTCCTCGCGTGCGCGCTTCAGCGCCAGTCCGAGGCGTCGCCGCTGGATCGTCGGGTTGACCATCGGCCGATTATGGCCCGCCCAACGCGTAGATCCCGCGACACGCCGTAGCAAGGGTTCCCAAAATAGGAGTCCAACTTTAACCTGGATGAACTTCCAAAATAGGAGTCCAAACAGGCGGTGGTGGTGTGAGGCGCTCGGTGTCGTACGACGACTACCTGCTCGCCGTGGCGCTGACGCTGGCCCGACGGCACCGTCCGGTGTGGTCGTGGGGGCGCTGGCGACGCATCTGCCGGTGTGGCGCGGAGCTGCCCTGTCACGCCCGGCACCGCATCCCGATCCGTCGCGGCCACTGGCCGGGGGAGGAGGCTTCGTGACCGAGCACCAGGTCAGCCAGATCCTGGCGGTACACCTGCCCGGTGTCGACGGGCTGTGTGTCGGGTGCCGGCGGTGGTGGGCGCGGCTGTCTCCGTACCCCTGCTATCAGGCGGAATGGGCGTGTCGCTGGGATGCCCGCGTTACCACCTGGCGCTTCCTGGGCGGCCGCTCGTGACCACCCACGGGCCCGTCCTTCCGGTGTGGACCTGCGGTGGCTGCAACGGACCGTGGCCCTGCGCGACCAGGCGCAAGGAGTTGCGCGCGGAGTTCGAGGGTGCGCCGGTCTCGCTGGCGCTCTACATGGGGTCCTACCTGGTGTCTGCGGCCGAGGACCTCACCTGGGTGCCGGCAGGGCTGCTGCATCGGCGCTTCCTGGGTTGGATCCGGTGAGCCTGATCCGGCCCGGTGACGAGCGGTTTCACTACAGCGACGGGTCGCACAAGTGGATCCCGCCGGACCCCGACTACGACCAGGCGGTCTGGGACGAAATGGTCCGGCAGCACAAGCAGCAGCACCTCGACGAGATCTCCCGACGGCGGAAGCCGCGCCAGTCGAGTGACGGCAGCGGGTGAAAGGTGCCCGGCCGCAAGGAAGCGGCGTGTGGAGGGCGGTTCGTAGACTTCCGGCATGGCGACCTCACCAGCCGTCGTTCGGGAGTTCGGCGGTGAGGTCGCGGCGCTCGGCTGGGTCACTGATCTTCTGGTCGCCGGGTCGTTGGCGACCGGCGACTACCTTCCCGGCATCAGCGATCTCGACCTGGTCGCGCTGGTGGACGGCCCGGTCGACGCGGTCCGGCAGGCCGAACTCGCCACCGTGCATCGTCGCCTCGACGAAGGAGCCGGCTCCGGCCTCCATCTGGGTTGCGTCTACGTGGACGTCGCGACGATTCCCGACGCGCGGCTGCGGCATCCGACCTGGACCCACGGGCAACTCGTCCACCGCATCCTGTCCGGGATCACGCGAGCGGAGCTGGTACGGCACGGGTACGCGATCTTCGGCCGCTCCCCACGCGACGTCTTTCCGCCGATGAGCGACGACGACATACGGGCGGCCGCCAGAGCTGAACTCACCGGCTACTGGGCCTGGGCCGCCCGCCGTCCGTGGCTGTGGCTGAACCCCGTCCTCGCGGACCTCGGTCTCACCTCGATGGCCCGGGGTCGCTACGCACTCCGCAACGGCGCGCTGCTCACCAAGAGCGAAGCCATCCGACTGGCCGACGCGCCCAACTGGTTGATCGACCAGGTGAGTGCCAGACGTCGAGGGGAGGCCGTCTCCTCGCCGCGGATGCGCACGGCCCTGATCGCGTGGCGCGACGCCCGGCGAACCGTTGCCCGCGAGCGATAGCTGAATGTGCCTCTCGCGTGAACGCGGCGAGCCGCAGTCGCTAGCAGGTCAGGCCGTGCGGAGTGCCCGGGAGCCCGTTGACGGGTGTTGTTCGCTTTCGTCCATGGCGCTGAGGACCGTGTCCGCGTGCGCGTTCGCCCACTCGCCGAGGGCGTAAATGGGCACGAGCAGGTCATGGCCGGCTGCGGTCAGCTCGTACTCCACCCGTGGCGGCGCCTCGGCGTACCGGTGGTGTCGCACCAGGCCGTAGCTCTCCATCCGCCGCAGCGTCTCGGTCAGGACCTTGTGGCTGATCCCACCGATGCGCTTGCGCAGGTCCCGTGGTCGAACGGGGCCGTCGCGCAGCGTGTAGACGACGACCGGCAGCCACGCGGTGGCGAACAGGTCGACCGCCAACCGCGCCGGGCAGTCAGCGGTGAACTCCCCGTAGGGCGGGAACGGCTCGGAAGGCCCGGTACCCCGTGCGAGCGTCATGCCTGCAGTCTGCCGTCTCCGTTACGCACCTGGGCGTGCGTATCGCCGTGTCTAGCGTGCTTCTTCAAGACCACGACACAGGGGAGATGATGTGCGGATCGGAGTGATCGGCGCCGGCCAGATGGCGACGGCGCTGGGATCGGGCTGGGCGAAGGCCGGACACGAGGTGCTCATCGGGGGGCGTTCGCCGCAGCGGGCGGCGGACGCGGCAGAGCGCATCGGGTCGGGAACTCGTCACGGGGACCTCCACCAGGCGGCACAGTTCGGCGAGGTCACGTTGGTGGCGGTGAGCGGCACCGCGGTGGTGGACGCGGTGCGGCGGGCCGGCGGCGAGGACGGCGCGCTCGCCGGTCGGCCGTTGATCGACTGCAGCAACGCTGTCGCTCCAACGGCGTTCACGGGTGCGGCACCCGGAGCGTTCGTGCTGGCCGAGGACGCAGTCGCCGAGCGGCTCGCCGGCGTCGCCGCCGGGGCTCACGTCGTCAAGGCGTTCAACGTGTGTGCCGCGGAGATCTGGGCGGGCGGTGACCGGAGGTACGAGGGACGCCCGCTCGGGGTGCCGCTGTGCGGTGACGATGCCGACGCGCTGCGGACGGTCGCCTCCCTCGTCGCCGATCTCGGCGGCGAGCCGGTACTCGCGGGTGGCCTCAACCGTGCCCGCTATCTGGAGGGTCTCGCCGTGTTCGCGATGGGCCTGTGGTTCGCCGGGTACGACGCCCGCGCCGTGCTGCCCCAGATCGGCAGCAGTTCGAGCGCGGGTTGATGCCGGCGGATCCGCTCGCTGGGAACGGGGGCTGCCGTGCCGGGCATGGGCACGGCGCGGCAGCCCTCCCCGCGATGTCAGCCGGCGTGCTTCTGCTGGCAGGGCACGCAGAAGCGGGCGTGCGGCAGGATCTCCAAGCGCTCGCGCGGGATCGACGCGGCGCACCGCTCGCAGATGCCGTACCGGCCCTCGGCGATGCGCCGCAACGCGTCGGTGATCTGGTCGAGGCTCTGCCGGGTGGCGGCGATCAGGGCGCTCTGCGTGTGCGCCCCACCCGGGTCGCCGGTGTCCGCGGTGAGCTGGGTCAACCTGGCGGTCTGCACCTCGAAGTCGTGGGTCAGTGCCGTGCGCAGCTTATCGAGCCAGTTCCGCTCGTCAGGTTGGACGTGGGTCGTCATGGGTGACTCCTCCAGAGAAAAGAAAAAGGGCCGAAGCGGTATCGCTTCGCCCTTGGCGGCCGGTCTGAATGTGGTGCTACCGGTCCACGGAGGGCCACGCCCGGTGGGGCTCGGCAGCGTGGTGGCCGCCGAGCCGGCCGGGGACGGCGCGGCGCTACGCACCACCCGGAGCGCGGTGTGCGGCGCCTGTCGGCCGGTGGCGGCCGAGGCCGGCGTCGGCAGGCAGGCAGCGGTGGACGGCGCCGTCACCGCGACGGCGTCGTCTGCCTGCCGGCTCGACGGACGCATCCGGACACCATAGGCCGGGGCGAGGGGGAAACCAACGGCCTTTCGCCGGTCAGCTCGGCGACCGCTCGTGGCAAAGGAGGACGACGCCGTTACCGAAGGTGCGGGTGCCGGCCAGCCGCAGCGGACGCCGTACGCCATCGGCGGGAAAGAGCGGCCGACCGGCGCCGAGGAGCACGGGGTGGACGTAGAGCCGGTACTCGTCGATGAGGTCGTGCCGGGCGAAGGTGGCGGCCAGGTCGGCCCCGCCGAGGGCCATGTCGCCGCCAGGCTCGGCCTTGAGCCGGCGAACCTCGTCCGGGTCGACCTCCCGGACGATCTCCGTGCCCCAGTCGGCCTTCTCCAGCGTCCGCGAATAGACGATCTTCGGCATGTCACGCCAGATGCCGGCGAACTCCCGCACCGGTTCGGTACTCGCCGGGTCCCGGTCGGCGGTCGGCCAGAAGGCGGCCATCAGCTCGTACGAGCGCCGGCCGTCAAGGAAGGCGCTCATCTCGCGCAGCTCGGCGTTGAAATGGCGGTGCAGCTCGTCGTCGACCAGGTGCCAACTCAGGTCACCGTCCGGCCCCTCGAAGAACCCGTCCAACGACACGCTCATCTGCACGACGATCTTCCGCATGACCCCAGCATCGCGCACCGGTACGACAGGACGGGTCAGCACGCCGGGGCGAGCGGCCAATATCCCGGGCGGTACGGTCTGCGGGCCGTCATCGGCGACGGCTGACGGGAGGTCCGCGTGTCCATCGCCCTGTTCACCCTCGGCGGCACCATCGCGATGGGCGGTGTGGGCCGGGACGGACCGGGGGTGGTCACCAGGCTGACCGGCGCGGACCTCACTGCGGCCGTACCCGGGTTAGCGGACCTCACCGTGCCGCTGGACGTCCGGGACGCCCTCGCGGTGCCCAGCGCGCATCTCACGTACCGCCACCTCCTCGACGTGGTCGACGCCGCGGCCCGGGCGGTGGCCGCCGGTGCGACCGGCGTGGTCGTCACCCAGGGCACGGACACGCTGGAGGAGTCCGCGTTCCTGGCCGACCTGGTCTGGCCGCACGCCGCACCCCTGGTCGTCACCGGCGCGATGCGCAACCCCACCCTGGCCGGGGCGGACGGGCCGGCGAACCTGCTCGCCGCGGCGCGGGTGGCGGCCGCGCCCGCCGCCCGCGACCTCGGGGTACTGGTCACCCTCAACGACGAGATCCACGCCGCCCGCTGGGTACGCAAGACGCACAGCACCAGCACCGCCACCTTCGCCTCCCCGAACGTCGGTCCGATCGGGCACGTGATCGAAGGGGAGGTGCGGGTGCTGGCCCGGCCCGAGCGGCGGGAGCCGCTGCCGCCGGTCGACCCCGCCCGGCTGGACGCTACCCGGATCGCCCTGCACACCGTGACCCTCGACGACGACGGCGGGGTGCTCGACGGCCTCGCCGACACCTCCCAGGGGCTGGTGGTCGCGGGCTTCGGTGTCGGGCACGTGCCGGGTGCGCTGGCTCCGGTACTCGGCGTGCTGGCTGAGCGGATCCCGGTGGTGCTCACCTCCCGGTCCGGGGCCGGGTCGGTGCTGCGGCACACCTACGGTGCGATCGGCTCGGAGACCGACCTGCAACGGCGCGGACTGCTGAACGGCGGGTTGCTCGACCCCTACAAGGCGAAGGTACTGCTCCGGCTGCTGCTCGCAGGAGGTGCCGACCGCGCCGCGATCGCCGCCGCCCTCGCCCGTCACGGCTGAGCGGCGTCTTTACACTGCCCCGGTGACCGGAGAGCGACGACCACTGGCGAACCGGCCGCTGACCGAACCGCACCCGTCCCGGCTCCCGCTCGACCACCCGGACCGCGACCGGATCCTGGCGTCGCACACCGCCGCCCTGGCCGCCGGGGAAGCGGGCTACCTGGATCCGGCGACGGGCCTCTTCGTCCTCACCGCCGGCTTCCTCGCCCGCCGCGGCACCTGCTGTGGCCGCGGCTGCCGCCACTGCCCGTACGTCGACGACTGAAGATCCAGAAACACGCCGATCTTGCACTTTCGGCCCCCGTTTTGCCCGCTTCTAGCGGGTATGCCCGGGCAGGAAGTGCAAGATCGGCGACGTGAGTGCGAGGCGTGGCGAGGGGGGCGGCAGGCCCGGCGTCAGCTCGCCGCGACGAAGACGCGGGACGCGACCTCGCGTGGGAGGCGGACCCGGTCGCCGGAGCGGTCGATCGACACCCCGTCCCGCTCCTGGGCCACGGTCACCGTCGCGCCCGGGTCGACGCCGGCGGCGTGGAGCTGCCGCAGCACGTCCGCGTTGGTCTGCACGCTCTCGCAGATCCGCCGGACCACGACCGGGCCGGACAGGCCGGGGAACGCCAGGTTGCGCTCACCCTCGACCGGCTCGGACTCGGCCGGCCCCGGCGAGCCCAGCTCCTCCAGGCCCGGGATCGGGTTGCCGTACGGGGAGCGGGTCGGGCGGTTCAGCAGGTCGTACACCCGCTTCTCCACCGCGTCGCTCATCACGTGCTCCCACCGGCAGGCCTCCTCGTGGGCCTCCTCGTAGGGCATCCCGATCACGTTGACCAGCAGCAGCTCGGCCAGCCGGTGCTTGCGCATCACGGACACCGCCGCGTTGCGGCCGGCCGGGGTGAGCGCCAGGTGCCGGTCGCCCTCGACGGTGAGCAGGCCGTCGCGCTCCATCCGGGCGACGGTCTGGCTGACGGTGGGGCCGCTCTGCCGCAGCCGTTCGGCGATGCGGGCACGCAGCGGCGGCACCCCCTCCTCCTCGAGCTCGAGGATGGTGCGCAGGTACATCTCGGTCGTGTCGACCAAATCATGCTTCACGTCAGCCCTCCGGTGATCGATGCTACCGCGCGTAACGCCGAACGGCCGACGCCGAGCCGCCTGGCAAATACCGGGATGGTGTTGACTGGACGCCATGTCCGGTACCGAGGATCTGCTGGTCGAGGCCGACCGGCTCGCCGTCGAACTCGACAGCGCCGACCCGCCCACCCTGCTCGACGTCCGCTGGCGCCTGACCGGCCCGCCCGGCCGTGACGACTACACCGCCGGCCACCTGCCCGGCGCGGTCTTCGTCGACCTGGACACCGACCTCTGCGGCCCGCCGGGGGCCGCCGGGCGGCACCCGCTGCCCGACCCCGCCGCGCTCCAGGCCGCGCTGCGGGCCGCCGGCGTCCGCTCCGGGCACCCCGTCGTCGTGTACGACGGCGGCGACGGCATGTCCGCCGCCCGTGCCTGGTGGACGCTGCGCTGGGTGGGCCACCGGAACGTACGTCTGCTGCACGGTGGCTGGCCCGCCTGGGTGGCAGCGGGCCTACCGACGTCCACCGAGGCGCCCACCCCGCCGGCCGGTGACATCGAGGTGCGCCCGGGCGCCCTGCCCGTGCTCGACGCCACCGAGGCCGCCCGGCTCGCCGCGGCCGACGACGGCGTCCTGGTCGACGTGCGGGCGGCGGCGCGCTACCGGGGCGAGACCGAGCCGATCGACCCGGTCGCCGGGCACGTGCCGGGCGCGGTGAACCTGCCCGCGCCGGAGTACGCCGCCGAGGGGCGGTTCCCGGCGGCCGACGTGCTGCGGGAACGGTTCGCCGCCGCCGGGGTGGTCGGCGACCGGCCGGTCGGCGCGTACTGCGGGTC
Organism: Micromonospora sp. H33; assembly: GCF_052068455.1. Classification (NCBI taxonomy): domain Bacteria; kingdom Bacillati; phylum Actinomycetota; class Actinomycetes; order Micromonosporales; family Micromonosporaceae; genus Micromonospora; species Micromonospora sp. H33. The sequence continues at coordinate 249,511 of NZ_JBQHDE010000004.1, read as the reverse complement.
GGGCGTCACCGCGGCGCAGGCGGTGCTCGCCCTGCACCTGGCGGGTCGGCCGGACGCCGCGCTGTACGTCGGATCGTGGAGCAACTGGGTCGCCGACCCGTCCCGCCCGGTGGCGGTGGGGGAGGAGCCGCGCGGGGCGGCGCCCGCGGCCTGAGGCGACCGGCGGCGAGACACCAGCGGCGAGACACCAGCGGCGTGAGCAGCACGTGCGCCGGCCGTCGCCGGTCCTCGTGCGACGATGGGAGCATGTCCGACGACGACACGGTGGTGGTGTGGGACGAGTCGATGCTCGCCTACGACATGGGTGACCATCCCCTCGACCCGGTCCGGGTGGAGCTGACCGTCGCGCTGGCCCGGGAGTTGGGGGTGCTGGAGCGGCCGGGGGTGCGCCTGGTCAAGCCGGAGCCGGCCGATGACGACGTGCTGACCCGGGTGCACGATCCCCGCTACGTGGAGGCCGTCCGCGTCGCCCCGCGCGATCCGCTCTTCGCCGGGTTCGGGCTGGGCACTTCGGACAACCCGGTCTTCGAGGGGATGCACGAGGCCAGCGCGCTGATCGCGGGCGCCACGGTGACCGCGGCCGAGGCGGTCTGGCGGGGCGACGCGCGGCGGGCGGTCAACGTGGCCGGCGGGCTGCACCACGCCATGCCCGCGCGGGCCTCCGGCTTCTGCGTCTACAACGACCCGGCGGTCGGCATCGCCCGCCTGCTCGACCTTGGCGCGCGCCGGGTCGCGTACGTCGATGTGGACGTCCACCACGGCGACGGGGTGCAGAAGACCTTCTGGGACGACCCCAGGGTGCTTACGGTGAGCCTGCACGAGACCCCGCTGGCCCTGTTCCCGGGCACCGGTTTCCCCGACGAGACCGGTGGTCCGGAGGCGCAGGGCACGGCGGTCAACGTGCCGCTGCCACCCGGCATCGACGACCCCGGCTGGCAGCGGGCGTTCCACGCGATCGTGCCGTCGGTGCTGCGCGCGTTCCAGCCGGAGATCCTGGTCACCCAGTGCGGCGCGGACGCGCACAAGCTCGACCCGCTCGCCGACCTGCACCTGTCCGTCGACGGGCAACGCGCCACGTACATCGCCCTGCGGGCGCTGGCCGACGAGCTGTGCGAGGGCCGGTGGGTCGCCACCGGCGGCGGCGGGTACGCGCTGGTCGAGGCCGTGCCCCGGGCGTGGACGCACCTGCTCGCGGTGGCCACCGGCGAGCCGCTCGACCCGGCCACGCTGACGCCGCCCGCGTGGCGGGAACTGGCCGCGGCCCGCTGTCCCGGTCGGCAGATCCCGCTGCGGATGACCGACGACGCCGACCCGTCGTACGAGCCGTGGCAGCCGTCCGGCGAGCCGAACTCGGTGGACCGCGCCATCGCCGCCGCCCGCCGGACGGCGTTCCCGCTGCTGGGGCTCGACCCGCACGACCCGCGCGACTAGAGGGCCTGTGGAGGGCCGCCTGCCGTGACCACAGTGGACCAGCCGGTGGACGTGCTGCTCAGTGACGGCACCACCGTCCAGTTGCGGCCGATCCAGCCGTCCGACGCACCGGGCGTCGTGGCGATGCACTCGCGCTTCTCCGAGCGCACCCGCTACCTGCGCTACTTCTCGCCGTACCCCCGGATCCCCGAGCGCGACCTGCAGCGCTTCGTGCACGTCGACCACCGGGACCGCGAGGCGTTCGTCGTCCTCGCCGGCGACCAGATCGTCGCGGTCGGCCGGTACGAGCGGCTCGGGCCGGAGTCCCCGGAGGCCGAGGTGGCGTTCGTGGTGGAGGACGCCTACCAGGGCCGGGGCATCGGGTCGGTGCTGCTGGAGCACCTGGCCGACGCGGCCCGCCGGAGCGGCATCATGAGTTTCGTCGCCGAGGTGCTGCCCGCCAACGGTGCGATGCTGCGGGTCTTCTCCGACTTCGGGTACCAGGTGCAGCGTCAGTTCGCCGACGGCGTGGTCCACCTGACCTTCCCGATCGCCCCGACCGAGGCCACGCTCGAAGTGCAGCGGGGCCGGGAGCACCGCACCGAGGCGCGGTCCGTGGCCCGGCTGCTCGCCCCGCGTGGCGTCGCCGTCTACGGCGCCAGTGCCACCGGGCAGGGCGTCGGCGCGGCGGTGCTCGGGCACCTGCGTGACTACGGCTTCACCGGCACGGTCGTGCCGGTGCATCCGACCGCGACGAGGGTGGCCGGGCTGCCCGCGTACCCCTCGGCGGCCGACTCCGGGCTGCCGGTCGACCTGGCGGTGGTGGCCGTGCCGCCGGAGGCGGCGGAGGCGGTGGTCGCCGACGCGGCCGCTGCCGGGGCGCACGGCCTGGTCGTCATCAGCGCGGGCTTCGCCGAGGCCGGCCGCGAGGGCGCGGCCGCGCAACGCCGGCTGGTCCGCGCGGCCCACGCCGCGGGCATGCGCGTCGTCGGCCCGAACTGCCTGGGGGTGGCGAACACCGCCCCCGACGTACGCCTGAACGCCACGCTCGCCCCACGGCTGCCGGTGCCCGGCCGGGTCGGGCTCTTCAGCCAGTCCGGCGCGTTCGGCGTCGCGCTGCTGGCCGAGGCGGACCGGCGGGGGCTCGGCCTGTCCAGCTTCGTCTCGGCCGGCAACCGGGCCGACGTCTCCGGTAACGACCTGCTCCAGTACTGGCAGGACGACCCCGGCACCGACGTGATCATGTTGTACCTGGAGACCTTCGGCAACCCGCGCAAGTTCGCCCGGCTGGCGCGACTGATCGGCCGGGAGAAGCCGATCGTCGCGCTGGCGTCGCCGGCCCGGCCGCCCGGCGTCGGCGAACGCGCCGGGCCGGACGAGGTGGCGGTCAGCGCGCTGTTCACCCAGTCCGGGGTGATCCGGGTGGACACCGTCAGCGAGCTGCTCGACGTTGGTGTGCTGCTGGCCAACCAGCCGCTGCCCGCCGGTGACCGGGTGGGTGTGGTCGGCAACTCGTCGGCGCTGTCCGGGCTCGCCGCCACCGCCTGCGCCGCGCAGGGGCTCACCCTGGCCGACGGGTACCCGCGCGACGTCGGGCCCCGCGCCGGGGCGGCCGAGTTCGCCGCCGCCCTCGTCGCCGCTGCGGCCGACGACGCGGTGGACGCGCTGGTGGCGGTGTTCGCACCGCCACTGCCCGGGCAGCTGCCGGACACCGAGGCGAACTTCATCGCCGCCCTGCCCGCCGCGCTCGCCGCCGGCAAGCCCACCGTGGCGACGTTCCTGGTGGGGCGCGCCCCGGCCGGGGTGCCCGCGTACCCGAGCGTGGAGGAGGCGGTCCGCGCTCTGGGTCGGGTCACCGCGTACGCCGACTGGCTGCGCCGCCCACCGGGGACGTTGCCCGAGCTGCCCGGCGTCGACCGGGACCGGGCGCAGGCGGCGCTGCGTCCCGAGTCCCTCGACCCGGGCGGGCTGCTCGCCGCGTACGGCATCGAGGTGGTCGAGTCGGTGCCGGCCGGGTCGGAGGACGAGGCCTCCGAGGCGGCGGTCGAGCTGGGGTTCCCGGTGGCGTTGAAGGCCTCCGCTCCGGGGCTGCGGCACCGCCTGGACCTCGGCGCGGTCCGCCTCGACCTGGCCGACGAGGCGGCCGTGCGGCGCGCGTACGCCGAGATGTCGGCGGTGTTCGGCGCGGACGTCCTGGTCCAGCCGATGGTCCCGCCCGGCGTGGCCTGCGTGGTCGAGCTGGTGGAGGATCCGGCGTTCGGGCCGGTGGTCGGCTTCGGCCTGGGCGGCGTCGCCACCGAGCTGCTCGGCGACCGGGCGTGGCGGGCGGTGCCGCTGACCGACCTCGACGCGGCCGAGCTGGTCGACGAGCCGCGCGCCGCCCCGCTGCTGCGCGGTCACCGCGGCGCGGCCCCGGTGGACCGGACCGCGTTGGCGGAGCTGCTGCTGCGGGTCGGACGGCTCGCCGACGAGCAGCCCCGGGTCCGCGCGCTGACGCTGAACCCGGTGCTGGCCCGCCCGGACGGCCTGTCGGTGCTGCACGCGACGGTCCGGATCGGCTCGGCGGCCGCCCGCCCCGACACCGGCCCCCGCCGCCTGTGAAAGGAAGGGCCCCTTCTTAACGCCTGGCGTAGAGGAGGGGCCCCTTCTTAACGCGCCGGCTCAGGCGCGGCTGCTGATCTGCTGGACGGCCCAGGAGTTGCCGTCCGGGTCGTCGAAGAAGACGAAGCCCACGTTGTCCAGCGGGTCCGGCACCGGGCGCGGGTTCTTCCCCAGGAGCTGGATCTCGCTGACCTCGACGCCGCGCTCCACCAGCTGGGCCCGGGCCTTGTGCAGGTCCGGCACCACGAGCTGGAGCCCCTTGAGCGAACCGGGCGGCATGTCCGGTAGGGCGCCCTTGCCGATGACGATGGAGCAGCCGGAGCCGGGTGGGGTCAGCTGCACGATGCGGACATCGTCACCGATGACGGTGTCGTGGTCGACGGCGAAGCCGAGCTGGTCGGCGTAGAACGCCTTGGCCCGGTCCACGTCGGAGACCGGGACGACCACCACTTCCAGGGTCCAGTTCATAGACCCCACCCTGCCCCATCCGCTCGCCGTCCGGCCCCTGCGACACGAACCGCCAGCGGTCGGCCGCCGCGCAGGTTCACCTCGCACGACGACGGCCCCGGCGAACCGCCGGGGCCGTCGTCGGGGACACCCGCGTCAGCAGGCGTACGCCTCCAGGCGCTGCGCCCGCTCCGGGGCCCGCAGCTTGAGCAGCGTCACCTTCTCGATCTGCCGGATCCGCTCGCGGGACAGGCCGAACTCCTTCCCGACCTCGTCCAGGGTGCGCTGCCGGCCGTCGTCCAGCCCGAACCGGAGCCGGATCACCGCCTGCTCGCGCTGGGACAGGGTGGCGAGCACGATGCTCACCTCCTGGCGCAGCTCGCCGTGGGCGGCGGCGTCGTCCGGGCCGGCCGCCGGGTCCACCGCCGCGACGAAGTCACCGAGCGCGCTCTCGCCGTCCTCGCCGACCGCCTGATCCAGGCTCACCGGCTCCCGGTCGTACGAGATCAGCTCGATCACCTGGAACTCCGGGACGTCCAGCGCCCGGGCCACCTCCGCCACGGTGGGCTCCCGACCCAGCGAGACGGACAGCTCGCGGCGGACCCGCACCATGCGGTTGACCTGCTCGACCATGTGCACCGGGATGCGGATGGTGCGGGCCTGGTCGGCCATGGCGCGGGTGATGGCCTGGCGGATCCACCAGGTGGCGTACGTGGAGAACTTGTAGCCCTTGGCGTAGTCGAACTTCTCGACGGCGCGGATCAGGCCGAGGTTGCCCTCCTGGATCAGGTCGAGGAAGGCCATGCCACGGCCCGTGTAGCGCTTGGCGATGCTCACGACGAGGCGGAGGTTCGCCTCCAGCAGGTGGTCCTTGGCGGCCCGCCCCTCGGCGGCGACGAGCTCCAGGTCGGACCGCAGCTCGGCGGACACCGGCGTGCAGGTGGCGAGCTTCTCCTCGGCGAAGAGCCCCGCCTCGATGCGGCGGGCCAGCTCGACCTCCTGGGCGGCGGTCAGCAGCTTCGTCTTGCCGATGCCGTTGAGGTACGCCCGGACCAGGTCCGTGGAGACGCCGCGCTCGTCGGTGGCGTCCAGGTCGGTCAGGGCCTCGGTGCCGTGGTCGGTCTCGATCGTGCCGGCCGGGCGCATCCGGTGCTCCATCATCTGCAGGGCCATCTTTCATCTCTCCCCGTGTCCACGTCTGTGCCGCGCGGTGGTGCCGGTTGACACACAGCTTGGCGGGCGGGGCGTTAAACCGGAGTGAGGCGATCGGGGACCCGACAGGAATCCCATCGAGCGTGTCGCCGACGGGTGTCCCTTGCCGGGGGCGGTTACCGTGCCAGCGACCGGCCGGTGTGGCCGGCTGCCGGTACCGGGCCAGTAGGGCGACCGCCGGCGAACCTTCGGCACAGGTGATGGAGGGCGTCGTGGTCTTCAAGCGGCTCATGCAGGCGATGGGTGTGGGCGGCCCGTCGGTGGAAACCGTCCTGGCGAACCCGAACTGCCGCCCCGGCGGCCAACTGGAGGGGACCGTCCACGTCGCGGGTGGCGATCACCCGGTCGACGTCACGTACGTGGCGCTGGGCCTGGTCACCCGGGTCGAGGTGGAGAGCGGTGACAACGACTACCAGACCACCCAGGAGTTCCACCGCCAGCGGATCACCGGCGCGTTCCGGCTGGAGGCCGGGCAGCGGTACGACGTCCCGTTCCGCTTCGACGTGCCCTGGGAGACCCCGCTCACCGAGCTGTACGGCCAGCACCTGCACGGCATGACCATGGGTCTGCGTACCGAGCTGGAGGTGGCCCGTTCGGTCGACAAGGGCGACCTGGACGCGGTGGCCGTGCACCCGCTCCCGTCGCAGGAGCGGATCCTGGAGGCGTTCCTGCGGCTGGGCTTCCGGTTCGCCCGCGCCGACGTCGAGCGTGGCCACATCTACGGCGTACGCCAGACGCTGCCCTTCTACCAGGAGATCGAGTTCTACCCGGCGCCGCAGTACGCGAACGCGATCAAGCAGCTGGAGGTCACCTTCGTGACCGACCCGCAGCAGATCCAGGTCGTCCTGGAGCTCGACAAGCGGGGCGGCCTGTTCACCGAGGGTCGGGACACGTTCGGCCGCTTCACGGTCGACCACGCGACGGCCGACCGCACCGACTGGACCGCCCAGCTCGACGCCTGGCTCCGCCAGTCCCTCCAGCGCCGGGGCCTCTTCGGCTGACCCGGCCCGTCCGGCTTCGCCACACCCCGTTGATCAAGAGGTTTTGTCGAGATTCGCCGCTCGCGAGACCCGAACTTCTTGATCAACGGGGTTCAGCCGGTGGGGCCGTTACAGGTCCAGCAGAATCGTCCGCGGGCCGACGTTGACGCTCTCCACCAGCATGTGCGCGCGGAACCGTCCGGTCTCGACCTTCGCACCGCGGGCCCGCAGCTCCTCGACGACCGCCGTCACCAGGGGTTCCGCGACCTCAGCGGGGGCGGCCGCCGTCCAGCTCGGTCGTCGGCCCTTGCGGGCGTCGCCGTAGAGGGTGAACTGGCTGACCACCAGGATCGGCGCGCCGGTGTCGGCGGCGGACCGCTCGTCGTCCAGGATGCGCAGCTCGTGCACCTTGCGGGCCATGGTCTGCGCGGTCTGCGGGGTGTCGGTGTGGGTCACGCCGAGCAGCACCAGCAGGCCGTCGTCGATCGCGCCGACCACCTCGCCGTCGACCGTCACGCTGGCGCGGCCGACCGTCTGCACCACCGCCCGCATCAGGCGTCCACCGGCTCGATGAAGCCCCGCTCGACCAGGTGGGCCACGATCGGGCCGGCCGCCTCGGCCAGCTCGCCGGGGGCCACGTCGTGCGCGGCGGCGAGCAGGGCCAGCTGGTCGCGCAGCGGCAGCCGCCCGTCCGCCCCGCCGACCAGGGCCAGGACGAGGGGGTCGATCTCCTCGGTCCAGCGCAGGCCGCGCGGCATGGCGAGCACCTGCCGGTCGACGGCCCAGCCCTCGTCGCCCATGGTGGCCTCCTGCCGCAGCTGGAGGCCGTCGGCGGCCCGGTAGCGCGCGGCGAGCAGCCCGTCGGTTCCGCGTACCCGGAGCCAGTCCTGGCGGTCGAACCAGGTCGCGACGCGGTCGCCGAGCGGCGCCTCCACCCGCTGGCGCAGCTCCTCGACACGGACGACCGGGTCGTCGTGGCCGGCGCGACGCAGCGACACGATGCCGAAGCCGATCGCCTCGACCTTGTGCGCGTCGAACCAGTCCAGCCACTCGGCCATCCGCCGCGGGTCGGCCGCCTCGCCGACGTCGGTGAGCCAGAGGTTGACGTACGCCATCGGGTCGGCGACCTCGCGCTGGATCACCCAGGCGTCCAGCCCGGTGCCGGCGAACCACCCGGTGACCCGCTCGGCCCAGTCCTCGCCGGCGACGTGCACCCAGTTGGCCAGGTACTGCATGGTGCCGCCCTCGGTGAGCAGGCCCGGCGCGGCGGCGGCCAGTTCCGCGCCGATCGCGTCGCCGACCCGGCCGGAGTCACGGTAGACGTGCGTGGTGGTGCCGGGCCCGACGACGAACGGCGGGTTGCTGACCACCAGGTCGAACCGGCGGCCGGCGACGGGGGCGACCATGTCGCCGCGCAGCAGCTCCCAGTCCTGGCCGTTGAGGGCGGCGGTGGTGGCGGCGAAGCGCAGCGCGCGCTCGGAGACGTCGGTGGCGGTGACCTTCCGCGCGTGGGTCGACAGGTGCAGGGCCTGGACGCCGGAGCCGGTCCCCAGGTCCAGTGCCGTCTCGACGGGCCGCCGGACGGTCGCGCCGATCAGCGTCTGGGTCGCCCCGCCGATGCCGAGCACGTGCTCGGCGTGCAGGGGGCGGCCGGGCCGGGCGCTGGCCGGCACGTCGGCGAGCACCCACCAGTCGTCCCCGTACGGCTCCAGGTCCAGGCCCATTCGTAGCCCGTCGCCGTGCGGCTCGACCAGACCGCCGGCGAGCGCCTCCTCGATCGACAGTGGCGCGAGCGCGGCGGCGACGGCGGCCTCCGGCTCGGTCTGCTCGCAAATGAAGACCCGGATCAGCGTGGCGAGGGGGTCGCCGTCCTCGGTGGCGCGCAGCGCGGCGCGGAAGTCGTTGCGGGCCACCCCGCCGGTGGCCTGCGGGCCGAGCCGGGCGGCGATGCCGTTCGAGGTGAAGTTCGCCCGGGTGAGCGCGGTCCGCAGCGCCGCCACCCCGGCGGGGGAGAGCAGCATGTCGTGTTCGTCCACGTCGTCATCCTGCCTCGCCCGTCGGGTCCGGACCGCGCCACCCGCCGGACCCGTCTTCAATTGATGAACGTAAGAGTGACGTATATCGATGTGATGGCTAGTATGGCCAGCACTGACCGTCGATGGTGCGCCGCGCGGGCCACAAGCCAGGCGTGCCGAGTAGGGAGGCAGACGATGCCAGCAGGGTCCGTTCCACGGCGCCTCACCCGGGCGCTCGCCGTCGCCGCCACCGCCGTGGCCGTCGCGGCAGCCGTCACCACCCCGGCGCAGGCAGCGCCGACCGGCGAGATCCGGGGCGCGGGCGCCCCGACCGCGATCAGCGGGAGCTACCTGGTCGTCCTGAAGGGGGACACGGTGGGCGCGGCCGGCTCATCCACCGCCCGTACGGCCGTGCCGGACCGGGCCGCGAAGCTGGTGAAGCGGTACGGCGGCAACGTCGGCGACGTGTACACCGCGGCGCTGACCGGCTTCAGCGCGACGATGACCGCCGGCCAGGCCCGCCGGCTGGCCGCCGACCCGGCCGTCGCCTACGTCGAGCAGGACCAGGTGCTCGCCGCCGTCGCGACGCAGTCCAACCCGCCGTGGGGCCTGGACCGCATCGACCAGCGCAACCTGCCGCTGAGCCGCAGCTTCACCTACCCGAACACCGCCTCCAACGTGCGGGCGTACATCATCGACACCGGCATCCGGACCACGCACACGCAGTTCGGCGGCCGGGCCAGTTGGGGCACCAACACGGTCGACAGCAACAACACCGACTGCAACGGGCACGGCACCCACGTCGCCGGTACGGTCGGCGGCTCCACGTACGGCGTCGCCAAGCAGGTGCGGCTCGTCGCGGTGAAGGTGCTGAACTGCTCCGGCAGCGGCACCACCACCGGCGTCGTCAACGGGGTCAACTGGGTGACCGCCAACGCCGTGAAGCCGGCGGTGGCCAACATGAGCCTCGGCGGCGGGGCCAGCAGCGCACTCGACAACGCGGTGGCCAACTCCGTCGCCTCCGGCATCACGTACGCGGTGGCCGCCGGCAACTCGAGCGCGAACGCCTGCAACTACTCGCCGGCCCGGACCGCGTCGGCGCTCACCGTCGGGTCCACCACCAGTAGCGACGCGCGATCGTCGTTCTCCAACTACGGGTCCTGCCTGGACATCTTCGCGCCCGGGTCGAGCATCCTGTCCGCGTACCGGACCAGCGACACCGCGACCGCCACGCTGAGCGGCACCTCGATGGCGGCGCCGCACGTGGCCGGCGCCGCCGCGCTGGTGCTCTCGGCCAACCCGTCGTGGAGCCCGTCTCAGGTCGGCGGCTACCTGACCAGCAACGCCACCACCGGCAAGGTGACCAACGCCGGCTCCGGCTCGCCGAACCGCCTCCTCTTCGTCGTCAACTGACACCCCGCGCACCCGGCCCGGCGGACCTCATCCCGGTCCGCCGGGTCGCCGGGTCCCCGGGTCGTCGCCACAGCCGCCCGTCGATCTTGCACTTTCGGCCCCCGATCCGCCGGCATTCGCCACTTTCGTCCGGGCACAAAGTGCAAGATCACCGGAGGAGGGGCGGAGGGCGGGCGGTCAGGCAGCCGTCAGGGTGCGGGGGGACGGGGCCGGGGTGGGGAAGGCGCGAGCCGTGCCTTCCACGGTCACGCTCACCTCGGCGCCGACCGGGACCGTCGAGCCGCCGTCCAGGATCCGGGCGGTGACCCGGGTGCCGTCGGCGAGCCGAAGGCCGACCAGCGCGTCGTGCCCGTGGAAGTCGTGCCGCAGCACGGTGGCGGTGATCGGGCCGGGCCCGGTGGCGAGGCGGACCTGCTCGGGCCGCACCAGGACGGTCACCCGGCCGGCCGCTGCTTTGCCGGCGACGGGGAGCACACCCAGGGCGGTACGGGCGCCGCCGTCCTCGACGACCGCCGGCAGCAGCACCGCGTCACCGACGAAGCCGGCCACCCACTCGTCGGCGGGCTCCCGGTAGACGGTGGTCGGCGTCCCGGCCTGCACCACCCGGCCGGCGCGCAGCACCACCACCCGGTCGGCCACCGACAGGGCCTCGCCCTGGTCGTGGGTGACGAGCACCCCGGTGGCGCCGTCGGCGCGCAGCGCCTCCCGCACGTCGTGGCGCAGCCCGGCGCGCAGCCCGGCGTCGAGGGCGCTGAACGGCTCGTCCAGCAGCACCACCGAGGGGCGGGGCGCGAGCGCCCGGGCCACCGCGACCCGCTGCTGCTGGCCGCCGGAGAGTTGGTGCGGCATCCGGTCGCCGTACCCGGCGAGGCCCACCAGGGTCAGCACCTCCTCGACCCGGTCGCCCCGGCGGGCCGCGCGGTCCAGCCCGTACGCGACGTTGTCGGCGACGCTGAGGTGCGGGAAGAGGGCGCCCTCCTGCGGCACGACGGCGATGCGGCGGCGGTGCGTCGGGACGTGCCGACCGGCTCCGGCGACCCGGGTGCCGTCGATGCGGATCTCACCGCCGTCGAGGCGCTCGAACCCGGCGAGGCAGCGCAGCAGGGTCGTCTTGCCGCAGCCGGACGGCCCCAGCACGGCGGTGAGCAGCCCGGACGGCACGGTGAGGTCCACCCCGGCCAGCGCGGTGACCGCGCCGTACCGCTTGACCACACCGGTCAGCACGACATCGCTCATCCCCGGTCCTCCTTGTCGAGCAGGCCGCTGCGGGCGACCAGCAGCCAGGTGGGTAGCGCCGAGATCGCCACCAGCAGCGCCGCGTACGGGGCCGCGGCGGCGTACGCGCCGACCGACGTGGCGGTCCACAGTTCGGTGGCGAGCGTGTCCGTCCCGGTCGGGCGCAACAGCAGGGTGGCGGGAAGCTCCTTCATGCCGGTCAGGAAGACCAGCGCCGCGCCCGCCCCGATACCGGGCAGGGTCAGCGGCAGGGTGACCGTCCGCAGCACGGTCAGCGGCCCCCGGCCCAGCGAGCGGGCGACCTCCTCCAGCCCGGGCGGGGACTGGGCGGCGGCTCCGGCGACCGCGCCGACCGCCAGGGGCAGGAAGAGCGTCGCGTACGCCAGCGCCAGCAGCCACCGGGTCTGGTAGAGGGGGTACGCGACGGTGATGCCGAAGAAGATCAGCGACAGCCCGATCACCACGCCGGGCAGGGCGTGGGCGAGGTACGCCAGCCGGTCGAGGACGGTGGTCAGCAGGCCGGGCGCACGGGCGACGAGCAGCCCGAGCGGCAGGGCCAGCAGCATGGTCAGCGCCGCGCCCGCGAGGGAGACGGTCAGCGAGTTGCCGGCGGCGACCGCGACCTCGGCGAGGGCCCCCGGGCGGGACACCCCGGTGACCAGGCGCTGCGCCAGGCTGACCGCCGGCACGCCGAGGGCGAGCGCGGCCACGCCGAGCAGCGTCGCCAGGGCCGGCCAGCGGGCCGCGCCGAGCCGCAGGCGGACCGGCGGGCGGCGGGCGCCGCCGAGGCGCGCGTACCGGGCGCCCCGGCGGCGGGTGGCCGTCTCGGCGGCGAGCAGCAGCACGGTCAGCGCCACGAGCACGCTGGAGAGCACCAGGGCTCCGGTGCGGTCGAAGCCCAGGTCGAACGCGATGAAGATGGCCCGGGTGAAGGTGTCCGCGCGCAGGATCGACACGGCCCCGAAGTCGGAGAGCACGTAGAGGGCGACCAGCAGCGCACCGGCGGCGGTGGCCGGGCGGATCTGCCGCAGGGTCACCGCGGTGAACGTCTGCCAGCCGGAGCGGCCCAGCGACCGGGACACCTCCTCCTGCGCCGGGTCCGCGCCGCGCAGCGCGGCCGCGACCGGCAGGAAGACGTACGGGTAGGAGCAGAGCGTCAGCACCAGCGCCGCCGGCCAGAAGCCCTCCAGCCCGTCGACCGCGGAGACCCAGGCGAACGCCGCGATGTAGGTGGGCACGGCCAGCGGCAGCGCGGCCAGTACGGCGAAGAACCGCCGGCCGGGCAGGTCGGTGCGGGTCACCAGGAAGGCGGCGCCGACGCCGAGTACCACGCAGGCGGCGGTGACGACGGCCGCCAGGCCGACGCTGCGCAGGGCGAGCAGCGCGACCCGATCGGTCCACAGCTCGTCGGCGATCCGGTCGAGCCCCGCCTCGGCGGTGCGGACCGCCAGGTAGACCAGGGGGAGCAGGGCCACGGCCACCGCCGCGGTCGAGGCCGCGAGCAGCGCCGGGCGCGGGGCCTGCCGCCGCACCTTCCCGCGTACGCGGGACAGGGCCGGCCCGTCGAGGGCCGGCCCTGCGGTGGTCGTCGGACTGCTCAGGGCACCAGCCCCGATTCGGTGATCATGGCGACGGTGGCCTCAAGCGTGTCGAGGTCGTTCAGGTCGATGGCGGGGACCTTCAGCTCGGCCAGCGGCGGCACGTACGACGGGCCCTGGACACCCGTGACCACCGGGTACTCGAAGGTCTGCTCGGCGAAGTACTTCTGCGCCTCCGGGCCGAGCAGGTAGTCGACGAACGCCTTGGCGTCGGCGTCCTCGGCGGAGCGCTTGAGCACCCCGACGCCGGCCACGTTCACCAGCGCGCCGGTGTCGCCGCCCGGGAAGAAGTGCAGCTTGGCCTTCAGGGCCTCGGGCGTGGTGCCCTTCTCCTTGGCCACCTCGCCGAGGTAGTAGTGGTTGACCAGGCCGACCGCGATCTTGCCGTCGTTGACCTCTTCGACGATCTTGACGTTGTTGTCGCGGATCTGCGGCTCGTTGGCCTTGAGGCCGGCCAGGAAGTCCTTCGCCTTCTGGTCACCGTGCTGCACCCGGATCGCGGTGACGAACGCCTGGAAGGACGCGTTGGTGGGAGCGATCGCCGCCTTGCCCTTCCACTTCGGGTCGGTCAGGTCGAACACGGACGCCGGCAGCTGGTCGGCGGTGACCTGGTCGGCGTTGTAGACCAGCACGCGGGACCGGGCGCTCACGCCGACCCACTGGCCGTTCCGCGCCCGGTAGGTCTCGGTGACCTTGCCGGTGGCCGTCTCGGGCAGCGTGGCGAACATGCCCTTCTTGGCCACGGTGCCGAGCGCGCCCGCGTCCTGCGCGAAGAACACGTCGGCCGGGGACTTGTCGCCCTCCTCGACGAGCTGTGCCGCGAGCTGGGCGGTGGTGGCGTACCGGGTCTGCACCTTGATGCCGGTCTGCTGGCTGAACTTGTCCAGCAGCGGCTTGACGAGCTGCTCGTTGCGGCCGCTGTAGACGGTGATCGTCTTGTCGTTCGGCTTGCCGGGGTCGGCGGCGTCGTCCTCGCCGGACCCGCAGGCGACCAGGCCGACGGAGAGCAGCCCGGCGGCGACGAGCGTCGCGGTGGACCGGCGGAACAGTTCGGACACGGTGCGGACCCCTTCAGGACGAGTCGACGGGCGCGGACAAGCGCCGCCGTGGTGAAGTTAGCACAGGCTAACCTCACCGTGAATTGGAGGACGGGTCGGATCACGGACCGCCGTACGGGCCGGTGAGTCGGGGTGTCCGACGGTCGACGCGGCGGGCAGGATGGGGGGCATGACGCTCGCGCTGCCCATCGACCCGGAGGCCAACGCGCTGCTGCGGCGCAGCCCGCTGGCGCTGCTCGTCGGCATGGTTCTTGATCAACAAGTCTCGATGGAGAAGGCGTTCTCCTCGCCGTACGTGCTCGCCCAGCGCCTCGGGCACGAGCCGGACGCCGCCGAGCTGGCCGGGTGCGACCCCGAGGCGCTGGTCACCCTCTTCGCGACCCCGCCGGCCCTGCACCGCTTCCCGAAGGCCATGGCGGCCCGGGTCCAGGAGGTGTGCCGGGTCCTGGTCGACCGGTACGACGGCGACGCGGCCAGCCTCTGGACCGGCGTCACCGACGGCCGGGAGCTGCTGCGCCGGGTCGCCGACCTGCCCGGGTTCGGCAAGCAGAAGGCGCAGATCTTCGTCGCCCTGCTCGGCAAGCGGTTCGGGGTCACGCCGGAGGGCTGGCGCGAGGCCGCCGGCGGCTACGGGGAGGCGGACACGTACCGCTCCGTCGCCGACGTCACAGACGCGGAGTCGCTGCGCCGGGTCCGGGAGTACAAGCAGCAGATGAAGGCGGCCGCGAAGGCCGGGGCGGCCGGCGCCTGACGCAACGCGAGGCCGGCCCGGTTCGTTGAAGCGAGGATGGCGAGAGCGGGTGGGGATCGTGGCGGCGCGGCGTTGCTCCGTCCGAGCGTCAGCTCTCCTCGGGCCACCTTCCTGGAGCTCTTCTTCGACCTGGTCTTCGTCTTCGCGCTGACCCGGGTGTCCCAGCGGCTGATCGAGACGCCGGGGTCGCGGTCGCCGACGGGCTGCGCAGCCGGGGCCGACCCCCGGAGGTGTCGGCGTCCCCGCTGGGGCGCCGGACCTTGGCGGCGGCAACCTCCCGGCCTGATGTGAGTGGCGGTGCTCCGGGACGGACGGCGGTCGATCCCGACACGCTCTGCCGCTGGCCGGGTGGCGGGGGAGTCGGTCAGGCGGCGGTGGGGCGGGAGAGGGCGGCGAGCGCGCGCCGGACGTCGGCGAGGGAGACCGTCGCCGACTCGTCCAGGTCGGCCAGGCCGGCCTCGATCCACTGCCGCATGAGCGTGGTCACCCCGATGCCCCGCGCGTCGGCGGCGGCGCGCACCCGCTCGTACGTCTCGAGCGGTAGCCGGACCGACCGGCTCACCATCGGGCCGTCGGTGTCCGGGGTGGGCAGTTCCGCCGGCTGGCTCTCGTCGATCAGGTCGGCGAGCGCGTCGCCGCCGTGGAACCGCTTGATGGCGTCGTCACGGTTCATGCTGACCGCCTCCTCATCGGCGCTCTCTCCGCACGGCCTCGTCGTAACGCTTGGCCTCCACGTCGGTCAGCTCGCGGGCGGAGAGGATGTCCCAGTCGTTGTCGGTGCCGTCGGCCTCGGCGAGCAGCACGGCCAGCCGGCGCCCCCGGCGGGCGGAGGCGTAGACGACCATCACGTCGTCGCCCAGGTGGCGGATGACCCGCCGGCTGCTGTGCAGCGCCTCCCAGACTTCCCCCGGCGTGACGTCGTAGACCCTCAGGTTGGCCAGCGCCTCGTCGGTGAAGCTGAACCTGCTGCCCACGGCGCGAGCGTACCACGTACGTAACACGGTCCGGTATGCGTTGATTCTCGCTGATCACGCACGGGAGGTGACAGGATGGGGCGTAATCCCCTCGAGGAGGTCCGCGGTGAAGCATCAGGCGTACGAGCCGATCCTGATCACCGATGCCTCGCGCAGTCAGGACGACCAGCTCACCAGTCGGCAGAAGCGGTACGTGCTGATGATGGGGATCCGGGTCGCGTGCGTGATCGTCGGCGCGATCCTGGTCGGCGTGCAGGCCCCGCTGCTCTGGCTCTGGCTGCCGCTGGTCGCCCTGGGCATGATCCTCATCCCCTGGCTCGCCGTGCTGCTCGCCAACGACCGGCCACCCAAGGAGCAGCACCGCCTGGCCGGTCGGTTCCAGCCGCGGCGGCGGGACGAGACGCCGCCGATGAGCCTGACCGCCGAGGAACGGCCACACAAGATCATCGACGCCGAGCCCTGACCCGCCGCTCGGCTCGATCTCCGCGCGGGCGCGCTGTCGAACTGCCCGCCTGTCTGCGCCGTGACGACGGTCCGGACTGCCCCACCGGTGAGGGCAGCTCGACAGCACGTCGACCGGCGGGCCGGCCCGCGGTGGTCAGAGCGGTGGTCGGGCACCCACCTGGCTGACCGCTGACGCGCCCAGGTCCCCGGCCCGGTGCAGTGCCGCCTCCGGCGACGCCCCGGTCAGCCAGGCCGACAGCAGGCCGGCGGCGAAGGCGTCACCGGCCCCGGTCGGATCGACCACCGCCATCCGGCGGGCCGGTGCCACCGCGATCGTGGCGTCCCGGTCCACCCACACCGCGCCCGCCGCACCACGCTTCACCACCACCCGACGCGCCGACGCGGACAGCACCCGCCCCTGCGCCGCCGGGTCCAGGCCACCGGCCAGCACGGTCGCCTCCTCGGCGTTGACCAGCAGCAGGTCGACGCCGCGTACCCAGGTCAGGAAGGCCGGCGCGCCCACCCGCCGCAGCGGGGCCGCGGAGGCCGCGTCGACGCTGACCGTGAGGCCCCGCTGGCGGGCCGCGGCCAACGCGCGCAGCCCGGCCGGTCGCGACCCCGCGTCGAGGAGGGTGTAGCCGGACAGGTGCAGGTGGGCCGCGTCCGGCGCCGCGTCCAGCGCCGCCTCCACGGCTTCCGGGGCCAGCCGCAGGTTCGCCCCCCGCTCGGTGACCATCGTGCGGTCGTCCGCCGTGGCGAGCACGATGACCGTCCCGGTGGGGGCGTCCGGCACCCGGGTGACGGCGCAGTCGACGCCGCCGCGTTCCAGCTCGGCCACCCGGTCCCGGCCCGGCCCGTCGTCGCCGACCGCACCCACCAGCGTCACGGGTACGCCCAGCGCCCCCAGCCACGCCGCCGTGTTCGCCGCCTGCCCACCGCCGGTGAACCGGATCGCCGCCGAGGTGTCCGATCCGGTGACCGGTGGCCCGGACAGCACCGCCACCACGTCGGTGATCAGGTCGCCGACGACCATGACCCGAGGCCCCGTCATGCCGGGCGGGCCGCCGCGACCGCGATCCGGGCGGCGAGGTCGGCGTTGCGCAGGATGATCCGGACGTTGACCGCGAGGCTGGCGCCCTCAGTGGCCGAGTGGAAGTGCGCCAGCAGGAAGGGCGTCACGGCCTTGCCGGTGACCCCCTCGCGCTCCAGCAGCGCCAACCCGTCGACGAGGGTCCGGTCGTGCAGCGCCGGGTCCAACTGTTCGTCGGCGGGCAGCGGGTTGGCCACGATCAACCCGCCGGTGTGCAGGCCGTGCTGTTCGCGTGCGGCGAGCACGTCCGCCACCTGCTCCGGGGAGTCCACCGACCAGTCCAGGTCGAACCCGCCGTCGGTCAGGTAGAAGCCGGGGAAGCGGCGGGTGCCGAAGCCGACCACGCCCACCCCGAGGGTCTCCAGGCGCTCCAGGGTGGCGCCCACGTCGAGGATCGACTTCACCCCCGCGCACACCACGGCGATCGGCGTCCGGGCCAGGGTGGTCAGGTCGGCGGACTCGTCGAACGTGTGCGCGGCCTCGCGGTGCACCCCGCCGAGGCCACCGGTGGCGAACACCCGGATACCGGCCGCCGCGGCCACCGCGCTGGTAGCGGCCACGGTCGTGGCACCGTCCGCGCCGGTCGCGGCCGCCACGGCGAGATCGCGTACGGAGAGCTTCACCACGCCGTCGACGGTGGCGAGCCGGGTCAGCTCGGCGTCGTCGAGGCCGACCACGAGCCGGCCGGCGACCATGCCGATGGTGGCGGGCACCGCCCCGGCGTCGCGGACGGCCTGTTCGATCTGGCGGGCCACCCGCAGGTTGTCGGGCCGGGGCAGGCCGTGCGAGACGATCGTGCTCTCCAGAGCCACCACCGGGCGGCCGGCGCGCAGGGCGTCGGCGACCTCGGCGCCGTGTCGGATGTGAAAGTCGGTCACGACGGTCCACCGTACGACCTCGGCCGGTTCGGCCTGAAGTGGACCGGGCGACGGGTGACCTGCCAGACTTGGCGGTTGGAGGTGTGGAAGTGAGCACACAGGTCCTCGAGCGTCCCGAGCTGAAGGACGCCGACACCGGTCCCGAGATGTTCCACTACGTGCGCAAGGAGAAGATCGCCGAGAGTGCCGTCATGGGCACCTTCGTCGTGGCGCTCTGCGGCGAGACGTTCCCGGTCACGAAGGCGGCCAAGCCCGGCTCGCCGGTGTGCCCGAAGTGCAAGGAGATCTACGAATCGTTCGCCAAGTGAACCGGGGCGGGCGGCGGCACCGCCCGCGTAACCTGCGGCGGTGACCACCTCCACCGCCCTCCTGCTGGCCGATCTCACCGGGGTCGCGGTCTTCGCGGCCTCGGGTGCGTCGGCGGCGGTCGCCAAGCGGCTGGATCTCTTCGGCGTCGTCTTCGTCGGCTTCGTGGCCGCGCTCGGCGGCGGGATCTTCCGGGACCTGGTCATCGACGAGGTCCCGCCCCTGGCCTTCGCGGACTGGCGGTACGCGGCCACGGCCGCGCTCACCGCCGCCGCCGTCTTCTGGCTGCACCCCCAGCTCGCCAAGCTGCGCACCACCGTGCTGGTGCTGGACGCGGCCGGCCTCGGCCTGTTCACCGTCACCGGCACCCTGAAGGCGCTCGACGCGCAGGTGCCCGCGGTGGGCGCCTGCGTCGTCGGCATGCTCACCGCGATCGGCGGCGGCCTCGGCCGGGACCTGCTCACCGCCGAGATCCCCGTGGTGCTGCGCCGCGAGATCTACGCCGTCGCCGCACTGGTGGGTGCCGTCCTGGTCGCGCTGCTGAACGCGCTGGGCCACGCCAACGTGCTCTGGCTCACCGTGGCGGCCGTCCTGGTCTTCCTGATCCGCCTGATCTCCCTGCGCCGCCGCTGGTCCGCGCCGGTCGCCACCTTCCGCCCACCCCGCGCCGGAACCTCGGGCTGACCCGTCACTCGGGCGCCGCGGCCGGGGCGGGTGTGACCAGCGTGGCGTCGAGTGGGGCGTGGGGCCTCCCGCCGTTATGCTGAGTCGGCCTTCGCGGCACCAACTGCGCGGAGGCGTTTTCATGGGCGGCCGCACCCGTGGCCCTCGGCCGGTGCCCCGCCCTCAGGCGGTCGGAGAGGAGCTTCCGTGGCAGCCCGGACGCCGGCGCTCGAGACGTTCCCGGCCCTGCGCGCCTGGCAGCGCAAGGCACTGGTGGAGTACCTGCGCCGCCGTGACCCCGACTTCACGGCGGTCGCCACCCCAGGCGCCGGGAAGACCACCTTCGCCCTCCGGATCGCCGCCGAGCTGCTCGCGGACGGCACGGTCGAGGCGGTCACCGTGGTCGCCCCCACCGAGCACCTCAAGACCCAGTGGGCGCAGGCGGCGGCCCGGGTCGGCATCCAACTCGACGCCGCCTTCCGCAACGCCGACCTGCACTCGTCCGCCGACTTCCACGGGGCCGTGGTCACGTACGCCCAGGTCGGCATGGCGCCGCAGGTGCACCGGCGGCGCACGATGACGCGCCGGACCCTGGTCATCCTCGACGAGATCCACCACGCCGGGGACTCGCGCACCTGGGGGGACGGAGTGAAGGCCGCCTTCGAGGAGGCCGAGCGGCGGTTGATGCTGACCGGCACCCCCTTTCGCTCCGACGACAACCCCATCCCGTTCGTCACCTACGAACGGGGCGGGGACGGTCTGCTGCGCTCCCGTGCCGACGCGGTGTACGGCTACGCCGACGCGCTGCGCGACGGCGTCGTCCGGCCGGTGCTCTTCCTCGCGTACTCCGGCGAGACACGGTGGCGCACGAACGCGGGTGAGGAGCTGGCCGCCCGGCTCGGCGAGCCGATGACGCAGGACCTGATCGCGCAGGCCTGGCGGACCGCGCTCGACCCGGCCGGGGACTGGATGCCCCAGGTGCTGCGGGCCGCCGACGCCCGGCTGACGGTGCTGCGCAACGCCGGCATGCCGGACGCGGGCGGCCTGGTGATCGCCAGCGACCAGCAGGCCGCCCGGTCGTACGCGAAGCTCCTCGAGCAGGTGACCGGTGAGAAGGCCGCCGTGGTGCTCTCCGACGACGTGGGCGCCTCGGCCCGTATCGCGACGTTCGCGGCGTCCGACCAGCGGTGGCTGGTGGCGGTCCGGATGGTCTCCGAGGGCGTCGACATCCCCCGCCTCGCGGTCGGGGTGTACGCGACCAGCGCCAGCACCACGCTCTACTTCGCCCAGGCCATCGGCCGGTTCGTCCGGGCCCGCCAGCCGGGGGAGACCGCGTCGGTGTTCCTGCCCAGCGTGCCGCACCTGCTCGGGCTGGCCAGCGAGATGGAGGCCGAGCGGGACCACGTGCTCGGCAAGCCGAAGGACGGCGAGGGCTTCGACGACGAACTGCTGGAGCGTGCCCAGCGCGACGACCAGGCCAGCGGCGAACTGGAGAAGAGGTTCGCCGCGCTCTCCGCGACCGCCGAACTCGACCAGGTGATCTTCGACGGCGCCTCGTTCGGCACCGCGGCCCAGGCCGGCACACCCGAGGAGGAGGAGTACCTGGGCCTGCCCGGCCTGCTCACCGCCGACCAGGTGGCCATGCTGCTGTCCAAGCGGCAGGCCGAGCAGCTCGCCGCGCAGCGCCGCCGAGCGGCCGAGCGGCCCGCTGATTCGGCCGCTGCCGCCCCCGCGGCGCCTCCAGCACCGATGAGTGCGGCCCAGCGGCGCGTGGCCCTGCGTCGCCAGCTGAACGCCCTCGTGGCGGCCCGGCACCACCGCACCGGACAGCCGCACGGCAAGATCCACGCCGAGCTGCGCCGGCTCTGCGGTGGCCCGCCCAGCGCCCAGGCGACGATCGAGCAGCTCGAGGAACGCATCGCGACGGTCCAGACCCTCTGACCCGCCGTGCCACCCGCTGGGGTGAACCCGGTCGATCAAGAGGTTTTCGTCAAGGACACGCCGACGGGTGTCCCGCAAACCTCTTGATCAACAGGGGTGGGAGACACGAAAAGGCCGGCCGGGCCCCTTCAGGGGCCCGGCCGGCCTTTATGTCGGATTGCGGATTCAGTTCGCCATCAGATCGGCGCCACGCCAGCTGAACTCCGGGTCCGTCGCGAACCGCACGGTGATCTTCACGAGATCCTCCGCGTACTTGTTCGCGTGATGCCCACAGAACACCAGCTCGCTCCCACCCGCGAGGGTGATGCGGAGCTTGCCGGCAGCATTGCAGCGGTCGCACCGTTCATCGGCGGCCGGGGGGGCCACCGTCTCGGGCGGCGGCGTGAGGGTCGGGGTCATCGCCTTCCTCCTCTGGTCGTCACCGATGAACACTCTCTTCGGTCGTTGCTCACCTATCGTGCAACACCCTTGTCGGGCCTCGCCTTCCCTGTGTGCCCGCGGGGGACCGAGGTCACACATGGCCCCGACAGCGTGCCATGCACCAAGGGTGCCACGCCAACGATCACATTCGTGCAACCGAACGATCACCATGTGGCGTTGCACGCCAGGTGTTCAAAACGACACGTTCAGTTGACGACGCCGGTCAGTCCAGGTAATCCCGGAGGACCTGCGAACGCGACGGGTGGCGCAGCTTGGACATCGTCTTGGACTCGATCTGCCGGATGCGCTCCCGGGTCACGCCGTACACCTGGCCGATCTCGTCCAGCGTCCGCGGCTGGCCGTCGGTCAGACCGAAGCGCAGGCGCACCACGCCCGCCTCACGCTCGGACAACGTCTGCAGCACCTGCTGGAGCTGGTCCTGCAGGAGCGAGAACGAGACGGCGTCGACCGCGACCACGGCCTCCGAGTCCTCGATGAAGTCGCCGAGCTGGCTGTCGCCCTCGTCGCCGATCGTCTGGTCCAGCGAGATGGGCTCCCGGGCGTACTGCTGGATCTCCAGCACCTTCTCCGGTGTGATGTCCATCTCCTTCGCCAGCTCCTCCGGCGTGGGCTCGCGGCCCAGGTCCTGGAGAAGCTCGCGCTGGATCCGGCCGAGCTTGTTGATCACCTCGACCATGTGCACCGGGATGCGGATGGTGCGGGCCTGGTCGGCCATGGCGCGGGTGATGGCCTGGCGGATCCACCAGGTGGCGTACGTGGAGAACTTGTAGCCCTTGGCGTAGTCGAACTTCTCGACGGCGCGGATCAGGCCGAGGTTGCCCTCCTGGATCAGGTCGAGGAAGGCCATGCCACGGCCCGTGTACCGCTTGGCGAGCGACACCACCAGGCGCAGGTTGGCCTCAAGGAGGTGGTTCTTCGCGCGCTCACCGTCCCGCGAGATCCACATCAGGTCGCGCTGCATCTCGCGGTTGAGCTTCTCCTCGCCCTCGTCGGCGGCGCGCAGCCGCTCGGCCGCGTAGAGGCCGGCCTCGATCCGCTTGGCGAGCTCGACCTCCTGCTCCGCGTTGAGCAGCGGGACCTTGCCGATCTGCTTCAGGTACGCCCGGACGGAGTCGGCGGACGCGGTCAGCTCGGCGTCGCGGCGCGCCTGCTTGAGCGCCTCGGACTCCTCGTCGTCCCACTCGAAGTCGTTGTCGCTCGCGGAGTTGGCCGCGTCGGTCTCGGCGGCCTGGGTCAGCTCGGCCGGCTCGTCGACGACCACGTCCTCGATCTCGGCGGCCAGCTCCTCCGGATCGATCTCGCCCTCGGCCGCGGGCTCGCCCTTGGCCTTGCCCGCGGCCGTGGTGGCCTTCGCCGGGTCGGCCGCGGCCACCGTCGCCTTGGTGGCCCGGGTGGGCTTCTTGGCGGGCACCGCCGCCTTGGCGGCCACCTCGGCGGTGGTGCCGGCGGCCTTGCGGGCGGTGGCCTTCCGCGGTGCCGGGGCCGGGGCCTCGTCGGCGGCGGGCGCCTGCTTCGGGGCGGGCGCGGCGGCCTTCTTGGTGGTCTTGGCGGTGGTGGCCCGGGACGCCGGGGTGGCCGAGCGCGCCGCCGCCACCCGGCGGCGGGGCGCGGTGGTGGCCGAGCCGTCGACCACGACGGTCACTCCCGCCTCGGAGAGCGCCCGCAGGATCTTCTTGGCCTGGGCCGGCGTCACCTCGGCGGACTCGACGGTGCGCGCGAGCTGGGCCGACGTGAGCTGACCGCCGGCGCTCTGCGCGTGCGCGATCAGGGTGTCGGTGAGCGAGCGAACGTCGGCGCCGGTCTGGCGGGGTTCTGTCACGAATGACCTTCCGGAGGCGAAAAGCGAGCACGGCCGGGTCGTCCGGCGCGAGGCGGAGCGCTTGTGCCGGGCGATGTCGTTGAGGGACCCCCGTGTCCCGGGCCGGCCGGTCGCTGGCGGTCCGTGGCGCGTGGGCAGGGTGAATTGTAACGCCGTCCACGGCGATCATCCGGCGGCGCACGGTGTACCGGCGGGTGGGACCGCCGATTCGGCGCAGATGTGGACTTTGTAAGGATGATACCCGCGCGTGGTCGGGACCACCCCGGTCGTGCGGGAAGGGGACGAAGGATGGTCCGCTCGGCTCCGGAGCCACGGGAACTGCTGGACATCGCGATCGAGGTGGCGCGCGACGCCGCCGCGACGGCGTACCGGATGCGGGCCGAGGGCGTCTCGGTCGCCGCGACCAAGAGCACGGTCACCGACGTGGTGACCGCCGCCGATCGGGCGGTGGAGCGGCAGGTGCTCGACGCGCTGCGCCGGCTGCGGCCCGGCGACGCCGTTCTCGGCGAGGAGTACGGCGAGGCGGGGACCGGCCCGGCCGGGCCCGACGGCGTGCGGTGGATCGTCGACCCGATCGACGGCACCGTCAACTACCTCTACGGACTCCGGCACAGCGCCGTGTCGCTCGCCGCCGAGGTCGACGGTGTGGTGGTCGTCGGGGTGGTGCGCAACATCAGCACCGGCGAGGAGTGGACGGCGACGGCCGGCGGCGGCGCCTGGCGTGACGGCCGGCAGTTGCGCTGCTCCACCGAGACGGACCTGGGCCAGACCCTGGTCGCCACCGGCTTCGGCTACGACCCGAAGCGCCGCGCCCACCAGGCCCGGGTGGTGGCGGAGCTGATCCCGCACGTCCGCGACATCCGCCGCCTCGGCGCGGCCGCCATCGACCTCTGCTTCGCCGCCGAGGGACGGGTCGACGCGTACTACGAGAAGGGGCTCGCCGCCTGGGACCTCGCGGCCGGCGGGCTGGTGGCCACGGAGGCGGGGCTGCGGGTCGCCGGGCTGGGCGGGGCGGCGGCCGGGCCGGACATGGTCGTCGCGGCGCCACCGGCGCTCTTCGGGCCGCTGCACGACCGGCTGGCCGACCTCGACGCTTCCGGCGGCCCCTGACCCCGGCCGGCCCGGCGCCGGCGTGCCGCCGGGGCCGCCGACCTGCCGCCGGACCGCCGACCTGCCGCCGGACCAGGGCGGCCGGCGGCGGCGGGAGGATCAGTCCTGGGGCATCGGGCAGGAGCCGGGCGGTGCCACCGGTGAACCCAGGTCGCCGAGGGACTGGTTGACCTCGGTCGTGGTGGCCAACTGCTGGAACGCACTGCCGAGCACGACGTCGACGGTGTCGTCGGCGCGCTTGGGGTCGTACTCGGCCTCGGCGTTGTCCAGGAAGTACGCCCGCAGCAGGTGCGCCGAGCCGACGCCCTTCGGGCCGTAGCGCAGGACCGCGATGTCGTCGATCTGCTTCTTCTCGTCGCCGGTCTTCTTGATCTGGAACTTCCGGTTGCGGAAGTCGTCGGCGACCTTGCTGGCGAGGCCGGGCTGATCCGTGCCGTTCAACACGTTGATCTTGACGTCCTCCTGCTTGCGCAGCCTCACGTCGGCCTGCGGCCAGCCCTCGGGGCAGCCGCCGCCGATCCCCGCCTCGCTCTGCGTGTCCCGCACGAGGGCGACGACGACGAAGACCAGTGCCAGCACCCCCAGCAGACCGACGACAACGAGTGCTCGCACTCGCGCAAAGCTCATCAGGGCGCTCCCGGAACTGTGGTGGGTGGCGGCGGCCGCCGGCGGTCGGGCCGCCCCGCCGGCCGTCGAGTACGCCGCTGAGGTTAACGGTTGTCCGGCCGTCGCGTGGAAACAGGCGGACATGCCGGCGCGCCGACCGGGAACCGGGTACTACTACCCCTATCTTCGTGTCGCCTGAGTCACATTGGGAACAAGTTCCCGTGCGGGGGCGTACATCTCTGCCACGAGGGCGGTATACATGCCACGCCCAAAGGGGGGGTAAGGTACCGCGCTCGCCGGGGGAGTTCCTCTGGTGGCACCGGCCCGGCAGGCGCCGGGTCGGGTGACCGACACAAGTGGCGGCCGGCCAGCGGAACCGAAACAACGTCGTCCGGCGTTACAACCGGAAGCGACAACATCGACATGGGAGAGTGAAACCGATGGCCACCGACTACGACGCCCCGCGTCGCGACGAGGTCGACCTCGGCGAGGACAGCCTGGAAGAGCTGAAGGCCCGGCGCGTCGACACACAGTCGGGCGCCGTGGACGTCGACGAGGCCGAGGTGGCCGAGAGCTTCGAGCTGCCCGGCGCCGACCTGGCCGACGAGGAGCTCACGGTCAAGGTGCTGCCGATGCAGCAGGACGAGTTCCGCTGCGCGCGCTGCTTCCTCGTGCACCACCGCAGCCAGCTGGCGGTCGAGCGCAACGGCGAGCTGATCTGCCGCGAGTGCGTCTGACCGTGCTCGCGACAACACCGGCGGCGGCTCCCATCCGGGGCCGCCGCTCGTTCCGGCCGCCGTGCGGCGGCCCCGTGGAGCTGCTTGACTCGTGAGGGACGGCCGCCAGGTCGGCGGTGTTTCCACCCGGGAGGTTCGGTGCCATGACCGAGCGGAACGTCGCGCCCGGCGCGGACCCGGCGCGGGCCGCCGGTGGGACGGCGGGTGACAGCGACGAGCTGGGCGCCACCGTCGCCGCGCTGACGGCCGACGACATCGCCCCGGCGCGTCGCCGGCAGCTGCTCGGCCGGCTGGTCGGGCAGGCCCGCGCGCGCGGCCTCGGTGACCTGTTCAAGCCGAAGACCGCCGTGCGGTGGATGGTCGACACGGTCGCCGAGATCGCTCCGCACGTGCCGGTCCGGGACCGGGCCACCCTGCGCCGGCACTTCCCGGACCTGGACGACGAGGCGCTGGCCGAACGCCTGATCCGCAACGCGGCCCGGGCGACCGCGGGCGTCGGCGCGGCCGGCGGCGGCGTCGCGACCGTCGAGTGGGTCGTCACCCCGACCCTGCTCTCCGCTCCGGTCCTGCTGGCCGCCGAGACGGTCGCCGTGGTGGCGATCGAGCTCAAGCTCACCGGCGAGCTGCACGAGGTCTACGGCGTGCCGCTGCCGCAGGGCGGGACGCAGCGGGCGGTGGCGCTCGTGCATGGCTGGGCCTCGAAGCGGGGGATCAACCCGATGATGCCCGGTGTCGGGGTGAGCGCGGTGCTGAGCACCGCGGCCCGCCGGGAGCTGCGCGACACCCTGCTCAGGCGCCTCGGCCGCAACCTCACCACGCTGGGCCCGTTCCTCACCGGCGCCGCGGTCGCGAGCTACCTCAACCGGCGGGCCACCCGGACGATGGCGGACGAACTCCGCGCCGACCTCCGGCGCCGCGGCAGCCTGCCCGGCCCACCAGCCGCGCTGCCCAAGGCCCCCTGAGCGGCCCGCCGGCCGCTGAGCCGGCTCAGCGGCCGGCGGGGCTGGTCCGCGCGGCGCCCCGGGCCGCGAGGATCGCCTCCGCCAGCTCGACCGGCCGGCGCGTGCTCACCACCCAGAACGGGGTGGGGTCGGCCGGGTCGTCCAGGACCACCTGCACGGCACCGGCGATCCACGGCCGCTGCACCACGAACGCCAGCGGGTCCGCGCCGACGCCGAGCACCTCGCGCCGGCCGGCGGCGTCCAGCGGGACCACGTCGGCGACGAAGCGGGCCGGCAGCCGGGCGTCGTCGACCCGCAGCTCGCCGTCGCGGACGGCCACCCGGATCCGGCCCAGCCACGCCATGCCCGCCACGGCGGCGGGGAGCAGCACCACGAACGGCAGCCAGGCCCGGACGCCGGGCGCACCCATCCAGATCTCGGCGGCGAGCAGGGCGGCCACGCCCAGCCCGCCCACCCAGAGCCACCAGGGCAGGCTCAGCCGTTCGGCGTACGACGGAGACGGGGACACGCTCACGTCGTGAAGGGTACGGCGCACGACCGGCCGGCGACCGGGCAGGATGGCAGGGTCACCCAGTGAACCGGACGGAAGAGGGGAACCGTGACCGACGTCGTACCCGTGCCCGTACGTCAGCTCGACCCCGGGCTGCCGCTCCCGGCGTACGCCCATCCCGGCGACGCCGGCGCGGACCTGGTGGCCGCCGCGGACATCGAGCTGCCACCGGGCGGCCGCGCCCTGGTGCCGACCGGCGTGGCGATCGCGCTGCCGGAGGGGTACGTGGGCCTGGTCCACCCCCGTTCGGGGCTGGCGGCCAGGCTCGGCGTGACCGTGCTCAACGCGCCCGGTACGGTCGACGCCGGCTACCGGGGTGAGATCCTGGTCAACCTGATCAACCATGATCGGGAGACGCCGGCCCGGATCGCCCGCGGCGACCGCATCGCGCAGCTCGTCGTGCAGCGGGTGGCGCGGGCGGAGTTCCAACCGGTGGCGGAGCTGCCCGCGTCCCGGCGGGGGAGCGGCGGGCACGGTTCCACCGGTGGCCACGCCGGCCTGGTGCCGGCGCCGGCGGCACCGGGGGCGGACGACCGGCGGCCGGCGGCCGAGGCGCCGTGACGCGGTGCGGCCGACGGCCGGTCCGCCAACGGGCGGGCGGACGGACGGAAGAGGTGGCAGGGTGAGTGCGAACAGCGGAGGGTGTGCTCAGTGATCTTCTCCCGAAAGCGGGCCGGTGCCGGGCGGCACACGCGTGACGAGCGGACCGAGGCCCGCGACGCCAACGAGCTGGAGGCGCCGGTGAGCGCGAAGGCGCCGGCGCGCGGCCCGTACGACGTCAGCGAGGCTCCGGCCGGGGTGCAGCGGCTCGACCTGGGCAGCCTGCAGATCCCGGCGGTGCCCGACGTCGAGGTGCGGGTGCAGGCCGACCAGCAGGGCGTGATCCAGCAGGTCGTGCTCGTCCACGGGCCGAACGCGCTCCAGCTCGGCGTCTTCGCCGCCCCGCGCAGCGACGGCATCTGGGACGAGGTGCGCGAGGAGATCCGCCAGTCCCTCTTCAACGACGGCGCCGCCGCCCAGGAGGTCGAGGGCGAGTACGGCACCGAGCTGAAGGCCCGCGTCCGCACCCCGGACGGCCTCACCGACCTGCGCTTCGTCGGCATCGACGGGCCGCGCTGGATGGTGCGCGGCGTCTTCCAGGGCGAGGCGGCCACCAACCCGGCCGCGGCCGGTCCGCTGGCCACCTGCCTCGAGGGTCTGGTGGTCGACCGGGGCCACGAGGCGAAGCCGGTGCGCGAGCCGCTGCCCCTGCGGCTGCCCCGCGAGGTCGCCGAACAGGCCGGTCCGGACGGCGCCGCCACGGCCGCCGCGGGCGAGGCGGTCCGCGAGGCCTGACCGACGTCCACCGCCCGCGCCGGGGCGGTCCCGTCGGCGTACGCTGGCGGAGCGGTCCCGGCGTCGTCGGGGCCGGTCCACTACCGGCCCCCGGGCCGGGCCAGCGTGGGAAGGGTGACACGGAGGTCATGTCGACCGACGAGCGGCGGGGTTCGCTGCGGCGCATGCTGCGACGGCTCACCGCGAGCGAGGCGGAGATCGAGGCGCAGGAGCTGCGCCGGGAGAGCGCCGAGCACGGCGGTGTGCCGGCCCGGCAGTGCAGCCGGGGCGAGGTGGTCTCGGTGTCCGGCCGGCTCCGCACGGTGGTCTACACCCCACGGACCAACCTGCCGACGCTGGAGGCGGACCTCTACGACGGCAGCGACGTGGTGACCCTGGTGTGGCTGGGCCGGCGGCACATCTCCGGCATCGAGCCCGGGCGGCACCTGACCGCGCGCGGCCGGGTGGCCGTGCGGGACGATCGCAAGGTCATCTACAACCCGTACTACGAGTTGGAACCGCCGAAGTGACCCGGACGGAAGGCGCGCGATGACGACGGGACAGCACCGGGCGGCCGAGCCGGGCACCGGGCCGGACGAAGAGGAGCCGCTGCCGACCATCGCCGAGCAGATGGCCG
The DNA here is from genome assembly GCF_052068455.1 of Micromonospora sp. H33. Classification (NCBI taxonomy): domain Bacteria; kingdom Bacillati; phylum Actinomycetota; class Actinomycetes; order Micromonosporales; family Micromonosporaceae; genus Micromonospora; species Micromonospora sp. H33. Next base: position 220,318 of record NZ_JBQHDE010000004.1, on the reverse strand, counting down.
ACCAGTTGGGCGGCTGGCAGGGGCTGCTGGAGTCCAGCATCCCGGTGGTGGTCTTCGTGGTGGCCAACATCGTCGGCGACCTGCGTCCCGCGGTCATCGCCTCGGTGTCCGTGGCGGTGGCCATCGCCGTCCTGCGGCTGGCGCAGCGGCGGCCGGTCCGGCACGCGGTCAACGGGCTGTTCGGCATCGCCATCGGCGCCGCGATCGCCTGGCGGACCGGCGACGAGCGGGACTTCTACCTTCCCGGCATCCTCTACGGCATCGGCTACGGCGTGGCGCTGCTGCTGTCGGCGGCGATCCGGCAGCCCCTGGTGGGCTGGATCTGGTCGGTGCTGGTGGCCAAGGGCCGCTCCGACTGGCGGCACGACCCGCGCCTGGTGCGCACGTTCACCGGGCTCACCGTGCTGTGGGGCGTGGTCTGGCTGGCCAAGGTCGGCGTGCAGGCCGGCCTCTACCTCGCCCAGCAGGACACCGCGCTCGGCGTGGCACGGCTGGTGCTGGGCTACCCGCCGTACGTGCTGCTGCTGCTGATCACCGTCTGGACGGTGCGCCGGGTGACCCGCGAGTCGTCCCCGGCGCCGACGGCCTGACGGCCGGGCCGGCCGCGCCCGGCCCTGCCCCGACGGCCGGCCGGGCGGGCCCGGCGGTCAGCGGGACTCGCGGGTCCGCTCGACGCTGTCCGGGCCCAGCACCACCGCGCGGACCGCGTCCTCCACCTCGGCGGTGCACACGAAGATCAACTCGTCGCCCGCCTCGATCGGGTCGTCCGGGCTGGGCACCAGCACGCGCTTGCCCCGCAGGATCGCCACCAGCGCGGAGTCGCGCGGCAGCGGCACGTCCCGCAGCGGCTGGCCGACGTACGGGGCGGTCGGCGGCAGCGTGATCTCGACGAGGTTCGCCTCGCCCTGCCGGAACGTCATCAGCCGGACCAGGTCGCCCACCGTGACCGCCTCCTCGACCAGGGCGGCCATGACGCGCGGCTTGCTGACCGCGACGTCCACGCCCCACTGCTCGGTGAAGAGCCACTCGTTCTCGGCCCGGTTGATCCGGGCGACCACCCGGGGGACCGCGAACTCGGTCTTGGCCAGCAGCGAGACCACCAGGTTGACCTTGTCGTCACCGGTGGCGGCGACCACCACGTCGCAGCCGGCGAGGTTGGCCTCCTCCAGGCTGGCGAGCTCGCACGCGTCGGCCAGCACCCAGTCCGCGTCCGGAACCCGGTCGGGCCGGAGCATCTTGGGCTGGCGCTCGATCAGCATGACCTGGTGGCCGTTGCCGATCAGCTCCTGGGCGATGGAGCGGCCCACGTTGCCGGCGCCCGCGATGGCGACGCGCATGGTCACTGCCCCCCTTCCGGCGGCCGCGCCGCCACCGACGTGACGGCGTTGACGATGTCGTCGGTGACCAGCATGAAGACCTGGTCACCCTCCTGCACGACGGTGGACAGCGTGGGCAGCGTGCCGATGCCGAACCGGATGAGGTACGCCACCCGGGCCCCGGTCGCCTCCTCCAGCCCGTGCACGGACCGGCCGATCCAGTCCTTGTGAACCGGCACCTCGACGATGGACACGGTGCTCGTCGGGTCGCGGAAGATCTCCACGTTGCCCTCGGGCACCAGGTGCCGGAGCATCCGGTCGGCCGTCCAGCGGACGGTGGCCACGGTCGGGATGCCGAGGCGTTCGTAGACCTGCGCCCGGCGCTGGTCGTAGATGCGGGCCGCCACGCGGGAGACACCGAAGGTCTCCCGGGCCAGCCGGGCCGAGATGATGTTGGAGTTGTCGCCGCTCGAGACGGCCGCGAACGCGTCCGCCCGCTCGATGCCGGCCTGCCGGAGCACGTCGCCGTCGAAGCCGGCGCCGGTCACCGTGATCCCGGCGAAGTCCGGGCCGAGCCGGCGGAAGGCGTCGGCGTCCTGGTCGATGATCGCCACCGAGTGCCCACGGGCCTCCAGGCTGTGCGCGAGGGTCGAGCCGACCCGCCCACAGCCCATGATCACCACATGCACCGCGTCCCCTCCTCAGAGTCCGCACCCGCTCCGACCGGTTAGCGGTCGTCTGCGAGCCTGCCACGTTCCCGGCGCGGGCGCGGACCGACGGTACTCCGCCGGTACACGCTTCCGTGATCGGCCACCCCTGCGGCGGCGGTGCGCGTGGCCGTACGCTTGGCGGTTGTGGCCAGACCCACCTCGCTGCTGAAGCGGCTGCTCCTCGGTCGACCGTTCCGGTCCGACCGCCTCCAGCACACCCTCCTGCCCAAGCGCATCGCCCTGCCGGTCTTCGCCTCCGACGCCCTCTCCAGCGTCGCGTACGCGCCGGACGAGATCCTGCTGACGCTCTCCATCGCGGGCGCGTCGGCGTACCTCTTCTCGCCGTGGATCGCCCTCGCGGTCGTCGTGGTGATGCTGACCGTGGTGGCGAGCTACCGGCAGAACGTGCACGCGTACCCGTCCGGCGGCGGCGACTACGAGGTGGCGACGGTCAACCTCGGGCCGCGCGCCGGCGTCGGGGTGGCCAGCGCGCTGCTGGTCGACTACGTCCTGACCGTGGCGGTCTCGGTCTCCTCCGGGGTGGCCAACCTGGGCTCGGTCGTGCCGTTCGTGGCGACCCACAAGGTGGGCATCGCGGTCACGGCGGTGGTGCTGCTCACCGCGGTGAACCTGCGCGGCCTCCGGGAGTCGGGCACGGCCTTCGCGATCCCGACGTACGGCTTCGTCATCGTGATCGGCGCGATGCTCCTGACCGGCCTGATCCGGATCTTCGTGCTGGGTGACGACCTGCGCGCGCCGAGCGCCGACCTGGTCATCCAGGCCGAGCACAGCGTGACCGGCTTCGCGCTCGTGTTCCTCCTGATGCGTACCTTCTCGTCCGGCTGCGCCGCGCTCACCGGTGTGGAGGCCATCTCCAACGGGGTGCCCGCGTTCAAGGCGCCGAAGAGCCGCAACGCGGCCACCACGCTGCTGCTGCTCGGCACCATCGCGGTCAGCATGCTGGTCGGGATCATCTGGCTGTCCCGCCTGACCGGCCTCCAGTTCGTCGAGGACCCGGCGCTGCAGATCGTGTCCGGCCCCGAGGGGTACGTGCAGAAGACCGTGACCACCCAGCTCGGCGAGACGGTCTTCGGCTCCGGGTCGGTGCTGCTGTACGTGGTGGCCGGGGCCACCGCCCTGATCCTCTTCCTGGCCGCGAACACCGCGTTCAACGGGTTCCCGGTGCTCGGGTCGATCCTCGCCCAGGACCGCTACCTGCCCCGGCAGCTGCACACCCGCGGTGACCGGCTCGCCTTCTCCAACGGCATCGTCTTCCTGGCCGTCTTCGCGATCGTGCTGATCGTCGGCTTCCAGGCCGAGGTCACCCGGCTTATCCAGCTCTACATCGTCGGCGTCTTCGTGTCGTTCACCTTCTCCCAGGCCGGCATGATCCGGCACTGGAACCGGCACCTGAAGACGGAGCGCGACCCGGAGGCACGCCGGCGGATGGTGCGGAGCAGGGCGATCAACACGTTCGGCATGGCGATGACCGGCGCCGTCCTGGTGATTGTGCTGGTCACCAAGTTCCTGCTCGGCGCCTGGATTGCGATCGCGGCGATGGCGGTCATCTACGGGCTGATGCTGGCCATCCGCCGGCACTACGACCGCGTCGCGGTCGAGCTGAGTCCGGACGAGGGGCGGCCGGTGCTGCCCGCCCGCAACCACGCGATCGTGCTGGTCAGCAAGCTGCACCAGCCGACCCTGCGGGCGCTGGCGTACGCGAAGGCCACCCGGCCCGACACGATCACCGCGGTGACGGTCAACGTCGACGACAAGGACACCCGGCAGTTGCAGGCCGAGTGGGAACGGCGGGACGTGCCGGCGCCGCTGACCGTGATCGACTCGCCGTACCGGGAGATCACCCGGCCGATCCTCAACTACGTGGCCGGCGTCCGCCGGGAGTCGCCCCGCGACGTGGTCACCGTCTTCATTCCCGAGTACGTCGTCGGCCGCTGGTGGGAGAACCTGCTGCACAACCAGAGCGCGCTGCGGCTCAAGGGGCGGCTGCTCTTCGAGCCGGGTGTGATGGTCACCAGCGTGCCGTGGCAGCTCGCCTCGACCGCGAGCAAGAACCTGGACCGGCTCGACGCCACGCTCAGCCGTGGCCCGGCCCGTGGGCCCCGCGTCGCGCCGCGCGGCACCCTGCCGCCGAGCGTCCCGCCGGTGGTCTCCGCGCCGCCCGGGGAGAGCTCCGGCCGCGCGGGCGGCGGCGACACGTCAGCCGGCGAGGGCGGCCGGTGACGGGCGAGGGCCGGGGGCTGGAGGAGGCCGAGCGGGTCGAGCTGACCGTCGGGGCCGTGGCGCCCGGTGGCCACTGCGTCGCCCGCGTCGACGGCCAGGTGGTGTTCGTCCGGCACGCGTTGCCCGGGGAACGCGTGGTGGCCGAGGTCACCGAGGTGCACCGCGGGTTCGTCCGGGCCGACGCGGTGACGGTGCTGGAGGCGGCGCCGGAGCGGGTCGAGCAGCCCTGCCGGTACGCGAAGCCCGGCCGCTGCGGCGGCTGCGACCTCCAGCACGTGGCGCCGGAGGCCCAGCTCGACTGGAAGGCGGCGGTGGTCCGCGAGCAGCTCAGCCGCCTCGGCGGGTTGACCGACGCGGAGCTGGACACGCTGGGCGTCCGGGTCGAGTCGCTGCCGGGCGGGCCGCTGGGCTGGCGCTCCCGGGTCCGGTACGCGGTCGACGCCGCCGGCCGCGCCGGCCTGCTCAAGCACCGCTCGCACGAGGTGGTGCCGATCGATCGGTGCCTGATCGCCCACCCGTTGATCCAGACGTTGCCGGTGCTCACGCCCACCGGTGCCCGGTGGCCGGACGCGGACGCCGTCGAGACGGTCGCCTCGACCGGTGGGGACGTGGTGGTGACCGCTCTCGCCGGCGGGGTGCCGCGGCCGGTGAGCGGGCCGGAGCGGGTCCGCGAGCACGCCGTCGGCCGTCGGTGGACGGTGCCCGCGTCGTCGTTCTGGCAGGTCCACCCGGCGGCGGCCGACACCCTGGTCGACGCGGTCCTGGCGCAGCTCGCGCCGCGGCCGGGCGAGACGGCCTGGGACCTGTACGGCGGTGCCGGTCTGTTCGCCGCGGCGCTGGCCGGACCGGTCGGCGAGGCCGGGCGGGTCACCCTGGTCGAGGCCGCCCCGGCGGGGGTCGCCGCGGCCCGGGAGAACCTGCGCGACCTGCGCCAGGTCGGGATCGTGCCGGGCCGGGTCGAGGCCGTGCTGGCCCGCCGGCGGGTCACCGGTCCGGTGGACCTGGTGGTGCTCGACCCGCCGCGGTCCGGGGCGGGGGCCCGGGTGGTGCGGGCGGTGGCCGACGCCGGCCCGCGCGCCGTGGCGTACGTGGCCTGCGACCCGGCCGCCTTCGCCCGGGACGTGCGCACCTTCACCGAGCTGGGCTGGCGGCTGGCCGACCTGCGCGGCTTCGACCTGTTCCCGATGACGCAGCACGTCGAGCTGGTGGGGCTGCTGCTGCCGTCCGGCTGAGTCGGTCTGGCGGGCGGGCGAGGGGCTGGGGCCGCGGGGCCTCGCCCCGCTAACCTGGCCCGATGAAGATCGTCGGGCTGATGTCCGGGACCTCCTACGACGGGGTGGACGTGGCCGCCGCCGAGTTCACGCTCGACGGGGACACGCTCTGGCTGACACCGCTCGGGCACCGGGGCATCGACTACGACGACGGGTTGCGGGCCGAGATCGGGGCGCTGCTGCCGCCGGCGGCCACCACCATCGAGGCGGTCTGCCGGCTGGACAACCGGCTCGGCGAGGTCTTCGCCGAGGCGGCGGCGGTCGGCATCGAGCTGGCCGGCGGCGCCGTGGACGCGGTCGTGTCGCCCGGGCAGACGGTCTTCCACTGGGTCGAGCGCGGCGTGGTCCGGGGCACCCTCCAGCTGGGCGCGCCGGCGCGGGTGGCCGCCCGGGTGGGCGTACCCGTGCTCAGCGACCTGCGCTCGGCGGACGTCGCGGCCGGTGGTCAGGGCGCGCCGCTGGTGCCGGCCTTCGACGCCCTGCTGCTGGACGAGACCGCCGGCGCCCCGCGCGCGGCCCTCAACCTGGGCGGTATCGCGAACCTCACGGTGGTCGCACCGGGCGCGCCCGTCCTCGGGTACGACGTGGGGCCCGCCAACGCGCTGCTCGACGCGGCCGCCCGCCGCTTCCTCGGCCGCCCGTGCGATCTCGACGGCGCCGTGGCGGCGGCCGGGCGCGTGCACACCGGCCTGCTGGACCTGCTGCTCGCCGAGCCCTACTATGCGGCGCCACCGCCGAAGTCGACCGGCAAGGAGCTGTTCCACGCCGGCTACCTGGACGACCGGCTCGCCGCCCTCGGCGAACCGGTGCCGGTCGAGGACCTGCTGGCCACGTTGACCGTGCTGACCGCCGCGACGGTCGCTGCCGAGTGCGCCCGGCACCGGGTCACCGAGGTCGTCGCCGCGGGCGGCGGCGTGCGCAATCCCACACTGATGTTCCGGCTGGCCGAGCTCGCCGCGGGCCGGTGGCGGCTGCGCACCACCGACGAGCTGGGTGTGCCGGCGCAGGCGAAGGAGGCGTACGCCTTCGCCCTCCTGGGCTGGCTCTCCTGGCACGGGCTGCCCGGCGCGCTGCCGTCGGTGACCGGCGCCACCCGGGCCGCTGTGCTGGGCTCCTGGACGCCCACTGGCCCCGCGTACGGCGCCGACCCGGTCCGGCCACCTCGCCGGCTGCGGGTGCGCACCTGACCGGGCGCTCAGGGCGGTGCCCACCGGACCTCGCCGTGTCCCGCGCCGGCCTGCGACGATCCGGGCCGAGCTGCGGAGTGTCGCGCGGCCGATAGACTCTCCGGTCATGAGTGTTGAACAGGACACGGCCCACCACGCCGGGCTGCTGGCCGCCGTGAAGGGTCCGCAGGACGTCAAGCGGATGTCCACCGAGCAGGTGGGCATCCTCGCCGCCGAGATCCGTGACTTCCTGGTCGCCAAGGTTTCCCGCACCGGCGGGCACATCGGCCCGAACCTGGGTGTGGTGGAGCTGACCCTCGCGCTGCACCGGGTCTTCGACTCCCCCCGGGACCGGCTCCTGTTCGACACCGGCCACCAGGCGTACGTGCACAAGATCCTCACCGGCCGGCAGGCCGGCTTCGACAAGCTGCGCCAGCGCGGCGGGCTCTCCGGCTACCCGAACCAGGCCGAGAGCGAGCACGACCTGATCGAGAACTCGCACGCCTCCACCGCCCTGTCGTACGCCGACGGTCTCGCCAAGGCGTACGCCCTGCGCGGCGAGTCGCGCGCGGTGGTCGCCATGGTCGGCGACGGCGCGCTGACCGGCGGCATGTGCTGGGAGGCGCTGAACAACATCGCCACCGCCGGCAACCCCCTCGTGATCGTGGTCAACGACAACGGCCGGTCGTACTCGCCGACCATCGGCGGCCTCGCCGACCACCTCTCCTCGCTGCGGCTCAATCCCGGCTACGAGAAGGTGCTCGACACCGTCAAGGAGGCCCTCGGCTCGACCCCGCTGGTCGGCAAGCCGATGTACGAGGTGCTGCACGCGGTCAAGAAGGGCATCAAGGACGCGGTCGCCCCGCAGGCGATGTTCGAGGACCTCGGCATCAAGTACGTCGGCCCGGTCGACGGGCACGACGTCGCGGCCGTCGAGGGGGCGCTGCGCGCCGCGAAGAACTTTGGCGGCCCGGTGATCGTGCACGCGGTCACCCGCAAGGGCTACGGCTACCGGCCGGCCGAGGAGGACGAGGCCGACTGCCTGCACGGCCCTGGGGCCTTCGACGTCGAGACGGGGCAGCTCGTCGCCGCGCCGTCGGTGAAGTGGACCCACGTGTTCGCCGAGGAGCTGGTGGCGATCGCCGACGAGCGGCCCGACGTGGTGGGCATCACCGCCGCGATGGCCGAGCCGACCGGCATCGCCAAGCTCGCCCGCAAGCACCCGGAGCGGGTGTACGACGTGGGCATCGCCGAGCAGCACGCCGCCACCTCGGCCGCCGGCCTCGCGATGGGCGGCCTGCACCCGGTGGTCGCGGTGTACGCGACGTTCCTGAACCGGGCGTTCGACCAGGTCCTGCTGGACGTGGCGATGCACAAGCTGCCGGTGACCTTCGTCCTCGACCGCGCCGGGATCACCGGCCCGGACGGGCCGAGCCACTACGGCATCTGGGACATGTCCGTCTTCGGTGCGGTGCCGGGCCTGCGCATCGCCGCCCCCCGGGACGCCGCCACGCTCCGTGAGGAGCTGCGCGAGGCGGTCGCCGTCGACGACGGGCCGACCATCGTCCGCTTCCCGACCGGCGCCGTCGCCGCCGACCTGCCGGCGCTGCGCCGGGTCGGGCCGGTCGACGTGCTCGCCGAGTCGGCGCGCACCGACGTGCTGTTCGTCGCGGTCGGCTCCTTCGGCCAGCTCGGCATGGAGGTCGCCGCCCGGGTCGCCGAGCAGGGCTACGGCGTCACCGTGGTCGACCCGCGCTGGGTCCGGCCGGTCCCGGCCGAGCTGGTCGAGCTGGCGGCCGGGCACCGGCTCGTGGTCACCGTCGAGGACGGCGTCCGGGTGGGTGGCGTCGGGGACGCGCTCGCCCAGGCCATGCGGGACGCCGACGTCCGGGTGCCGCTGAAGGACCTCGGCGTACCGGCCGGCTGGCACCCGCACGGCACCCGCGCGCAGATCCTCGCCGACCTCGGCCTGACCGCGCAGGACGTGGCCCGCGACGTCACCGGCTGGATCTCCCGCCTCGACGCCGAGCCCGTCGAGCCAATCGTCACGGACGACGCCCGGGCCCAGAACTGACCCGGTAACCCACTCCGACGGCGGGCGCCCCCAACCCGGGGCCGCCCGCCGTCGCCGTCTCCAGGGGCACCGGCACCTGCCCCTCGTCGATCTTGCACTTGTGGCCCTCGTTACGCGAGGGATGCCCTGGTTTGACCGGGCACGAAGTGCAAGATCGCGGGGGAGAGGCCGGGGGATCGCGGGATTACGGGGCGGTCAGGGAGCGGTAGTGGGTTTTGTCGGCGGTGGCCAGGCTGATCGTCAGGCGGTCCGCGCCCAGCGGGAGGACGGCCAGGCCGGGGCGGTCGACCAGGCGCGGCGTGCCCGGGGGGACCGACAGCGAGGTCTCCCGGTTCGACCGCCAGGTCAGCACGGCCAGCGGCTGCCCGGGCAGCGGCAGCACGTACGCCTGCAACGGCGCGGCCCGGTCGGCGCGTGACGCCACCGGCGTGCCTCCACCGGCCGGCCGGTACACCACCGCCGTCATCGTGCCGTCGGCCGTCTCCCAGGTGAGCTGCTGCACCTCACCCGGCTGGCCGCCGCCGACCGCGACCTCGCCCACGGTGCGGACGGCCAGCTTCGCCATCGGCCAGGACGCCGGCACCGAGTCCCGGGACTCCCGGTCGCCGACCCGCCGCCGGACGCTGCCGAACGGGCCCTCCTCGCCGGCCAGCGCGCAGGTGTCCAGCCCGGCGAGGGCACGCCGGCCGGAGCCCGCCTCGTCGCGCATGAGCGGGTACCGCGGGGCCTCCGTGCCGGTGCCGAGGTCGAGGAGCCGGTCCGTGGCCCGGCCCCGGGGCAGGGACTCGGTGGCGCGCAGGGTGGCGGTCACCGGCACCGCGGCGCAGGCCGGCACGGCGACCGGCGCGCTCAGGCCGTCAGCGATCGTGAGGGCGCGGCCGTCCGGGCCGAGCACCCGCTGGACCCGGGCGGACACCAGGTAGCGCCGCCCGTCGGCGGTGCGCACCGGCAGTACGTCGGAGTAGACCAGGTAGCCGGGATCGGTGTACTCGGTGGCGTGGGTGACCGCGTACCGCCCATCGGGCGCGGTGACCTGAAGCAGCCAGGAGGCGCTCTCGCCGGGCACGCTCGCGGCGACCAGGGCCAGCGGCGCACCCTCGACCTCACCGGCCCAGAGGATGCCGGAGGAGGGCAGGTGCACCCGGTCGTCGATGGGCGACCGCCAGTCGCGGACCGTCGCGGTCACGGCCGCCGTCACCTCCGCGTTCCCGGCGAGGGCGCCCCGCGCCGGCCAGACGGTGAGCGAGCCGTCCCGGCTGTCGTACCCCGCCCGCAGGTCTCCCGGCTGCCGGTCGGCGACCGGCCCGCAGGCGGTCACGGTCGTCACCAGGGTCAGCAGGGCGGTGGCCGTCCTGCCGGGCCGGCGAGCTGGAGCCACCTGTACGCCCCCTCGTTCGCCTCGGCCGTCGTCTGCGAAGCGCCATAGTACGAGATGCCGCTGCGGACCCGTTCACCACCCACATGGGACCCTCCGGTGACTTTGGTGTGATTTACCCGCTCGGGTAGACTCCGCCGACTGTGACGCCTGCCGACACCCGCGCCGAATCCGACCGGGAAACCGCCGCCCCGGCCGGCTCCGATCCACTCGCCGTCGACGTGGACGGCGTGGCCGTCGCCGACGGCGCGACGGTGAACGGACGTACGCCCTCGGTGACCGCGCCGGCGCGGACGCCCGCCTCCGGCGTCCCCCTGCTCCGTCGGCTGCCGCGGTGGACACCTCGACGGCAGCACCTCGCGGTGGTCGGCGGGTTCCTGCTCGCCGCGCTGTGGGTGACCAGCCGGATCTGGGCCGACCCGACCGGCCGGGTGGCCGCGCTCTACAGCAGCGACCCGGCCCAGGTGCAGTTCTTCCTGGCCCACTCGGTCCGCGTGGTGCTGCACGGCGAGTTCCCGTTCTTCACCGAGCAGTTCAACTACCCGGACGGGGTCAACCTGATGGCCAACACGGCCATCCTCGCGCTGGGCATCCCGATGGTGCCGGTGACGCTGCTGTTCGGCCCGGCGGTGACCTTCGTGCTGCTGGTGACGCTCGCTCTCGCCGGCACCGCCACCGCCTGGTACGTCGTGCTCTCCCGGCACGTCGTCCACAGTCGCCTGGCGGCGGCGGTCGGCGGCTGGTTCTGCGGGTTCTCGCCGGCGATGCTGTCGCACGCCAACTGGCACCCCAACATCATCAGCCAGTTCCTGCTGCCGTTCATCGTGTGGCGGGTGCTGGTCATCACCCGTTCGCACCGCCCGTACCGCGACGGAGCGCTGCTGGCCCTGCTGGTGACCGTCCAGGCGTTCATCAACGAGGAGATCCTGCTCTTCACGGCGCTGGCCTGCGGGGTGTTCCTGCTCGCGGTGGTGGCCCAGCGCCCGGCGCTGTGGTCGGCGGCCTGGCGTCCACTGGTGAAGGCGCTCGCGACCTGCACCGTCGTGGCGGGGTCGCTGCTGGCGTACCCGCTGTACGTCCAGTTCGCCGGGCCGATGGCGTACCACGGGCTGAGTGACGCGGTACGCGACTACGGCAACGACATCGCCGCCTTCGTCGCCCAGGGGTCGCCGACCCTCGGTGGCAACGAGCGGGCCAACGTCAACCTCGCCCCGAACTACTCGGAGGAGAACGCCTTCTTCGGGTGGAGCCTCGCCCTCGTCGCCGTCGGTATCGTGCTGTGGCTGCGCCACGAGGTGGTGGTCCGGGCGCTCGCGGTGACCGGGGTGTTCTTCGCGGTGCTGTCCCTCGGGGAGCGGGTCTCGTGGTGGGACCGGGAGATCGTCGTCGGGCCCTGGGAGTGGCTGGTCCGCCTGCCGCTGCTCGACGCGGTCGTGCCGACCCGGTTCGGGCTCATCACGACCGTGGTGGTCGGGCTGCTGCTCGCGGTCGCCGTCGAGCGCTCCCGGGCGCTGCCGGTGGAACGGCGTACCCTTCGGACGCTCACCGTCGCCGGGCTGGTCCTCGCGCTGCTGCCGATCGCGCCCATGCCGCTGCGGGTGACGTCGCGCCCGGCGGTGCCCGACTTCATCACCGCCGATCGGTGGCGCGGCTACGTCGGGCCGGACCAGACGCTGGTGCCGATCCCGGTGCCGAGCATGGGCAACACCCACGGCATGCGCTGGGCCGCCGCGACCAACCTCGACTTCAAGATCCCCGGTGGCTACTTCCTGGCCCCGCGCAACGGCAACACCGGCGACCCGGGCCGCTTCGGCGGCCGGCCCAGCGGGATGGGGCAGCTGCTGGAGGAGGTTGCCACCACCGGACGGACGCCCAAGCTGGACGACCGGCAACGCCGGCGCTCGCTGGACGACCTGCGGCACTGGCGGGCGGCGATCCTGGTGCTCCCGGTGGACCAGCACCACGCGGAGCCGCTGCGCCAGACCGTCGAGCAGCTGGTCGGCCCCGGCCGCCAGGAGCTCGACGTCTGGGTCTGGGACGTCCGCGCCCTGACCGACCCGGCGGCCTGATGTCGGTCCGCACCACGGCCGGCACCCGACCGGACGGACGTACCCGGCTGCCCGCGTGGGCCCCGGACGCCCTGGTGGTCGCCGGGTACGTCACCCTCGCGGCGCTGCTCACGACCCGGCAGTGGGGCCGACCGGACCGGCTGTTCCACCAGGCCGGCGACCAGATCCTGTTCGAGTGGATGCTCGCCCGGGCGGCCCGGGCGGTGGTCGACGGCGAGAACCCGCTGTACGCCACGGCGCTCAACGTCCCGGACGGCGTCAACCTGATGGCCAACACCTCGGTGCTGGGGCTCGGAGTGCCGCTGACCCCGGTCACCCTCCTCTTCGGGTCGCAGGCGGCGTTCCTGGTGGCGGTGGCGGTCTGCCTCGCCGGCACCGCGGCCGCCTGGTACGTGCTGCTGCGCCGCCGGTTCGTCGACTCCCGGGTGGCGGCGGCGCTGGGCGGTCTGGTCTGCGGCTTCGCCCCCGGCATGATCGCCCAGTCCGGCGCGCACCTGCACATGGCGGCCCAGCTCCTGGTACCGGCGATCCTGGCGGCGGTGTTCCCCGCCGACGGCCGCCGCGTCGTGCGGCCCGGGGTGTGGCTCGGCCTCCTCGTCGCGTACCAGGCCTTCCTGGGCGAGGAGGTGCTGCTCTTCCTCGCGCTCGCCGCCGGGGTGTTCGTGCTCGCCTACGCCGTCGCGGATCCGGCGGCGGCGCGTGCCGCGGCGCCCGCCCTGCTCGGCCGGCTCGGCGTGGGCCTGGCGGTGGCGTCGCCGCTGCTGGCGTACCCGCTGTGGTTCCAGTTCGCCGGCGCGGGCCACTACCGGGGGATGCCCTTCCACGCCGACACGTTCCAGCTGGACCTCGCCTCCTACACCGCCTCGGCCCGGCAGACGGTCCTCGGCGACGAATACCTGCCCGGGCTGCTCGCCCCCAACCCCACCGAGGAGAACTCCTTCTTCGGGCCGGGCCTGCTGATCCTCGCCGTGGTCGCCGTCGTCTGGCTCCGGCGCCGGCCGCTGGTCCGGGCCCTCGCCGCCTGCGCCGCGCTGTTCGCGCTGCTGTCGCTCGGTGCCGAGGTACGCCTCGACGGCGCGCCGACCGGGCTGCCCGGGCCGTACCGGCTGCTCGGCGGCGTGCCCCTGCTCGACCTGGCGGTGCCCGCCCGCCTCGCGCTGGTCTGCGTGCCGGTGCTCGGCATCCTGCTCGCCCTCGCGACCGATCGGGTCCTCGCGGCCACCGCCGCGCCCGAGCGGCCCGGCGCGCCCGAGCAGCCCGCCGCGCCTGAGCAGCCCGCGCCTGAGCGGCCCGCAGTGCCTGAGCGGCCCGGCGCGCCTGGGCGGCCCGCACTGCCGGTGCGGCTGCTCTGGGGCGGTGCGGTCGCGGCCGCCCTGCTTCCACTGGTCCCCACACCGATCCGGACCGTGCCGGTCTGGCCGGTGCCGGCCTTCGTCGCCGACGGCGGGTGGCGGGCGTACGTGCCCCCCGGCTGGACCGTGGTGCCCGTGCCGCCGGTGACCGGTGCCGCGGCGAGCCCGGGGATGCTCTGGTCGGCGCGCACCGGACTGGCCTTCGACGCGCCGGGCGGGTTCTTCATCGGCCCGAGCACGGCGGACGACCCGACCGCCCGCTGGGGCGCCCCGGACCGACCCACGTCGGTGTTGCTGCGCCGGGTCGCCGAGACCGGCGAGGTGCCGACCGTGACGGACGTCGAGCGGCGACAGGCGGTCGAGGACCTGCGGCACTGGCGCGCCGCCGTCGTGGTCCAGGGTGGACTGCACCTCGGCGACCCGGTCCGCCGTACGGTCGACGCGCTGCTCGGGCCCGGCCGGGAGGTCGGCGGCGCGTGGGTGTGGGACGTCCGCCCGCTGGTGGGCTGACGCCGCCGCTCACCCCACCAGAGAGCGGACGTCCCAGAGCCAGACGTCGTCGACCCGCTGGGGCGCGCCCAGCAGGGCGGTCATCAGGTCGCGCAGCACCGCCTCCCGGGGGTGGGCGGCGAGCACCACCACCGACGCCCGCCAGAACCGCAGGTCCTCGACCGCCTGGCGGCGGTGCTCCTCGGTGATGTTCGGTGTCGCGTTCCGGTCCATCGTTGCGTAGACGAGCGTGCTGGTCGGGCGGTTCGGCGCGCCGAACACGCCCTCACCCTTCTCGTTGGGCCCGATGAAGTAGCCGCCGGGGACGGGGAACGCCTGCTGGGTCAGCGCGCTCCAGCGCAGCGTGGGCAGGCCGTGCACGTTGCTCGGGATCGGCACCGGCACCAGCGTCCGGCCCTCCGGCACGTACGGGCGCCAGCCGCCCGCGGTGATGAAGTGCGGCGGCGGCTCCACCGGCTGGGCGGGCAGCGGGCGCGGGATCAGCGGCAGGACGGCGAGCGCGATGGCCGCGTACCCGACCGGGCGCAGCCAGCGCCGTCGCACCGGCGGGGTGTTCTCGCCGGTGCGCGGGGCGGGCACCGGCGGGCGGCCGGCGCCGGACAGCACGTCCCAGGCCAGGGCGAGCAGGACGCCGACGGCGGCCACCACCACCAGGCTCAGCCGGGTCGGCATCATCATCTCGACCAGCGGCACGTCGTCCGGGATGTAGGCCCACGGGCCGTCGGTGGCGGTCTCGACGCCGTCGAAGCGGATCTTCGGGCCGAGCGACGCCACCGTGAAGAGGACCGTCAGCACGGCCAGGATGCGGGCGACCAGGGACCGGGCGACCAGCAGCACCAGGGCCACCACCGCCAGCACCACCAGCGGCCAGCCGAACCAGGTGTTCTGTTCGGTCAGCCCGATCGTCTGCTCCACCGCCTCGTCACCGGCGATCGTGTCGCGCGGGAAGGTGACGAAGGCCTTCAGGTCCTCGCCCCAGTTGTGGAAGACCCCGCCCTGAAGGCCCCGGTAGGACTGCGGGCCGTTGAACTGGAACCAGATCGGGTACGCGGTGAGCAGCAGCGCCAGCCCACCGCCGACGCCGAGCGCGGCAGCGAAGGCGCCGGCCTGCCGCCATGCGGCCCGGGGCCGCATCGCCGCGTACGCGACGACGACGACCAGGCACGCCAGGGCGGTCAGCAGCAGCATCTCCTCGTTGATGAAGATCTGGTACGCGACCAGCAGGCCGAGCACGACGCCGTTGCGCCGCCAGCGGCCCGGCTCGCCCAACCGCATCACCCGAAGCACGATCAGCGGGAGCAGGAAGTTGGAGACGAAGTTCGGCTGGCCGTTGGCGTGGTGCACGATGCCGGGCGCGAAGCCGAGGAACGCGCCACCGACGAACGCCGCCGCCCGCGACCGCACCAGATGCCGCGACAGCACCCAGTACGACGTGGCGGCGGTGGCCGCGAGCGCGGCACCGAGGTAGAGCGCGTACATCACCTGGGGGCCGACCAGCATGGTCAGTGGCGCCAGCGGCAGGGTCACCCCGAGCAGCGACGTGTTCGCCATCATGTTCACGCCGTCCGGGGCGTTCTGGCGGCTGGTGAAGAGCGGGTTCTCCAGGTGCCGGACGGAGTATGCGCCGTGCGCGAAGAGCCACTCGAACCAACTGTGGTCGGTCGGCAGGTGGGAGGACACCCGGTTCTGTACGTCCACCCAGTAGTTGAGGCAGACCAGGACGCCGAGCCCGACGTAGACGCCGACGGCCAGCACGTCGGCGCGGGCGGGACGCCACCGGGCCCCGCGCGACGACTGCGCCGCAACGGGCTCGGGAACGGTCTTCAATGAGGGATCAACCACCGGCACAGCCACGACGCGCCATCGTACAGGTGGGATCCGCCGGATTTGCCGTCCCCGTACGCCCACGGCCGGTTTGCCGGACGGTGATCTGCGCCGCCCCGTCGAGTGGCGCGGCCCGTGCCGGGGTGACCTGCCGGACGGGGCGGACTGGACGGACCTGCTGCGCATACGCTTCCATCGCCAGCAGCGAGCCGGCGGCCGGGGATCCGGCGCGGACGGCTGCCGGGAGGGGGTGCCGGATGACCCTGATCGACCTGGGTGAGCTGCGTGACGCCGAGGACCCGGAGCCGCCCGCCCGCCGGTCCCGGCCGGCCGCCAACCGGCTGCCGAATTTCCTCGCGGTGCTGCTGCTCGCCCTGCTCACGCTGGCCGCCGCGACCCCGCCGCCCGGCCGGGTCGCCGTCGTCGTACCGGCCCGGCTGGGGGTCGACCGGCTCGTCGCCGGGAACCTGCTGCTCGTCGTGGACCCGCTCAACCGGGACCGGACGCCACGGTCGGTGGCGGCGTACCGGCTGCCCGGCGGCGATCCGGCGTGGCGGGCGCCGCTGCCGGTGGACGGCCGGTTCTGGGGACTGTCCGCTCAGGGGGACCTGTTGCTGATCAGCGGGTACGACGAGCCGCCCGACGGCCGGGGGAGTGTCACCCTCGCGCTCGACGCGGAGACCGGGGCGTACCGCTGGCAGCAGGCCGGCTCGGCGCTGGAGGTGGCCGGTGGCGGCCTGCTCCTGGAGGACTTCAGCGGGGACGGCACCGGCACCCTGCGGGCCGTCGACCCCTGCTGCGGCACGCTTCGGTGGACCGTCCACGTGCCGGCGGGAGAGGTCGGCTACCGGTTCACCGCCGCCGGGACGGACCGGGTGGTCCTCAGCGATCCCCGGGGACGGGTCGAGGTGCGGGACGCCGCGACCGGCGCCGTCCTCGCCGCGGCCGACCTCTGGTCCGCCGCCGACCGGCCGTACCGCTCCACACAGGTGGTGGGGGACCTGCTGCTGACGATCGGGGGTATGCCTCCGGTGATGACGGCGTACGGGATCGACCGGCTGGAGCGTCGGTGGCGGGCGACGGTGCCGGACGCGGCGTACGTGCTGGACTGCGGCGGGGTGATCTGCGGTCAGACGCGGCCCGGGACCCTGTGGGCGCTGGACCCCGCGACCGGCCGTCCGCTGTGGACCCTTCCGGGCTGGGACCGGATGTGGGCGGCGCGTGGTTGGCTGGTCGTCGTCCAGGTCGACGGTACGCGCACCGGACCGGCCGACCTGTCGGTGCTCGACCCGGTCACCGGTCGGGTCCGGGGGGAGCTGGGGAAGTGGGAGCTCGTCCAGCAGGAGCCCGGTGACGGCCCATTGCTCGCCGTCCGCCCGCACCCGGCCGGCGGGCTACTGGTCGCCGAACTGGACGCGGCGGCGGCCACCGTCCGGATGCTCGACGTGCTACTCGAGGCGTCCGGCGACTGCCACGCGGTGGAGGGTGATCTGCTGTGCCGGCGGCCCGACGGCTCCTTCGGCCTGTGGCGGCTGCGTCGCTGACGGACCAGTTGGCCTGGGCGGCCCTGCGGGCCGTGGCGGCGGAGAGCGCATAGGCTTCCGTCGCCGAGGCGCCCGGACCGCCTGGCCACGGGGAGGGGAGGGCCGATGACGCTGATCGACCTGGGCGAACTGCGGGACGTGGCGCAGCCGGAGCGGCCGGCCCGCGCCCGCCCGCCGTCCCGCCGGGTCCCGGTGTTCCTCGCGGTGCTGCTGGTCGCCCTGGTCACGCTGGTCGCCTCGGCTCCACTGCCGGTACGGGACGTCGTCCTCGTGCCGTTCCGCCTCGGTTCCGACCGGATGATCGCCGGTGAGCTCCTGCTCGTCGTCGATCCGTCGGACCGGCCCGGCGGGTCACGCTCGGTCACGGCGTACCGGCTGCCGGTCGGGGAGGTGGGGTGGCGGGCGCCGCTGCCGGTGGCGTGGCGGGCGCCATTGCCGGTGGCCGGCGAATTCTGGGGTGTCTCCGCCGTGGCCGATCTGCTGCTGGTCACCGGGTACGACCCGCAGGCCCACGACAACCGGACCTTGGCGGTGGACGCGCGGACCGGGGCGTACCGCTGGCAGCAGCCGGGTTCCGCCGTGGCCACGGCGGGCGGTGGCCTGCTCCTGGAGGTCTTGGGCGAGGACCGCAGCGGGACGGTGCGTGCCGTGGACCCGTGCTGCGGAACGCTGCGCTGGCAGGTCGTTGTCGCCGCCGGAGGTCCCACGTACCGGGCCACCGGCGGGGAGATCGACCGGGTGGTGCTGAACACGCCGGGGGGACGGGTCGAGGTGCGCGACGCCGGCAGCGGTCGGATCCTGACCGCCGCCGACCTGCCCGTCCCCGAGAGCACGTTCGGTTCCGCGACGCAGGTTCTCGCGGACCTGCTGGTCACTGTCGACGGCGCGCTGGTGACCGCGTACGGGTTGGACCGGCTGGACCGACGCTGGCAGGCGACCGTGCCGGACGTCGTCTACGTGATGGAGTGCGGGCACGTCGTCTGCGCCCAGACCCGGTCGGACGTCCTGGCGGGGCTGGACGCGAGGACCGGAGCTCCGCTGTGGACCCGGACAGGCTGGAACACGGTGTGGGCGGAGGGGAGGCACCTGATCGTCACGTCCATCACCAACACCGGCGGCGAATTCTCGGACCTGGTCCTGGTCGACCCGGCCGACGGCAGCGTCCGGGCGGAGCTGGGGCGGTGGGACTTGATCGGCCGGTGGACCAACGCGGAACCGCTGCTCGCCGTGCGCCCGCGCCCGACCGGCGGTCTCGTCGTCGCCGAGGTGGACGCGGAGGCGGCCTCGGTCCGGATCCTCGACGTGCTGCCCGAGGCGATCGGTGACTGCCAGAGCGTCGACGGTGATCTGCTGTGCCGGCGGCGCGACGGGTCTCTGGGACTGTGGCGGCTGCGCCGCTGACCTACCAGTTGGCCTGGGTCGGTGGTGCCGGCAGCGGCACCCCGGGCGGGCGGACGACGTACGCCACCCCACCGCTGCCGGCCTGCCAGGCCCGGGCGAACGCGTCACGGTCGACGGTGCGCCGCACGCCCTCGTCGTCCGGGGCGTACGGGTCGTTGAGCACCGGGTCGCCGTCGGCGGTGAACCCGACCAGCACCATGAGGTGCCCGGCGGTGTCGTAGTGCAGCCCGGGCACCTCGCCGGCGCGGAACGAGGCCGAGACGATCAGCGGAATGCCGGCGGCGACGAACACCTCCGCCTCGGCCAGCGAGCGGAGCCGGGTGACGAACGCGTCCATCCCGTGCACCCCCGCGTACGCGGTGTTGAACGGCCAGTTCCCGGCGCCCGCGTACGCGTGGTCGAAGCAGTGCCGGGCGGCGTGCACCACCACCGGCCGGGGACCGGGTGGCCTCACCCACGCGTAGCGTTCCGGCGCCGGTTCCGCGCCCCAGTACGCGAGGACCATCGACGTGCAGGTGGGACTGCACCAGGAGTCCCCGCCGCCGGCCCACTGTGGGTGCGCGCCGGCGTGGACGCGCTGGGAGTACCGGGGCACGTCCAGCACGGTGCCCCAGGCCGCGCCGGAGCTGTCCGTCCCACCCGGCGCCGGGCGGCCGTCGTCCGGCCGGGGCACCGGGCCGGTCGCGACCGCGCCGACGGTACGCAGGACCGGGCCGCTCGTCGCGTCGTCGGGCCGGAGCAGCGTCACCCGGACCTGCCAACCCGTCGCCGCGGTGGACAGCACCAGGGTGTCGGTGTCCACGGTGGCGACGGCGTCCCGCTGCCCGGGGATCGAGGTGCGGCGGACGGCGTGGTCGTCGGCGGCCCACTCGGCCAGCACGTACCACCCGGTGGCCGGGGCGCCGTCGTGCCAGGCGCGCAGCTCGATCCGGAGCCAGCCGTCGCCGGGGGTGTCCGCCGTCCACGAGGGCACCACCTCGCGGACGGCGAATCCGGCCGGCACCGGTGGCGAGGTCCAGCTCCCGACGGCGTACCGTCCCACCTGGCCGTCCGGGTGGCGGTGTGTCACGCGGTCGGCCCCGCCGTCGAGCACCAGCCCCCGGTCCGTCCCGCGCAGCCCGGTGGCGGTGCCGAGGCGCAGGTCCGCCGGGAAGCGGAAGCCGCGGTAGGCGACGTCCCGTCCCGCCCGGTCGCTCATGGCACCCCGTTTCGTAACTCGGTGCCGGCAGCATCGCGTACGCCGAAGGTTTTCTGCAACAGCGACCGGCGCGGACCCGGGCTTGGCGGCCGGCACTAGGTTGTCGGGAGTCAGGCGCGAGGAGGCCGGGATGCGGATACTGGTGGTCGAGGACGAGCGCAACCTCGCCGACGCGATCGCACGCGGGTTGCGCAAGCGCGGCATGGCGGTGGACGTCGCGTACGACGGCGACAGCGGCCACGAGATGGCCTTCGTCACGCGGTACGACGTGGTGGTGCTCGACCGGGACCTGCCCGGCATGCACGGTGACCAGATCTGCGCCGAGCTGGCCGCCTCGGGTGCGCTGACCCGGGTGCTGATGCTGACCGCGAGCGGCACGGTCGCGGACCGCGTCGAGGGGTTGCAGCTGGGCGCCGACGACTACCTGCCCAAGCCGTTCGCCTTCGACGAGCTGGTCGCCCGGGTGCAGGCGCTGGGCCGGCGCGCCACCCCCGCCGCCCCGCCGGTGCTGGCGGTGGCCGACCTGGTGCTCGACCCGGCCCGCCGGGTGGCCACCCGGGGCGGCGTGCCGGTCGACCTGACCAACAAGGAGTTCGGCGTCCTGTGCGAACTGCTCAAGGCGCGCGGTGCCGTGGTCTCCAGCGAGGAGCTGCTGGAACGGGTCTGGGACGCCAACACCGACCCGTTCACCACCATCGTCCGGGTCACCGTGATGACGCTGCGGAAGAAGCTCGGCGATCCGCCGCTGATCGAAACCGTCGTCGGCGCGGGCTACCGCGTCGCCGAGGCGGCGTCATGACCCGCAGCCGCCGGCTGCGGCCCACCCTGCGGCTGCGCCTCACGCTGCTCAACGGCGTCCTGCTGGTGGGCGCCGGCGCCATCCTGGTGCTGCTGGCGTGGCTGCTGGTCCGTGACGCGCTGCGCCCCACCGACGAGCTGCTCCCCGGGACCACGGTGGTGCTGGCCGACGGCCGCTCCCTGGACGCCGCGCAGTGGCAGCGGCAACTGGTCGACGCGGCCAGCCGCGAACTGCTGGCCAAGGGCCTCGCCGCACTGCTCGCGATCGGCGTCGTCGGCGTGGCCGGAGCGTACGCGGTCGCCGGCCGGGCGCTGCGTCCGCTGCACCAGGTGACCGCCACCGCCCGGCGGCTCGGCGAGACCACCCTCGACCAGCGCATCGGGTACTCGGGGGCGGACGACGAGGTGGCCGAGCTGGCGCAGACCTTCGACGCGATGCTGGACCGCATCGGCGCCGCCTTCGAGGCGCAGAAGCGGTTCGTCGCCAACGCCTCGCACGAGCTGCGGACCCCGCTCGCCGTCATGCGTACCGAGATCGACGTGACGCTCAGCGACGACGAGGCGGACGCCGCCGAGTACCGCCGGATGGCCACCGTGGTCCGGGACGCCTCCGAACGCGCGAACGGGCTGGTCGACGCGTTGCTGGTGCTGGCCCGCAGCGAGGCCCAGGCCGGCCGCCGCCTCGCCCGCCGGACGGAGTGCGACCTGGCCGCCGGCACCGCCAACGCCCTGTCGGCGGTACGCCGGGAGGTGGAGCGCATCGGCCTGCGGGTGCAGACCTCGCTGGAGTCGGCGCCGGTGGTCGGTGACCCCGGGCTCCTCGACCGGCTCGCCGGCAACCTCATCGAGAACGCGGTCCGCTACAACCACCTGCACGGCCGGCTCTGGGTGCGGACCGGGTCGGACGGCCGGCGGTCCTGGCTGGTGGTGGGGAACACCGGCTTCGAGGTGGACCAGGCCGACGTGCCGGGGCTGTTCGAGCCGTTCCGCCGGGGTGGCCGGGAGCGGACCGGCGCCCGGGGCTCCGGTCTCGGGCTCTCCATCGTGCGGGCCGTCTGCGACGCGCACGGCGGCACGGTCAACGCCGTCGCCCAGCCGGGCGGCGGCCTGGAGGTGACGGTGACGCTCCCGGCGGCGGACGTCGGGCCGGACCCCGACGCGACCCTGTGACGCCGACCGGGGGCCGTGCCGCCCGGGGGTTGCGATCGCTCGGCGGCGATGTGAGGATCATGCGGTCAGCCCGATGAGGGAGGGGGGTGCGTCGATGTTCACCGTCATGCTGTCCGCGCCCCGCCTCGTAGGCTGACGCTCACTCACGCGGGGCCATCACCTCTCGACGTCGAGCGACCCGTGCGTCCACGGATCAACGGAGTCGTCCGTCGACTCGATCCCCACGCCGGTCCGGCTGCACAGCGCGCCGGGCGGCGTCCACGACAAAGGAACCAGAGTGAGCGCACGCATCCACAACATCAGCATCGACTGCCGCGACACGTACGCCCTGGCCGGCTTCTGGGCTCAGGTCTTCGACTGCCCCCGCCAGCCGGACGATTTCCCCGGTGACCCCGAGGCCATGCTCCTTCCCGAGGGCGGACCGGAGGTGCTCTTCCTGGCAGTGCCGGAGGGCAAGCAGGTGAAGAACCGCCTCCACCTCGACCTCGAACCGGCCGACCGGACCCGGGCCGAGGAGGTGAAGCGGCTGCTCGCCATCGGCGCGACGCAGGTCGCCGATCACGTCCGCCCGGACGGCTCGGGCTGGGTCGTGCTCGCCGACCCGGAGGGCAACGAGTTCTGCGTCCTGCGCAGCGCCGCCGAACGCGCCGCCGCCCAGGGCTGACGCCCGAACCCGCCGTTCAGGGCTGAGGCGCTGACGCGCCGGGCCCCGCCCACCTGGAGGTGGACGGGGCCCGGTCGTCGTTCGGGTCGATCGTCAGGACTTCTGCTCGATCTGGCCGCGCATGGTGACCAGTTCCTTCTGCACGTCCGCGCCGGTCTTGAAGTAGATCATGATCATGCCGACGCTGCCCTTGTCGCTCCAGACGCAGACGCCGATCGGAACGTCGGCGGCCTTGGCGTCGCCGCACCTGGCCTCCCCGCCGAGCGGCCCCGGGTCGACCGAGGACATCTCGCCGACCTTGACGTCGCTCTGCCGGGCACCGGTGATCGTCTCCTCGAGGGTCTTCGCCGGGTCGGTGTTGAGCCCGGAGGCGGCCGCCACCATCACCAGGTCCTGCTTGGCGGGGTCGCCGTAGAAGGCCCCGACGGTGCTGGTGGCGTCCGGGAGGGACTTGTTCAGCTCGGTCTCCAGTTGCTGGCTGATGCCCTGGAGGTTGGCATCGGTGACCTTCGGCCGGCCGGCGAGCGTCTCCGGCTCGACGACCCGGATCTTTGTGGCGTCGACGGTGTCCTTGACCTCGTCCTTGACGGCGAAGAAAGCGACCGCGGCCCCGCCCAGGCAGAGCACCAGCACGGCCGCGAACACGATCAGCAGGATCTTGCCGGCCGACCGCTTCTTCGGCGGCGGCGGCACCGCGCCGAACGGCTGGCCGGGCGCGCCCGACACGGGCGGCGGGAAGCCGCCGGCCGACTGCGGCGGCGGGTACCCGCCGGGCTGCTGGGGTGCCGGGTACGCGCCGGGCTGCTGGGGTGCCGGGTACCCAGCGGGTTGCTGGGGTGCCGGGTAGCCGCCGGGCTGCTGCGGGGGCGGGTAGGCGCCCGGCTGCGAGCCGTACGGTGCGCCGCTGCCCGGCTGGGAAGGATAGGGATTGACTGGCGGCTGGGACATGGGTCAGCTCCAGGTCTTCGACAAACGCGACGCGTGATCTTAGCCAGCGTGGGCCGCACCTACCGTTCGGCCGCCCGCCGGGGTGATCCACCTCGCTGCCGGACCTGGGCGGGTCGGCGTCCTCCTCAAGGGTGCCGACCCGCCGGATCCCGACTGTTCAGGAGCGCTTCTCGACCTGCCCCCGGATCGAGGTGAACTCGGACTTCGCCTTGCTGCCGGACGAGAAGAACATCACGATCATGCCGACGCTGCCCTGGTCGGCCCAGACGCAGACACCCAGCGAGATGTCCGAGGCGCTGCCGTCGCCGCACTTCGCCACGCCGCCGAGCGGGCCGGGGGACACGGTGGACATCCGCCGGACGTTCAGCTCCGCGGAGAGCGCCTTGACGGCGTCGTCCAGCTCCCGCTTCGGGTCGAGCACGAAGCCCGAGGCGCCGGCGATCATCACCATGTTCTGCTTCTCGGGGCTGCCGTAGAACGCGCCGATCGCGCCGCTCTCGCTGCGTACCGTCGACTTCATGTCCCGGACCATCTCGTCGGCCAGGGCGCGCAGTTCGGGGTCGGTGCTCTTCGCCCGGCCGCCGAGGGTCTTCGGCGCGACGAGCCGGATCCGTGGGTCGGAGCTGGGCTCGGCCGACGGTGCCCCCTCCTCGGCGGTGGTGCGGGGCGTGGCGTCGC
Organism: Micromonospora sp. H33; assembly: GCF_052068455.1. Lineage (NCBI taxonomy): Bacteria > Bacillati > Actinomycetota > Actinomycetes > Micromonosporales > Micromonosporaceae > Micromonospora > Micromonospora sp. H33. The sequence continues at coordinate 196,009 of NZ_JBQHDE010000004.1, read as the reverse complement.
CGCTGGGCGCCGAGGACGGCGCCGGCGCCGGCGCCGGGTCGTCGTCGCCGGACAGGGCGACGTAGGCGAGGCCGCCACCGCCCAGGCACAGCACCAGCAGGCCCACGAGACCCAGCGACAGCACCAGCGGGAGCCGGGACCGCCGGGCCGGCGCGCCGCCGGGTGCCTCTCCGCCGGGCGGCGGCGACGGGTACGCACCCGGTTGGGGGTACGGAGTGCTGCCCGCCGCCGGCTGGCCGTACCCCGGGGCGCCGGAGGTCGGCTGGCCGTATCCCGGCGGGCCTGACGTCGGCTGGCCGTATCCCGGTCCACTCGTCGGCCTGTCGGCGGGAGGGATCGGGGGGAACGAGGCGAACACCTGGGTGGGCTGGTCGGCGGGTGCGGGCGGCCGCGATCCGGGCTGCGGGCCGGGCCAACCGCCCCCGGCGGGGGCCGGCGGGTTTCCGCCGCCCGTGGGCCGCCACGTCTCCGCCGGTTGCTGCCAGCCGCCGGCCGAGCCGGCCGGGGTGGGCGGCGGTGTGGTCTCCGGCCAGGATCGCGTCGGCGGGGTCTGCGGGGAGTTCGGCCAGGCGGCCGTCGGCGGAGTCGCGGGCCGGGTCGGGTCGGCCCAGCCGGCCGGAGGCGGCGGTGGAGGCGGCCAGGCACCCCCCGGTCCGGTCCCCGCCGGCGGGGTCGCGCCGGGAGCGGGTGGCCAGGCGCCCGGCTGGGGCTCGTGGGCGCCGGGGTGCCGCCCCCACTGCGCCGGGGGAGGAGGCGGGGGAACAGGGGGCGGGGAACCGGGGTGCGAGCCGCCGCGCTCCGGTTGCCCGGACCAGGGGTCGACCGGCGGTGAGGACATGACATCAGCTCCAGGCGCGAAGATGCGAACGGGTGATCGTATCGGGCCGGCGGGCCGTCCCGCTGCCCCGGACCACGCCGTGGAAACGACGATCGCGGTGGCCGCCGGCTGGGCGGCCACCGCGATCGCGGGAAGCGGACTGCGTCAGGCCGGCAGGCTGGCCGCGCCCCGCGGCAGGAACCGCTTGCCGGCGACGCGCTCGGAGGTGCCGGTCCGGTCCAGGTACGGCGTGACGCCGCCCAGGTGGAACGGCCAGCCGGCACCGAGGATCATGCACAGGTCGATGTCCTGCGCCTCGGCGACCACGCCCTCGTCGAGCATGAGCCGGATCTCCTGCGCCAGCGCGTCGAGCGCGTTCTGCCGGACCTGCTCGGCGGTCAGCGGCTGGTCGCCGACGACCAGCAGCTTCGCCGCCTCGGCGTTGATCTCGTCGTCGACGACGATCGGCTGGCCGGAGTCGGCGATCCGCTTGAGGTTCTCGCTGACGCCGAACCGGTCCGGGAACGCCGCGTGCAGGGTGCCGCCGACGTGGTACGCCACGGCCGGCCCGACCAGCTGGAGCAGGGCGAGCGGGCGCATCGGCAGGCCCAGCGGGTCCAGCGCGCTGTTCGCCACGTCCAGCGGGGTGCCCTGGTCGACGGCGGCGAAGACGGTGCCGAGGAACCGGGTGAGCAGCCGGTTGACCACGAACGCCGGCGCGTCCTTGACCAGCACCGACGACTTCTTCAGCTGCTTGCCGACCGCGAACGCGGTCGCCAGGGTGACGTCGTCGGTCTTCTCACCCCGGACGATCTCCAGCAGCGGCATCATCGCGACCGGGTTGAAGAAGTGGAAACCGACCACCCGCTCCGGGTGCTCCAGGTCCTCCGCCATCGCCGTCACGGACAGCGAGCTGGTGTTGGTGGCCAGCACCGCCTCCGGCTTGACGATCTTCTCCAGCTCGGCCCAGACCTGCTTCTTGACGTTCAGGTCCTCGAAGACCGCCTCGATCACGAAGTCGGCGTCGGCGAAGACGGACTTGTCGACCGAGCCGCTCACCAGGCCGTACAGCTTGGCGGCGGTGCCCTTGTCCATCCGGCCCTTGCTGACCGACTTCTCGATCTGCTGGTGCACGTACGCCACGCCCTTGTCGACCCGGGCCTGGTCCAGGTCGGTCAGGACGACCGGCACCTGGAGGCGGCGGGCGAAGAGCAGGGCGAGCTGGCTGGCCATCAGGCCGGCGCCGACGATGCCGACCTTGGTGACCGGACGGGCGAGGCCCTTGTCCGGCGCGCCGGCCGGCCGCTTGGCCCGCCGCTGCACCAGGTCGAACGCGTACAGGCCGCTGCGCAGCTCCTCGGAGAAGACCAGGTCCGCCAGGGCCTCGTCCTCGGCGGCGGTGCCGGCGGCGAAGTCCGCGTCCTTCGCCGTCTCCAGCAGGTCCAGCGCCTTGTACGCGGCCGGGATCGCGCCGTGCAGCCGCTGGTCCAGGGTCTGCCGGGCGAAGTAGAGCACGCCGCCCCACATGTCCCGGTCGACCTCGGGCCGGGTCACGGTGACCTCGCCCCGGACCACGCCGGCGGCCCACTCCAGGGACCGCTCCAGGAAGTCGGCCGGCTCCAGCAGCACGTCCGCGATGCCCATCCCGGCGGCCTGCTTCGGCTTGAGCATCTTGTTCTGCATCAGCGGGTTCTGGATGATCACCTGGGTCGCCGCCGGGATGCCGATCAGGTTCGGCAGCAGCTGCGTACCGCCCCAGCCCGGGATGAGGCCGAGCGAGACCTCGGGCAGCGCGAGGGCCGCCGCGCCCGCCGACAGCGTCCGGTAGTGGCAGTGCAGGGCCAGCTCCAGACCGCCGCCCATCGCCGCGCCGTTGACGAACGCGAAGGTCGGGATCTCGCTGTCCTTGAGCCGGGCGAAGACCCGGTGGCCGAGCCGGCCGATCTCCAGGGCCTGCTCGCGGTCCGCGAGCAGCGGCAGGCCGGTGATGTCCGCACCCACGCAGAAGATGTACGGCTTGCCGGTGACCGCGATGAACGCCGGGTTCGCCGCGAGCGCGGCGGTGATCGCCTCGTCCAGGCTGGTCAGGCCACCTGGCCCGAAGGTGTTCGGCTTGGTGTGGTCGAAGCCGTTGTCCAGGGTGATCAGGGCGGCCGGGCGGTCCAGCCCCGGTACGTTCACCTGCCGCAGCAGCGCCTTGGTGACGACCTCGTTCGGTGCCGCGAGCGCGCTCACTTGTTGCCCTCCCAGTGCGGGTTCTCCCAGATCACGGTGCCGCCCATGCCGATGCCGATGCACATGGCGGTGAGGCCGTAGCGGACCTCGGGGTGTTCGGCGAACTGCCGGGCGAGCTGGGTCATCAGCCGCACCCCGGAGGAGGCGAGCGGGTGACCGATGGCGATCGCGCCGCCCCACGGGTTGACCCGCGGGTCGTCGTCGGCGATGCCGAAGTGGTCGAGGAAGGCGAGCACCTGGACGGCGAACGCCTCGTTCAGCTCGAACAGGCCGATGTCGTCGATGGTCAGGCCGGCGATGCGTAGCGCCTTCTCGGTCGACGGGATCGGGCCGACGCCCATGACCTCGGGCTCGACGCCGACGAAGCCGTACGACACCAGCCGCATGGCGACGGGCAGGCCCAGCTCGCGCGCGGTCTCCTCGGCGGCGAGGAGGCTCGCGGTGGCGCCGTCGTTCAGGCCGGCCGCGTTGCCCGCGGTGACCTTGCCGTGCGGGCGGAACGGGGTCTTGAGGGTGGCGAGCTTCTCCATCGAGGTGTCCCGGGGAGCCTCGTCCACGGTGGCCAGGCCCCAGCCGTTCTCCTCGTCGCGGATCGCCACGGGCACCAGGTCGTCCTGGAGCTTGCCGTTGGCGTACGCCTTGGCGGTCTTCTGCTGCGAGGCGAGCGCGAACGCGTCGGTGCGCTCCTTGGTGATGTGCGGGACCCGGTCGTGCAGGTTCTCCGCGGTGGCGCCCATGACCAGCGCGGACGGGTCGACCAGCTTCTCGGCGATGATCCGCGGGTTCGGGTCGACGCCCTCACCCATGGGATGGCGGCCCATGTGCTCGACACCGCCGGCGATGGCGATGTCGTACGCGCCCATGGCGATGCCGCCGGCGACCGTGGTGACCGCGGTCATCGCGCCGGCGCACATGCGGTCGATGGCGAAACCGGGGACCGTCTTGGGGAGGCCGGCCAGCAGGGCGGCGGTCCGGCCGATGGTCAGACCCTGGTCACCGATCTGCGTGGTGGCGGCGATGGCGACCTCCTCGACCCGCTCCGGCGGCAGCTGCGGGTTGCGGCGCAGCAGCTCGCGGATGCAGCGGATCACCAGGTCGTCGGCGCGGGTGTTGGCGTACATGCCACCCGCCTTGCCGAACGGGGTACGGACGCCGTCGACGAAGACGACATCTCGAACTTCACGGGGCACTTGAGCCTCCTAGCCGGCACTGGCGTTTCCTCGGATGCTACTCGCCAGTAACCAACGGGAACACCACCCCCCGTGTGGCCCACCCCACACCTGCCGGCGCCGGCTCCACTCGCGTTGATCATGAGGTTGGCGGCGATGTCGATCTCCGTTGCTGCCGTCAACCTCATGATCAACGCGGAGTCACGGCGCGGAGTCCGGGGTCAGGGAGCGGGCGGTGGGTCGGTCAGGGCGTCCGTCAGGGCGGGGAGGAGGAGGTGGATCTGCCACTCGCGGGCGCCGAGGCCGCGGAGGGTCTCCGCGACCGTTCCGTCTGTCACGTCCTCGGGTGGGACCCAGGCGAGCCGGCGGACCGAGTCGGGGGCGATCAGGTTCTCCGGCGGGAGCGTGTGCGCGCCGGCGACCTGGACGACCACCTCCCGGCAGCGGGCCAGCCGGGCGGCGGCCACCGGGTCCCGCTCGGCCCACCGGTGCGGTGGCGGCGGGCCCTCGACCGTCGGCGCCACCGGCAGCGCGTCGTCGGGCAGCTTCCGGGCGTCGTCGAGCGCGGCCAGCCACGTGCGGGCCAGCCGGCGCACCGACCGGCCGCCGAAACCGGGCAGCGTGAGCAGGGTCTTCTCGTCCTTCGGGTCCAGCTCCGCGGCGGCGACGATCGCCGAGTCCGGCAGCACCCGTCCCGGGGCGGCGTCGCGGCGGGCCGCGATCTGGTCCCGCGCGTACCACAGGGACCGGACCCGGGCCTGCGCCCGCGCACCGCGTACCCGGTGGATGCCGGAGGTGCGGCGCCACGGCTCGGCGCGGACCCGGGGCGGGCGGGCGCCGTTGCGGATCACCGCGGCGAACTCCTCCGCCGCCCACTCGGACTTGCCCTGCCGGGCCAGTTCGGCGTCGAGCGCGTCGCGCAGCTCGACCAGCAGCTCCACGTCCAGCGCGGCGTACGTCAGCCAGGACTCCGGCAGCGGCCGGTTCGACCAGTCCGCCGCCGAGTGGTGCTTCTCCAGGCTGAAGCCCAGCAGCTGCTCGGTGAGCGCGGCGAGGCCGACCCGCTCGAAGCCGGCCAGCCGGGCGGCGAGCTCGGTGTCGAAGAGGCGGCGGGGACGCAGCCCCAGCTCCGCCAGGCAGGGCAGGTCCTGGCTGGCCGCGTGCAGCACCCACTCGGCCTCGCCGATGACCTCGTCGAGCGCGGTCAGGTCGGGCAGCGGCAGCGGGTCGATCAGCGCCGTGCCGGCGCCCGCGCGGCGCAGCTGCACGAGGTAGGCGCGCTGGCTGTAGCGGTACCCGGAGGCGCGTTCGGCGTCCAGGGCCACCGGGCCGGTCCCCGCCGCGAAGCGGGCCACGACCTCCTCGAGCTCGTCCGCCGTGGTCACCGGCTGGGGCGTGCCCTCGCGCGGGGCGGTCAGCGGCACCGGCCCGTCGGCGGGGACGTCCTCGGGACGGGCGGCGCCGGCGGCGTCGGTCGGCGGCACGGGCCAGCCGGCGCTCGGGTGGCCGCCCGCGTCGTCCGGCTCCGGCAGGGCCGACGGCGGGTGGTGCGGTGCGTCTCCCGTACGACTTTCGGCGGCCCGACGGCGCAGGGGTGGTTCGTCGGTCACCTGACAACCCTATTGCCCGCCGGGCCCCTGCTGCGCGCACCCGGCCCCGCAGCGTGTCCCCGTCCCCTGCCACACCCGCCGATCATGCACTTTCGGCCCCTGTTTCGCGCCTTCTGTGGCGGTTCGTCGGGGCAGAAAGTGCAAGATCGCGGGGAGGGGACGCGTCAGGACGGGGGGGTGCGGTGCGGGGTGGGGAGGGCGGTGACGCCGGGTGGGGGGAGGCCGGCCGTCGAGGCGAGGAGGGTGCACCAGGCGTACAGGTGGGGGGCCAGGTCGTCGTCGAGGGGTGTCCAGGAGGCGCGGATCTCGATGTCGCCCGCCGCGGGCGGCCCGGCCAGGTCGCCGAACCGGGTCGACATGGTCTGCGTGACCGTGCCGCCGATCGCCCGGTGCCGGGCGCCCTGCACGTCGAGGGCGTCGGTCAGCCACGTCCAGCCGACGCCGGGCAGCAGCGGGTCGGCGGCCAGGTCGACCTCCATCTCCGCGGTCACGTACGTGACCAGGCGCAGGGTGCCCTGCCACGCCTCGTGCCCCGCCGGGTCGTGCAGCAGGATCAGCCGGCCGGTGGCCACGTCGTCGCCGTCGCGGAGCACCGTGGCGGAGAGCGCGAACGCGTACGGCGCGAGCCGCTGCGGCGCCCCCACCTCCTCGAGCAGGATCTCCGCCCGGGGCGCCGCGGACCGGAGCCCGGCGACCGCGCGGGCGAAGGTCTCCGGGAGCGCGATCGGGGGGGCCATGCTCGAAAGCGTATGCCGCCGCCGACCCGCCGACCCGGCGGCGCGCCGGGGCGGCCGGCCGCGCCCGCCGAGCGGCTCCCGGTGTTAACCGGGGACCCTTCCGCTACCGGAGGCGTTAACAAGGGGCCCTTCCTTGCACCCGGGCGGGCGCTGCTCACAATTGGTGGCGGTGGCGGTGGGGCGCAGCGGCCGTCGTGGCACGATTGCCGCGATGAGCACCGACACCGCGGGCACCGCCGCCCGAGACGAGGACCCCCGCTCCGGCGGTCCGGCCGACTCAGCCTTCGTCCGGGCGTGCCGGCGCCAACCCGGCCCGCACACCCCGGTCTGGTTCATGCGTCAGGCGGGCCGGTCGCTGCCGGAGTACCGCGAGATCCGCGCCAACGTGGCGATGCTGGAGTCCTGCCGGCGTCCCGACCTGGTCACCGAGATCACCCTCCAGCCGGTCCGCCGGCACGGCGTCGACGCGGCGATCCTGTTCAGCGACATCGTGGTGCCGGTCGCCGCCGCCGGGGTGGACCTGGACATCGTCCCCGGCACCGGGCCCGTGGTGGCCGAGCCGGTCGCCTCCCGCGAGGACGTGGAGCGGATCCACCCGATCACCCGCGACGACGTCTCCTACGTGGACGAGGCGGTCCGTATGCTGGTGAAGGAGCTGGGCGGCACCCCGCTGATCGGCTTCGCCGGCGCCCCGTTCACCCTGGCCAGCTACCTCGTCGAGGGGGGCCCCTCGCGTACCCACGCGAAGACCAAGGCCCTCATGTACGGTGCCCCGCACCTGTGGCACGCCCTGGCCGGCCGGCTCGCCGAGGTGACGCTGGCGTTCCTGCGGGTCCAGGTCGACGCCGGTGTCTCCGCGGTGCAGCTCTTCGACTCCTGGGCGGGCGCGCTGTCCGAGGCCGACTACCGCCGCTTCGTGCTGCCGCACTCGCAGGCGGTGCTCGCCGGTCTCGCCGACGCGGGCGTGCCCCGCATCCACTTCGGGGTGGGCACCGGCGAGCTGCTGACCGCCATGGCGGAGGCCGGCGCCGACGTGGTCGGCGTCGACTGGCGTACGCCCCTGGACGTCGCGACCCGCCGGATCGGGCCGGACAAGGCCGTGCAGGGCAACCTCGACCCGTGCGTGCTGCTGGCCCCCTGGCCGGTCGTCGAGGCGGAGGTACGGCGGGTGCTGGAGCAGGGCCGGGGTGCCCCCGGTCACGTGTTCAACCTCGGTCACGGGGTGCTGCCGGAGACGCACCCCGAGGTGCTGACCCGGGTGGTCGCCCTGGTCCACGAGTTGTCCGCCCGCCCGGCCCACCAGGGCTGACCGGCATGGCGGCGCCGTGGCGGGTCGCGGTGGTCGGCGGCGGGATCGCCGGCCTGGCCGCCGCCGTCCGGTTGCGCGACCGCGCCCCCGCCGGCACCGAGATCACCGTGTACGAGCAGAGCGGCGCCCTCGGCGGAAAGCTGCGCACCGGCGAACTGGCCGGTCAGGCGGTGGAGTTCGGGGCCGAGTCGTTCCTCATACGGGACCCGGCCGGCGGGGAGTCCGCCGCCGTGGCCCTGGTCCGCCGGCTCGGGCTGGCCGACCGAATCGTCCACCCGACCGTCGGGCAGGCCGCGCTCGCCGTCGACGGCGGGCTGCGCCCGATCCCGGGCGGCACGCTCGTCGGCGTACCCGGGGACCTGGCGGCGGTGGCGACGGTCGCGCGGCCGGCCGCGGACGCCGACCGGGACAGCGGCCGCCCGCTCCTCGGCCGGGACGACGACGTCGCGGTGGGGGCGCTGGTCCGCGCGCGGCTCGGCGACGAGGTGGTCGACCGGCTGGTCGACCCGATGCTCGGGGGTGTGTACGCGGGCCGGGCCGACGGCCTGTCGCTGGCCACCACGATGCCCGCGCTCGCCCGGGCGGCCCGGGTGGAACACACCCTGGTCGGCGCGGTACGCGCCGCGCAGGCGGCCGCCCCCCGCGCGCCCGGCGCGCCGGTCTTCGGGACCCTGGCCGGTGGCCTGGGCACCCTGGTCGAGGCCGCGGCGACGGCCAGCGGGGCGACGATCCGCCGGGACGCGGCGGTCCGCGAGCTGACCCCGACCGGCGCCGGCTGGCGGCTGACCGTCGGCCCGACCCGCGACGCGGAGCACGTGGACGTCGACGCGGTGGTGCTGGCCGTGCCGGCCCGCCCGGCCGCGCGGCTGCTCGACGCCGTCGCGCCCGGGGCCGCGACGACGGTGGGCGGCCTGGACTACGCCAGCGTCGCGCTGGTCACCCTCGCGCTGCCGGAGCCGGCGCTGCCGGCGCTGTCCGGGTTCCTGGTGCCGGCCACCGAGGGGTTGCTGATCAAGGCGTCGACGTTCTTCACCACGAAGTGGGGGCACCTGCGCCGGCCGGACGGGCTCGCCCTGGTCCGCGCGTCGGTCGGCCGGTACGGGGACGAGGCGCAGCTCCAGCGCCCCGACGAGGACCTGGTCGCCACCGTGCACCGGGAACTGTCGGCGGTGCTCGGCACCCCGCTGCCCGCACCCGTCGCCGGGCACGTGCAGCGGTGGGGCGGGTCGCTGCCGCAGTACGCCCCGGGCCACCTCGACCGGGTGGCGTCCGCGCGGGCCACGCTGCGGGCGGGCCATCCGACCCTGGCTCTGGCCGGCGCCGCGTACGACGGCGTCGGCATCCCGGTCTGCGTGCGCTCCGGCGCGACGGCGGCCGACGAGATCATCACAGCACTGGGAGGTTCCGGGAGATGACCGAGCAGACCAACGCGGCCCGGCTGAAGGAGCTGAACGCCACGATCCGCTACACCATGTGGTCGGTGTACCGGGCCACCAGCCCCCTGCCGTCGCTGCGGGAGAACGTCACCGGCGAGGTCGAGGCGCTCTTCGAGGAGCTGGACGGCAAGGACGTGACGATCCGGGGCACGTACGACGTCTCCGGCCTGCGCGCCGACGCCGACCTCATGATCTGGTGGCACTCCTCGTCGAGCGACGCGCTCCAGGACGCGTACCTGCGGTTCCGGCGCACCACGCTGGGCCGCGCGATGGCCCCGGTCTGGTCGCAGATGGCGCTGCACCGGCCGGCCGAGTTCAACAAGAGCCACATCCCGGCGTTCCTGGCCGGCGAGGACGCCCGCGCCTACCTGTGCGTGTACCCGTTCGTCCGCTCGTACGAGTGGTACCTGCTGCCGGATGCCGAGCGGCGCGAGCTGCTGGCCGAGCACGGCAAGATGGCACGCGGCTACCCGGACGTGCGGGCCAACACGGTGGCGTCGTTCGCGCTGGGCGACTACGAGTGGATGCTCGCCTTCGAGGCCGACGAGCTGGACCGCATCGTGGACCTGATGCGCGACCTGCGCGGCTCCCGGGCCCGCCTGCACGTCCGCGAGGAGATCCCCTTCTACACCGGCCGCCGCCGCTCCATCGCCGATATCGTCACCTGCCTGCCCTGAGCGCGAGCCGCCCCCGAGGCGGTACGGAAAGGGGCCCCGGAGATATCTCCGGCGCCCCTTTTCGTGTGCGTCACCGGACGTAGACGAGCCCGTCCGTGATGACCCGAGGGCGGCCCGAGGTGCCGACCACCACGATCTTCACCGTGTGCCGAGCGCTGCCGGTCCAGCTCTTCGTCCAGACGATCCGACGGTACGCGGTGGTGCTGGAGCGGAGGTCCACCGTCTTGACCTTCACGCCGTCCACGTAGATGTCCGCCTGACCCGAGGTCGACGTCGTGGTGGCGATGAAAGCCACCGAGCGGCCGGTGAAGGTCCAGCTCAGCGACGCCCCGCGCGCCGTCGCCGTGAGCGCCGACCCGCCCAGGTAGTTGCTGCTGGAGTAGCCCGACCAGGTGCCCGTGCGGGTGGCATTGGCCTCGGGGATGAAGACCGGGGTCCAGGCTGCCGAGGAGGTGGCCGTGTTGCCCGCCCAGTCCTGTGCCCGCATCGACCAGGTGGTGGTGACACCCGGCTTGGTGGTGGTGGCGTACGCGCCGCTGGCGGCGAAGGTGCCGCTGGTCGGCGCGGTCAGGGACACCGACCGGACAGCCACGTTGTCCGCCGACCGCCAGGCCAGGCTCACGGGCACGACCGTGCTGCTCACCCCTCCGGTGCGCAGGGAGACGGTGGGCGCCTGCGGGAAGGTCGGCGCGGTGACGTCGGAGACGACCGCCTGACCAGCGGTCACGGCGGTACGGCCCAGCCGGTGCACGCCCCGGACCTGGACGGTGTGCGAGCCCGGGGTCAGGCTGATGCCGACCGAGCGGGCGGTGCCCGCCGCGGTCGCCGCGACCGCCCCGTCCACCAGCACCTCGAAGCGGGAGATCAGGGCGCTCGGCGTGCTCGCCGACCAGGAGACGTTCGTCGTGGACCGGACGTGGTACGTGGTGCCGTTCCTGTTGCCGGTCATGCCGGTCAGGGCGAGGCCCTGGACGCTCGCCGCCTTGTTCCGGATGATCCCGAGCTGGTTGTAGAGCGCGGTGCCGGGGCACTCGGTCGCCACGGCGTCCCGGTGCCCGGAGATCCGGTCGAAGACCACCTCCTGGCCGAGGGCGAACTTGCCGTTCACCCCTGAGGTCAGGGTGACCTTGCCGAGGGGGTCGTTGCCGTACGCGCCGAGCTTGTAGGCCGCGACGTGGGCGACCGCGTCCTGCACCACCGCCGGGACCCCGGAGCTGGTGTAGGTGCCCAGCACCGCGATCGCCGCGGTGTTGGTGTTGAAGCCGTACGTGTGTGCTCCGGTCACCGGCTTGTCGATGCCGCCCTTGCGACCTTCGAAGACGGTGCCGCACTTGTCGACCAGGAAGTTGTAGCCGATGTCGTTCCAGCCGTTGCTCTTGACGTGGTAGACCTCGATGCCCCGGACGATCGCCGCCGAGTCGGCGCAGCTGTAGGTGTTGGTGCCGGCGGTGTGGTGGACGAAGAACGCCTTGACCGTGGTGCCGTACGTCGGCGGGTCGGTGACGATCATCTCGTCGGCCTTCCACTCCGCGCGGGTCACCACCTTCGGGGTGGGGACCGGGTTGGCGGGGGCCGCGGGTGGGCTCGGCGTGGCGGTCGCGGGGGCCGACGTGGTGGTCGGTGCCGGAGCCGAGGTGGTGGTCGGCGCGGGCGCAGTGGTCTCGGACGGCGGCGGGGCCGTGGTCTCGGTCGGCGGCGGAGTGGTGGTCTCGGTCGGCGGCGGGGCGGTGGTCTCGGTCGGGGTGGGCGCGGTTGGCGCCGGATCCGTCGGCGTCGGCTCCAGCGCCCGCATCTCGGCGACCGGCTGCAACCGGTCCGCCCCGGCGTGACCCGCGTCCGCCGCTGCCACCTTGCGGCGCTTCGGCTCGCCGGGGTCCACGAGTTCCAGGCGGAGCCCGGCCGGGATCCGGTCGGTTGTCTTGCCCGAGGCCGCCACGGCTCGCACCTCGACCCCGTCGGACGGGCCGACCCAGAGCGGGTCGGTGCCACCGCGCGCCTTGCCGGTGGTCTTCTCCAATCCCGGCTCCGGACCGAAGTGGTTGTCGATGTCGAGCTCGCGCCAGTCGGACCAGTCACCGGTCACGGCCCGGGTCCGCACGGAGATCGTGCCCTTGAAGTCGACCCTGGGGTCGGTCCAGGTCACCCCGACCATGGCGAAGCGGTCCGCGTCCCGCTCCGGGATCCTCACCTCACGGCCGCTGGCGGCCGGAAAATCGACGGTGTGCAGGGCGGTGGTGACCGGTCCGTCGGCGACCCACTCGGCCTCCCCGCCGCCGAAGCCGACCGCGACCAGGGTCACGGTGCTGGCAACAGCGGTGGCCGCGACGGCGGCCCCGATCCCGGCGGCCCGGCCGCTCCAGCGAATCCCCGTCAATCTCACCGTCTCGTCCCTCCGCAAATGATCAACCGAAACAGCTCAGCGCCGTCGAGGCGCGGAGTGTTACCTCTGTCCGGTGCCCGCCGGAAGGTAGCTGCCGGCCGACCTGCGGCTGGCCGTCGGCCGGTGGCGGCCGACCGGGGCCACGCCCGGAGGGAGATGGGCGCGGCCCCGGCCGGGACTCAGGCGGTCGTGCAGGCCACGACGGGTACCGGGTTGCTGCCGTTCCAGGACCCGGTGAAGCCGAACGTGGTGCTCGCGCCGGCACCGAGGTTGCCGTTGTAGTCGACGTTGCGGGCGACGACCGTGTCACCGCTCCGGCTGACCGTGGCGTTCCAGGCCTGGGTGACCTGCTGGCCGTTGGCGAACGTCCAGCTCACCGACCAGCCCCGGATCGCCGAGCCGCCGGCGGTGACCGTCACGTCGGCCTGGAAGCCACCGGACCACTGGTTGCCGGTCCGGCCGGGCGCGTTCGCCGGGATCTGGATCGACACGCCGCCGTCGCTCTCCGGGGTCCACTGCGAGGCCGGGGTGTTGCCGATCTGGCCGACCAGCTCCAGGTTGCCCCAGCCCAGCGGTTGCGTGAGCGCGTTGAAGCCCTGCTTCGTCACGTACACGCGGATGTAGTCGGCGCCGTGACTGGCCTGGTCGTACAGGCGGACCCGGAAGTTGCTGGACACCGGCGAGGTCTTCCAGGCGCCGACCGCGTCGAGGGCGTTGTAGCGCCCGCCCTCGGTACGGCCGCCGCTGCACAGTTGCCCGTCCGGGATGGCGCCCTGGTGGTTGCCGGCGACGCCCTCCCGGAACAGGCCGTTCCAGTTCCACAGAGAGGACATGGGGCCCCCGGGGGAGTGGTCGGATCGACGACGACGCCCGGACGGCTCGGGAGTTGCCCCTCCCGCACCCGCGTCACCCGCGCGGTTGGCTCCGCCGGCAGACTCCCATATCAATCGGATTACGTCAATGCGTTCCGGCGCATGGGGGTGTGCGGGATGCCGTCCTCGACGTACTGCGGGCCGCTGACCGCGAAGCCGTGCCGCGCGTAGAAGTCGACCAGGTGCGACTGCGCCTCCAGCACGGACGGACGGTCGCCGACCTCGGCCAGGGCCGCCCTCATCAGCCGGCCCGCGTACCCGCCGCCGCGCGCCTGCCTGGCCACCACCACCCGGCCGATCCGCGCCACGCCGTCCGGGTCGGCCAGGATCCGCAGGTACGCCAGCGGCACCCCGTCCTCCTCCAGCCAGACGTGCCGGGTGCCCGGCTCGACGTCGCGGCCGTCCAGTTCCGGGTACGGGCACGCCTGCTCCACCACGAACACGTCGATCCGCAGCCGGAGCAGGTCGTGGAAGGTGCGGGCGGACAGGTCGGCGAACGAGGCGGAGCGGAGTTCGGTGTGCGGCACCCCGCGATGGTAGGCGGCGGACCTCCCCCGATCCCGGCCGGACTCAGGCGGCGTCCACCGGCTCGCCCCGGGCGGGAGCCGGGCGATCGGTGGCGTGCCGGCGGCGTACCACCGTGGCGCCGGCGGCCACCGCGAGCAGCGCGCCGGCCGCGGCCCCGACCAGCCACGGGCCGAGCCCGCCCACCCAGCCGCTGAGCGCGGTCTGCGCCCGGCCGGCGGCGTCGATCACCGGGTCGGCGGCGCCCCGCCCGGCGAAGAGCCGGATCTCGTACCAGCCGTACCAGGCCACGTAGCCGCCGGTGAGCACCAGCAGGACGCCGGCGAGGCGGCCGAGCAGCGGCGCGGCCCGCCGGGTGCGGCGCACCAGGGACTCCCGGGCCAGCGCGACGGCGAGGGCGGCGGCACCGACCACCAGGCCCATGCCGATCGCGTACGCGACGAAGAGCCCGACCCCGGCGAGCGGGCTGCCGGCCCGGAACCCGGCGACCACGACGGCCAGGAACGGCCCGATGGTGCAGCCGAGCGAGGCGACCGCGTACGCCGCGCCGAAGAGGACCATCGACCCGAAGCTCCGCCGCACCTCGGGGCCGCCGGCCAGCCGGGGCGCGATCGTGGGAAGCGCCCGGCCCGCGAGCAGCCAGCCGCCCGCGGCGACCAGGGCCAGCCCGATCGCGACCGACACCCAGGGCAGGCGGCTCGCGAGGGCGTCGGCGGCGGGACCGGCGAGCAGGCCGAACGCACCGAAGACGGCGACGAAGCCGACGGTCATCGCGGCGGTCAGGGCCAGCGCCCGGCCCACCGGCGCGAGCGGCCCGCGCGCGTCCGCCGGGCCGTCGCCCAGCACCAACACCGACAGGTACGCGGGCAGCATCGCGAAGCCGCACGGGTTGACGGCGGCGAGCAGGCCGGCGCCGAGCGCGAGACCGTAGGGGGCGTCGGGCATGTCAGCTCAGCTCGGCGACGCGTCGGCGCAGGTCGGCCTGCGACAGCGGCCCGGTGTGCACGACCTTCCCGGTCGAGTCCAGCAGCACGTAGTGCTCCTGGCTGGTCACGCCGAACCGGCGCCACACCGCGCCGTCGTCGTCGGCGAGGTTCGGGAAATCCTCGATGCCGGTGTCCCGCGCGAACCGGCGCATCGCCTCGTCGCCGCTGCCCAGCCCGGCCACCCCAATCAGGTTGACGCGGGCCGCATTGTCCCGTTGGACCGCGGCGACCGAGTCGGCGACGCCCCGGCACCGGGTGCACCAGGCGGCCCAGAACCACAGCACGGCCGGCCTGCCGGCGAGGCTGGCCCCGGCGAAGGAGTCACCGGCGATGGTCCGTGCGGTGAAGTCGAGGGTCTGTGGCACGGTCGTACCCGCGGTGGCGGTGCTGCCGGCGGGACCCGGCGCGGCGGTGGTCGGCGCGCCCGGGGCCGCGGTCGCGGTACGTCCGGGCTCGGCGCCGCGGGGCTCCTCGCCGGTGCCGGCACAGGCGGTGAGCGCCAGGACGGCGGCCAGCGCGGCCGCGACGGGTCTGGTGGTGGCGGGCATGTCCGGATGCTAACCGGACCCCGCGCCGGAGCACCCTTACCACTCGCTTACGGCGGCGGGACCCTCACGGGCCGTGGTGCTCCCCGTTGATCGGATGATGCCCGGCCGGTCGACACGCCGAGTGTCGACCGGCTGCGCATCATCCGATCATGGTCGGGTGGTCTGCTACGACGCCGGGCGGGCGCCGACGGCGTCGCGGACCTGGGCGCCCTGCTCGCCCTCCTCGGCACGGGCGCAGTGGGCGCAGCAGAAGAAGCGCCCGGACACCTCCACGCCGTGCCCTACGATCTTGATCTGGCAGTGCTCGCAGATCGGTGCCATCTTGTGAATCGCGCACTCGAAAGAGTCGAAGGTGTGCACGTCGCCGCTGACCGTACGCACCTCGAACGCCATCCAGTAGTCGTTACCGCAGACCTCACAGGTCGCCATGACAAAACCCCCGATTGTGGACACGTAACGCAAGCGTCGAACACGTGACACGCTCCGGCAACCGGAACCGGCGAACCTGATCCGGTTCCACGGCGAGTCGTCCCCGGCGTGTCGGCCGTTGGTACCGATGGAACACCCGACCCCCGGAGGAAAGACCGTGATCAAGCGCAACAGGCTCTTCGGCAACCAGACCCGCGTCACGTTCTGCCTGCCCCGCGACACCCCGCCCGGGACGGTCAGCGTGGTGGGGTGCTTCAACGGGTGGCAGCCGGGTCGGCACGAGCTGGTCGCCCGCCGGGACGGCACGCGCACGATCACGGTCAAGCTCGCGCCGGGCGAGTACCGCTTCCGGTACCTCGCCACCGGCGGGGTCTGGCTCGACGACGACTGCGCCGACCGGATCGACGAGCAGGGCAGCCTGCTGCGGATCTGACCCGCGCGCTCGCCGCCGCCGTCTCCGGGCTCACCTCCGTCGATGTTTTTATCGACAGGGGTCTTTACTGTTAACAAGGTTTAATTTACCTTGAGTGGCATCTTTCGTCCGCAAAGGAGATGCCGCCATGCGTCGAAGAATCACCCTCCCGTTGGTCGCGACGGGCGCCGTCCTGTCCTCGCTGGCCGTCGCGGCGCCGGCCCAGGCGCACGGGTACGTGTCCGGCCCGCCCAGCCGTCAGGCGCTCTGTGCGCAGAACCGGGTGCCCGACTGCGGCCAGATCAAGTGGGAGCCGCAGAGCGTCGAGGGCCCCAAGGGGCTGCGGAACTGCCACGCCGGCATCGCCCACTTCGCCGTCCTCAACGACGACAGCCGGGGCTGGCCGGCCACCAGCGTCGGCAGCACCGTCACGTTCACCTGGACCAACACCGCCCGGCACGCCACCAGCAACTGGGAGTACTTCATCGGCAACACCCGGATCGCCGTGTTCAGCGGCGGCGGTCAGCAGCCCGGCGCCACCGTGTCGCACACGGTGAACCTCGGCGCCTACTCCGGCCGGCAGAAGGTCCTCGCGGTGTGGAACATCGCCGACACTGCCAACGCCTTCTACTCCTGCGTGGATCTCCAGATCGGAGGCGGGGGCGGCCCCACGCCGACCACGCCGCCGCCCACCAGCCCGAGCCCGACGCCGACCGCCGCGCCGACCACCCCGCCTCCCGCCCCGGGCGGCACCTGGACGGCAGGCCGCACCTACCAGGTCGGCGACCAGGTGACCTACGGCGGGGCGACGTACCGGTGCCGCCAGGCGCACACCGCGCTCCCCGGCTGGGAGCCGCCGTACACCGCGGCCCTGTGGACCCAGGTCTGAGCGACCGGGTGCGGCCCCGTACCCAGAGCGGGCCGCACCCGCCGACCACGCCCTCGACGGGAGGACGCATGACCCGGCGCGTGTGCATCCTGCTGGCGGCGCTGCTTCTGACCGGCGGCTGCACGGGCGGCCCGGGCGCCGCGAGCTCCGCCGGCACCTCGCCACCGGTGGCTCCCGCCGCCACCCCGACAGCCCTTCAGGGCGTCGACGCGCCCTTCCTCACCGCGATGGTGGCGCACACCGAGCGGACACTGGAGATCGTCCGCGTGGTTGAGGGCCGGCTGACCGACGCCCAGCTCCGGACCCTGGTCGACGCGATCGAGGCAACCGAGTCCGACGAGTTGCGGACGATGCGGACCTGGCTGCGTGACGCCGGCCGGCCCACGAGCGGGAGCGGGCACGACCACGCCGGGCACGCCGACGCCGACGACCTGGCCCGCCTGCGCGGCGCGGCCCCCGCCGACGTCGACCGGGTCCTCCGGGCGGTGCTCGCCGAGCATCAACGCGCGGCAGCGGACCTCGCCCGGGCGCACCTCGCGGTGGGTGGCAGCGCACCCGTGCGCGACCTCGCCGAACGCGTCGCCCGCTCGCGTACTGCCCAGGTCGACCTGCTGGCGGGGTGAGCCGCTCAGCCCTCGCGCGGCTCCAGGCGGACCGAGACGGAGTTTACGCAGTGCCGGGTGTCCTTCGGGGTGAACCCCTCGCCGTGGAAGACGTGGCCCAGGTGGCTGTCGCACCGTGCGCAACGGATCTCCGTCCGGGCCATGCCGAGGCTGCGGTCCTCGATCTCCTTGACCCGACCCGGGATGGCGTCGTCGAAGCTCGGCCAGCCGCAGTTCGAGTCGAACTTGGTGTCGCTGGAGAACAGCTCCAGCCCACAGGCGCGGCAGTGGTAGACGCCGGGCGTCTTGGTGTTCACGTACTCGCCGGTCCACGGGGCTTCGGTGCCGTGCTCGCGCAGCACCCGGAACTCCTCGGGGCTGAGCCGGACCCGCCACTCGTCCTCGGTGCGGGGCAGTTCGGTGTCGTCGAGACTCACCCGCCAACGGTACGCCGGATGTCGGAGTCATCGCATATGGTCGCGCAATGGGTGGCACGAAGGCCGCAGTCGAGGAGATCGAGGTCGCCGGGCACCGCGTCCGGCTGAGCAGTCCGGACCGGGTGATGTTCCCTGAGCGGGGCTTCACCAAGGCCGACGTCTTCCACTACTACCTTGCCGTCGGCGACGGCATCATGCGCGCCCTGCGCGACCGGCCGACCACCCTGCAACGCTTCCCGGAGGGCATCGAGGGGGAGATGTTCTTCCAGAAGCGGGTGCCGGCCCGGGGCGTCCCCCCGTGGGTCGAGACCGCGGAGATCAGCTTCCCCAGCGGCCGGAAGGCTGCCGAGCTTTGCCCGGCCGACCTGGCCCACGTGGCCTGGGCCGCTCAGATGGGCACGGTGGTGTTTCACCCGTGGCCGGTCCGCTCCGCCGATCCGGACCGCCCCGACGAGCTGCGCGTCGACCTCGACCCGCAGCCCGGCACCGACTTCGCCGACGCCGCCACCGCCGCGGCCGAGCTGCGGGGGATCCTCGACGAGCTGGGTGTTCCCGGCTGGCCGAAGACCTCCGGCGGCCGTGGCGTCCACGTCTACCTGCGCATCCAGCCGCGCTGGACGTTCGTCGAGGTCCGCCGGGCGACCATCGCGCTGGCCCGGGAGCTGGAGCGGCGCCGGCCGGAACTGGTCACCACCGCCTGGTGGAAGGAGGAGCGCGGCACCCGGGTCTTCGTCGACTACAACCAGATGGCCCGGGACCGGACGATCGCGTGCGCGTACTCGCTGCGGGCCAACGCCCGGGCCACCGTCTCCACCCCGCTGACGTGGGAAGAGCTGCCCGACGTCGACCCGGACGACTTCGACCTGCGCAGCGTCCCGGCGCGGCTGGCCGAGCGGGGCGACCCGCACGCCGGCATCGACGACTCCGGGTGGGACATCACGCCGCTGCTGGAGTGGGCCGAGCGGGACGCCGCCGCCGGGCAGGGCGACATGCCCTATCCGCCGGACCACCCCAAGATGCCCGGTGAGCCGAAGCGGGTCCAGCCCTCCAAGGACCGCGACCGCCCCCGCTGACCGTCCGCCCGGAAACCGCCCGCCCCGTGTCTCAGCGGGGCCCGACGACCGCGTCCACGACCGCCTTGGCGGAGCGCAGGTCGGCCCCGGTGGCCTTCCGGTAGGCCGCGATCGCCTTGATCCGGTCGCCCCGGGCCAGGTGCGCCCGGACCTCCGCCGGCACCGGGTCCCGGTCGACGACCCCCAGGTGGTCCATCACCAGGGTCAACCGACGCTCCAGTTCGGCCAGACGGTACGCGGTGCGGGCGGCCTGCCGGTTGGCGGGCGCCTGCGCCAGCACGAGCACGAGCACGACGGCGACGAGCAGAAGGGTGACTGCGTCCATGAGGCGATCGAAGCAGGTGCATGCCAGCGTCCGGCACACTGGTCGACATGACCCCCTCGACCGGTGTGATCCGACGGCTGATCGGCGTCTACCACGCCGACGGCGGCCTCCGTGGTGAGCTGGCGTACCTCATCGGCAAGCTCCGGGGCACCACGGAGTGCGCCCTCTGCGACATCACCCACCGGGGGTTCGGGCCGAAGCGGGAGTGGCGCGACCTCGTCCCCACCCTCGGCGTCCCGATGCACCTGGTGCACCTCAACGAGCGCAACGCCGACGTCCACGCCGCGAGCGAGGGTCGTACGCCCTGCGTGCTCGCCGTGACCGACGGCGGGCCGGTGCTGCTGCTCGGGCCGGCCGAGCTGGCCGAACTGGACGGCAGCGTGGCCCGATTCGTCGAGCGGGTCCGGGACGCCGCCGAGGAGGCGGGCCTGCGCTGGCCGGAATCACGGGACGGGCGGCCGGCGTCGACGGCCTGACGGCTGACCGACCCGGCACGCGGCCTCCCGGCACGCCGCACGCCTCGCGATGCCGACTGCCTCCGCCCCGCGCCGGCGTCAGAGGGCCAGCTTCATGCCCTCGTGGCTCGCCACGAAGCCGAGGCCCAGGTAGAAGCGGTGCGCGTCGTGGCGGGACTTGTCGGTGGTGAGCTGGACCAGCCCGCAGCCACGGGCCCGCGCCTGGTCGATCGCCCAGGTGATCATCTGCCGGCCGAGCCCGCGCCCGCGCTGGTCCGACCTCACGCGGACCGCCTCGATGAGCTGCCGCTCGGTGCCGTGCCGGCCCAGCCCCGGGATGTAGGTGAGCTGCATGCACCCGAGCAGCTCACCGTCGGCGTCGGCGACGATGAGCTGGTTGCGCGGGTCGGCGGTGATGTCGGCGAAGGCGCGCTCGTACCGCTCGTCGACCCCGCCGTGGTCCCGCGTCCGGCCGAGCACGTCGTCGGCGAGCAGGGCGATGATGGCGGGAAGGTCGGCCCGGACGGCTTCACGGAAGATCATGCGGCCGAGCTTGACACAGGGACACCGACGGATGTGCGGGCGGTGGTTGCGGACAGCGGGCAGCATGATGCCCCATGGACGTCCTCCTGCTGCCGTTCCGGTGGATCTACCGGGGGCTGATCTGGTTCGCCAACTCGCCGCGGACGCTGATCACGTCGTACCTGCTGATGATCGTGATCGCCGGCGTCATCTACGGCGAGGTGGAGAACCGCACCCCCGGCGACGCGGTGTGGTGGGCGGTGGTGACCGCCTCCACCGTCGGCTACGGCGACATCTCACCGGAGAGCTGGGCCGGGCGCACCCTGGCCGCGCTGCTCATCTCCACCATGGTGCTGCTGGTCATCCCGCTCATCACCGCGCACTTCGCCAGCCGGCTCATCGTCGACGACGACGCCTTCGAGCACGACGAGCAGGAGCAGCTCAAGGCGGACATCCGTCGGATGCGGGCGCTGCTGGAGGAGATCGCCACGCGGCACGGCATCGACCTGCCGGACCTGCCGCCGGAGCACCCGGTCAGCGGGCCGGGCAGCGCAGCCCCTCCCTGGGAACGGTCAACGAGATCAGGTAGGCGTCGACCGCCGCGGTGACGCAGGACGTCTGCGGGTAGGCGGTGTGCCCCTCGCCCTCCCAGGTCAGCACCCGGCCCACCCCCAGCATCCGCGCGAGTGCCGGCGTCTGCTCGTACGGGGTCGCCGGGTCCCCGGTCGTGCCGACGACCAGGATCGGCGGCGCGCCGTCCGCCCGTCCGGTCGGGTACGGGTCCCGACCGCCGGGCCACTCGGTGCAGGAGAGCATGCCGACGGCGAGCGCCGGCCCGAACAGCGGGTACGCCTCCCGCCACCGCGTCTGCAGCTGCCGGATCTGCTCCCGGCTCGGCTTCTCCTCCTCGTCGGCGCAGTTCACCGCGAGGTTGGCGTCGAACAGGTTCGAGTACGTGCCGTCGGGCTCCCGGCCCGCGTACGCGTCGGCGAGGCGGAACACGTGGGTCGGGTCGCCGCCCTCCAGCTCGTCGATCGCCCCGGCCAGCTCCTGCCAGCCCGACTCCGTGTAGAGCGAGGAGACCACGGCGTAGAAGATCCACCCCGGGGTCGCCTCCCGGCCGCCGTCGCCCCGGACGGGGGACACCCGCGCCTTGTCGATCGCTGACGTGACGGCCGCCCGGGCGTCGGGTGCGATCGGGCAGCGGCGGCCGGCGTTGGCGGCGCACCACCGGGAGAAGTTGGTGAACGCCCGCTCGAAGCCCTTGGCCTGGCTCTCCGAGGAGGCGATCAGGCCCTGCCGCGGGTCGACCGCCCCGTCGAGCACCAGCGCCCGGACCCGCTGGGGGTACAGCTGGGCGTACGTGGCGCCGAGCAGGGTGCCGTACGAGTAACCCAGGTAGGTCAGCTTCTCGTCGCCGACCGCCGCCCGGACCGCGTCCATGTCCCGGGCGGCCTGCTCGGTGCCGTAGAGCGGCAGCTGGTCGCCGTACCGGTCCCCGCAGCCGCGCCCGATGCGCTGGCTGAGCGTGACGAAGCCGTCGAACGCCTGCTGGCTCTCCGGATCGGGGTCGTAGCCGAAGCTCGCGTCGAGGTCGTCGTCGGAGATGCATTCCACGGGGCTGGAGCGGGCGACGCCGCGCGGGTCGAAGCCGACGATGTCGAAGCGCTCGGTGACCGAAGCGGGCAGGCCGCCCAGCGCCGAACCGAAGGACAGGTAAACGGCCGTGTCCACGCCCGATCCGCCGGGACCGCCCGGGTTGATCACCAGCGAGCCGATCCGGGCCCGCTGTTTGGTCGAGCGGGCCCGCAGCAGCGCGATCTCGAACGTCTCCCCGGCGCCCGGGCCGGAGGTGGCGCCGGTGCCACCACCCCAGTTGCGCGGCACCTCGATGCGGGCGCACTCGTACCGCATGTCCGGCGCGGTGCGGCCGACCAACTCCTCGGCCACCTCCGGGCAGGCCCGCCAGGCCGGTGCCGTGCCCGGGGCCGCGGCTTCGCCCTCGACATCCGTCCGCGGAGCGAACGCCGGCACGGTGCAGCCGGCCAGGACCAGGGTGGCGGCGACCAGGCCGGCCAGGATTGGAGACCGTCGGGAAACCCGGGGGCGAGCGAGGCGGATCACCGGCTGGACCCGCCGCAGCCGCCGCGAGGTTTCCCGACAGTCTCCTGGCCGGCGGGCGGAAGTGCGAACCACGAGCGCGCCTTTCGTGATCGGGATCGTGGCCAGGCTACGCCGGCCCGGACGCGGGGCCGACGCTCGCCGGATCACCCCGCAGCACCTGGTCCACGTCGAAGCGGACCGGACGGTCGAGCTGGTCGTAGCGGCAGGAGCGGGGGTCCCGGTCCGGCCGCCACCGGACGAAGCGGGCGGTGTGCCGGAACCGGTCGCCCTCCATCGCGTCGTAGCCCACCTCGACGACGAGCTCGGGGCGCAGCGGCTCCCACTCCAGGTTCTTCGTGCCGGTCCAGCGGCTGACGCCGCCCGGGATGCGCTGGCCGCGCTCGTGGTCGCCGTGCACCCACGGGTGGTCGGCGCCGGCGTCCCGGTACGGCTCGAGCTCCGCCAGCAGCTCCTCACGCCGGGCCATGGTGAACGACGCGCTCACCCCGACGTGGTGCAGCACGCCCTCGTCGTCATAGAGGCCGAGCAGGAGCGAGCCGACCACCGGGCCGGACTTGTGCCAGCGGAAGCCGGCCACCACGACGTCGGCGGTGCGCGCGTGCTTGACCTTGAACATCAGCCGTTTGCCCGGCTCGTACGGCAGGTCGGCCGGCTTCGCGATCAGCCCGTCGAGCCCGGCGCCCTCGAACAGGTCGAACCAGCGGTGCGCCGTCTGCGGGTCGGTGGTGATCTGGGTGACGTGCACCGGCGGCCGGACCCCGGCCAGCGCCGCCTCCAGCCGGGCCCGGCGCTCCGGGTAGGGCTGGTCGAGGAACGTCTCGTCGTCCAGCGCGAGCAGGTCGAACGCGACGAAGTCGGCGGGGGTGGTCTCGGCCAGCAGCTTCACGCGGGACGCGGCCGGGTGGATGCGCTGGGCCAGCAGCTCGAAGTCGAGCCGGGGCTGACCACCCGGCCCGTCGCGCCGGATCACGATCAGCTCGCCGTCGACCGCGCAGCGTTCGGGCAGTTGCCGGCGCGCCTGCTCGACCACCTCCGGGAAGTAGCGCGTCATCATCTTGCCGCCCCGGCTGGCCAGCTCGACCTCGTCGCCGTCGCGGAACACGATGCACCGGAAGCCGTCCCACTTCGGCTCGTACGTCATCCCGGGCGCGGTGGGGACCCGCGGGACGCTCTTGGCGAGCATCGGCTCGACCGGTGGGGTGATCGGCAGCTTCACGGCGACCAGTCAACCAGACGGCGCCGACAACCGTGAGGAGGATCACCGCCGGCCGGCGGGTGGCCTGTCCCTCGGCGTCCCCCTTCGTCGTCCTCAGGGCAATCGGGAATCCGCAGGTCAGAGCTACTTTCGCGAGGTGCCGGAGTGGGTCTGTGGGTGCTGCGGGCGGTGGCGGGTGAGTGTCGAGCTGATCCGCGGCCGCTACCGGTACCGGCTGGTGCACCGCTACCCGGAGAGGTTCGGCGGGGGCAAGAACGTGCTCGGCGAGGTCGGCACGGTCGACGAGCTCGCCGAGCTGTTGCGCCGGCGTACGCCGCTGGAGCTGGCCGACCTGCGCGAGGCCGCCTGAGCGACCGTCGGTCTCGACAGCCCGCCGCTCAGCAGCGGAGCGTCACCGGCTTCTCCAGCAGGGCCAGCCGGACGCCGTTCGGATCCGGCTCGTGCCCCACGACCCGGTAGCCGTGTCGCTGGTACAGCCGGAGGTTCTCCTCGCTGTCCGCCCCGGTGAACAGGGCGAAGCGGCAGACGCGCGCGGCCACCACCGCCTCGACCGCCCGCAGCAGGCGCCCGCCGATGCCCCGGCCCTGCTGGTCCGGGGCGACCGACAGCCGGCCCACATGGGCGATGTCCGTCTCGACGCGGACCCGGACGGACCCGACCAGCCGGCCGCCGAGCCGGGCGGTGAGGACGCTCTGCGGCCCGGCCAGCACCGCGCGCACCTCGTCCAGCGTCTCGGTGAGCGGCGGCAGGAACGGGTCGGCGTAGCGCTGCGCCTCGGTCAGGTAGGCGGCGCGCTGCACGGTCAGGATCTCCCCGGCGTCGGCCGGGGTCCCGGGGGCGATCAGCGGTGGTGCGGTCACGCGGCCCAGCCAACCACAGGCCGCCGGGTCCGCGGTGCCCCGCGTACCGGGGGTGAACGCGTCGTGGCACTGTGAACCCGTGCCCGACCTGACCTACGCCGAGGTGGGTGCGACGCGTGACGGTCCGCTGCCCGCCGGTTACCACCACCTGCGGCACCGGGTCCGCCTCCCGGAGGGCGCCTTCGCGGTCGCCGCCGAGGCGGTCCTCACCTGGCGGCTGCACCGGACGGCCGGGGTGCGGATGCGTACCGAGGCCACGCGCGCGGCACCGGGTGTCGCCGTCACCGCGGGCCTGGGCGTCGGTCCCCTCCGGATCTGGGGCCCCTGCGAGGTGGTCTGGACCGAGGACGGCCCGGAACGGGCCGGCTTCGGGTACGGCACCCGACCGGGCCACCCGGAGCGTGGCGAGGAGGCGTTCCTGGTCAGCCGGGACGCCGCCGGCCACGTCTGGTTCGAGGTGGTGGCATTCAGCGTCCCGGACCGCTGGTTCGTGCGCGCCGCCGGCCCGGCGGCCCGGGGCGTGCAGCACGCGTACGCCTGGTGGCTGGGCCGGACGCTGCGCCGCCTCTGCGCCCGCTGACCGGTCGCGCGTCCGGCCCGTCGCGCGCCCAGCCGGCCGGGCGCGACACGGCCTAGAAGCGCGCGAAGGAGCGGATCGGTGCGCGGGGGCCGAACTTCGGCGCCTGGATGCCGGCGGCCTCCAGCAGGACGCAGACGCGGCCCCGGTGCCCCCGGAACGGCTCCAGCAGGGCCAGCATCCGGGCGTCGTCTCCGCGCGGCTCCCCGGCCAGCGCCCAGGCCACCGTGTTCGGTACGTGGTAGTCGCCGACGCTGACCGCGTCCGGGTCGCCGTACGCGACGCGCACCACTTCGGCGGCGGTCCACGGCCCGATCCCCGCGACGGCGGTGAGCCGGCGGGTGGCCTCGGCCGAGTCGGCGCAGCGTTCCAGCCGGTCGGCCACCGCGGCGGCCCGGCGCAGCGTGTCGGCGCGGCGCTGCTCGACGCCGAAGGGATGGAAGACCCAGTACGGGGTGGCGGCCACCGCCGCCGGCTCCGGCGGGAGCAGCAACGGCACCGGACCGGGAGCCGCCGCCCGGAAGTGGCGGACGGTGGCGGCGTACGCCCGGTAGGCCTCCTTGCCGGTGACCTTCTGTTCGAAGATGGCCCGCAGCAGCCGGGGAAACACCTGGCCGGTGGTGGGCATCCGGAGCCCCCGTTGCCGGGCCGCCAGCTCGGCCACCACCGGGTGCGCGGCGGCCAGCTCGGCGAACCCGCTCAGGTCGTCCCGGAGCCCGGCGACCGCGTCGGCCCGCTCCACCACCCAGTCCGCGCCGGGGCCGTACCCCTCGGCCACCAGGTCACCGGCGGCGGGCCGCAGGGCGAGGGTCGCGGGTCCGGCCGGGGTGCGGGTGGCCCACCAGAAGGTCCCGGCGGCGACGCGCGCGCAGGGGTCGTACGGGCTGAAGGTGAGGGATCGGACCGACGCGGCCAGCCGGTACCCGGCGGGCGGGCGCAGCACCCGGCGGGCGGAGGGTTCGGTCCCGGTCACCCGGACATGCTGCCACGCGCGGGGCAGGTGACGGACGACACCGCCGGCGCCTTGGGCGCCGACGGTGTCGTCCTTACCGGGCGGACCGGCCGGAATCCGGCCGTGGGTGCGGGTTGGGGGGACCACGGCGGGCCGCCTGCCGGCGTGGGCGGCCTGCCGCCCACGTCCGCGCCGGGGGCTGCGCGACGGCCGGGGACCGTCGCAGCGCGGCGCCGGCCCGCGGGACGGGCCGGCGCCGCGGTCGGACGCGTGGGCGTTGCCGGTACGCCGGGCGTCCGGATCTGGCGGCGGTGGCCGGCCGGCCCTCCCTCCTCCGACCGGCCACCGGGTCCGGATGGGTCAGTACGAGTAGTCCGAGCCCTCGTCCTTCTCCGCGTCCGACGGCGGCGCGACGGGCTTCGGCGTGCCGGTCGGGAGGCAGGTCAGGTTCTTCTTGCCGTCCGGGGCGACCACGAACCAGGTCCCGCCGACGCCCTGGCCCTTCCACTGGCCGGGCTTCTTGTCGCCGATGTAGCGGTACAGCGGCCAGCCGTCCAGCGTGATCTGCCGGGTGCCGTCCTGGCGCGTGATGGTGCCGACCAGGTCGTCGGTGACGTTGTTGAGCTGCGGCTCACCGTCGGTCAGCGCCGGCGGCCACACCTCCGCGCACTTGTCGACGCAGTTCGAGGCCGCCGGGTCGTTGGTGTCCTTGTCGAAGCGGTACAGGATCCACCCGTCCTGGTCGGTGACCACACTGCCCATCCGGGCGACCTTCTTGCCGATGAGCCGCTCGGTGAGATCGACGTTGGCGGGCGGCTGCTGTGGGGCGACGTCGTCCGCCGGCGGTGCCGCGGACGCGGTCGCGCTCGCCTCGGGTTCGACAGCCGCGGTGGGCTCGGCCGCGGCGACGGCGACCGGCTCGGCGGCGCTGGAGTTCGCCCCGTCGTAGCCCGCGGGAGCGCAAGCCGTAAGTGCGACCATCGCACTCGCGACGATGACGGTCCGCTTCATCTGTGCCACGTGCCCTCCTCATTCTTGGCAGTTCACCCGGTAATACGACCGATGTGCTGTCAAGGTTGAATGTGGAACAGTGGCCAATTTCACTCGGGGTCGATTGAACCGATCGGCCCCGCGATTCGTGTGTGGACGCGGGAAGCAATTCTGTAAAAGGGAACGGCTGATCGGCGCCGGCCAATGTGGCCGGCGCCGATCCGTTGCGGTGCCCGTTACTTCATGGGGACGGTCACCAGCGGGCTCGCCACCCCGTTCACGTCCACCGACTGCACCTGAAGGTGCTTGATCTGGTCGGCCGACGTCGACGTGGCGGCGGCCAGCTCCAAGGGGATGGAGTTGGTGTTCGTGCCGTAGCCGCTGCGGGGCACCGACCAGGTGGAGATGATCTCGCTGGTGTTGTTGTTACGGACGACGACCAGGCGGCAGGTGCGCGGCCCGGGCAACTTGCCGAGGGCGAAGGTCACCCGGGTTCCGAAGTCCTTGCGAGCTACCCAGAACGTCGCCTCCACCCCGGTGCTCGGGTCGGTGACCGACGTCTGCTCGCCTTCGATCGGGGTGCCACCGATGCCAGGACCGGACCGGGTCGGCCCCGGAGCCGGCGGGCTGGTCAGGACGGTGTTGGACGGCTCGGCCAGCACGCCCCTGGGAGCGCTGTCCTCCACGATGTTGGCGAAGCCCACCCCGGTCAGCCCGCCGAAGACCGCCACGGCGGCGGCCGTGGCGAGCACCTGCCGGAACCGCGTCTTCCGCCGGTGCGCCCGGACCGCGACCAGCGTCCGGTCCAGCAGCGCCGGATCCGTCTGCGTCTGCTCCAGGACCGTCATCGTCTCGCCGTCGATGCCGGAGAGCAGCCCGACCACCGGCACCATCGTCTCCAGCTCGGCCGCGCAGGCCCAGCAGGTGGCGAGGTGCTCCTCGAACCGCTCCGTGTCGTGCTCGTCCAGCACGCCGAGCGCGTACGCGGCGACATCCATGTGGTCCGCCCGGCTCATTCCGTCACCCCCCGTTCCTGCAGAGCCGTGCGCAGGGCGCGCAGCGCGTAGTAGACCCGTGACTTCGCCGTGCCGAGCGGAAGGCCCAACTCCTCGGCGGCCTCCGGGACCGTCCGGCCCCGAAAGTAGGTCGCGACCAGGATCTCCCGGTGCGACTGACTCAGCGTACGCAGCGCGTCCGCCACCGTCATCGTGCGCAGCACCCGGTCGGTGCTGTCCGCCTCGGCGAACGCGGTCAGGTCCCGGTCGTACGTCTCGGCCGGCCGGGCCTCTGCGCTGCGGTGCTCGTCGATGGCGATGCGGCGCGCGACGGTGACCAGCCAGGGCCGCAGCGAGCCCTGCCCCTGCGCGCCGAGCCGGTGCGCGTTGCGCCACGCCCGCAGCAGCGTCTCCTGGACGATGTCCTCCGCCCGCTGCCGGTCCCCACCGGTCAGTCGCATGACGAAGGCCAGCAACGGCCCGGCGTGCTCGGCGTAGAGCAGCCGGACCAGATGGTCTGAATGGCTCGCCTCGGCGGACGGCGCCGCCTGGTGGCGTCCGGGAGCGGGTCGGGGCGTCACCGGCCCATTCTGGCGAGGGACCTGTCGTGCGTCGACCCCGCGAGCAGACGCGCTCGGCCGTGACTGGGAACGCGCGGACATCCAGCCCGTACGCACCCTGTCACCGTGCCAGCCGGCCGCCACCGCATGCATGCAGACCTCCGGGAGATGACTGCGGCCGTCCCCCCACGGGCAGGCCGCCCGGTGGTACGCACGGCGTGGCCGGACGGATCAACGGCGGACCGAGAAAATTCCCGGCGGCGGTGGCGTCGAGTCGGTGGCATCGGCGTCGTGCACCACCGGAGCGCCGCCGGCGAACCGGTCCAGCTCCTCGCCGGCGACGACGCGGCCGGGGAACCAGTCCCCGGCGACCCGGCGGGTGAGCTCCGGCAGCGGCGGGTCGGCACGGCCGGCGAGCAGCACGAGGTTGCCGTAGCGGCGGCCCCGCAGCACGGCCGCGTCCCCGATCAGCGCGAGACGGGGCAGCACCGACCGGACCGTGGCGACCTGACGGCGGGCGTGCCGCAGCGGCGGGCCGTCGGCGACGTTGGCCAGGTACCAGCCGTTCGGCCGGAGCACGCGGGCCACCTCGGCCGCGTACTCCACCGAGGTCAGGTGGGCCGGGGTGCGGGCACCGGCGAACACGTCGGCGACGACCACGTCGACGCTTGCGTCGTGGGTGCCGGCGAGCACCGCCCGGGCGTCGGCGACCCGGACGCGGAGCCGGGCATCGGACGGCCAGGGCAGTTCCCGGCGGACCAGGTCCACCAGGGCGGCGTCCACCTCGACCACCCGCTGCGTCGAGCCGGGGCGGGTGGTCGACACGTAGCGGGGCAGGGTGAGCGCGCCGCCGCCCAGGTGCAGCACCCGCAGCGGTGCGCCGGCCGGCGCGAGCAGGTCGATCGCGGCGGCGAGCCGCCGTACGTACTCGAACTCCAGGTGGGTGGGGTCGGCGAGGTCCACGTGCGACTGCGGCGCGCCGTCGAGCAGCAGCGTCCACGAGCCCGCCCGGGCCGGGTCGGGCACCAGCTCGGCCCGACCGGTGTCGACCTCGGCGACGATCCGGTCGGTGGCCCGCTTCCGGCCCATCAGCCGCGCTCGCCGGCCGCCGGCAACTCGGGCGCGGCGTCCGGCCGGGGCGCCGGCGACCCGGGCGCGGCGGGCGGCGGCGCGGCGGGCGGTCGGGGCGTCGCGGGCGCGGCAGGCGGTCGGGGCGCCGCCGCCCGGGCCGCGGCGGTGAGTGCCCGGTGCAGCAGCCGGGAGTCGCCGAGCAGCCCCCGCAGCCGGCGCTCCAGTCCGGCGATCGGGACCAGGTTCTGCGGGGCGCGTGGGTCCTT
The DNA here is from genome assembly GCF_052068455.1 of Micromonospora sp. H33. Classification (NCBI taxonomy): domain Bacteria; kingdom Bacillati; phylum Actinomycetota; class Actinomycetes; order Micromonosporales; family Micromonosporaceae; genus Micromonospora; species Micromonospora sp. H33. The sequence continues at coordinate 165,953 of NZ_JBQHDE010000004.1, read as the reverse complement.
GTACGGGGTGGACGCGAAGCGCGGAAGGGTGACGACCGACAGGTCGGCCAGCGCGACCGCCTCGGCGACCTCGAGATCGGCGGAGCACTCCACCCGCACGATGCCCGCCCACGGGGCGCCGTGGGCCACCGGCAGCCGCAGATACCACGACCAGCCGCCCCAGGCGGTGCCCAGCCGGAACACCGGGGATCGCTCGCCGGCCGCCAGCCCCGTGACCACGGCCGTGAGGCGCGCGTCCAGGTACTGGCTGTGCTGGGTCTTCACGTAGCCGAGCGTGCGCGGCAGCTGCCGCCGGTTGCGCAGCGGGCCGTCCACCACCAGCAGGTCCCCGTCGGTGCGGGCCCCGCCGGAGACCTCCACCTCCAGCGCGGTCAGCGGCCCCTGCACGGCGGCCGGCAGCTTGGCCAGCTCGCCGGTGCCGCTCACCCGGTGCACCGGGTAGTGGACGCTGCCGGCCCGTACGTCCCCGGCGGACGGGCTGGCGGTGAACAGGCCCCGCCCGACCTTCGCGCCGGCGAGCTGCGCCGCGCCGCGCTCCAGGTCGCAGCGGACCACGCCGGCGGCGTACGAGGCGGCCAGGCCCGGGTACGACCCGCCGTCGTCCTCGGCCGTCCACACGCTGGCGTCGATCCGGCGGACCCCGTCGACGAGCAGCACCACGTGCGGTGCGCGGACGCCCGGTCGCGGGCCGATCGCCCGCCAGTCCACGGCGGGCAGCTCGTGGTCCGCCTCGACCTGGGCGCTGCTCGGCGCGGCGGGGCCCGCACCGGCGGCCTCGAACGACGCCCCGTACGCCGGATCCCAGGCGTCGACGAAGAACCGGCTCACGCGGGACGCCCCCCGACGGTGCCGACCGCGCTCACCGGCCGGTCCGCTCGACGCGGGCCGACCGGGCGTCCTTGCGGACCTCGAAGCGGACCGGGATGCGTTCGGCGAGCGCCGGCACATGGGTGACCACACCGACCATCCGGTCGCCCCGGGCGGCGAGATTCTCCAGCGTGGCGGCGACCGTGTCCAGAGTGGCCGCGTCGAGCGTGCCGAACCCCTCGTCCAGCACGATCGACTCCAGGCTCGCCGCCGTCGTGGACATCCCGGCGAGCTGCTCGGACAGGGCCAGCGCCAGCGCCAGCGAGGCCTGGAACGTCTCCCCGCCGGAGAGCGTGCGCACCCCGCGTCGCAGCCCGGCGTCGTGGTGGTCGACCACGAAGAACTCGCCCTTGTCGTGCACCAGGTCGTACTGGTCGCCGGAGAGTTCCCGCAGGATCCGCGAGGCGCCGTCGACCAGCAGGTCGAGCGCCTCGGCGAGCAGCCACCGCTCGAAGTTGTTGGCCCGCAGGTGCCCGGCGAGCGCGCGGGCCACCTGCGCCTCGCGCTCGTACCCGGCCCGCTGTTCGCGCAGCTCGCCCGCCTGCTCCCGCCGGCGGGTCAGCTCCCGCAGCTCCGCCTCGGCGCGCTCGAGGGCGACCGCGGCCGCCCGGACCGGGTCGTCGGCGGCCGGGACCCCGGCGGCGGCGAGCAGCCCGGCGACGCGTTCCTCGACGGCGACCACCCGGGCCTCGGCCTCGGTCACCGCCGCCACCCGGCCGGCCCGCTCGCCCCGCCGGCGCTCCGCCTCGGCGCCGGCCCAGCCGGTGAGGGCGGCCCACGCGGCCGCCAGGTCCTCCCGGTCGGCGGCGGGCGGGCCGAAGGGCGCCAGCCCGTCGCGCGTCGCGTCGAAGGCGCGCCACGCCGTCCGCAGGCGCTCCTCGGCCGCGTCCACCGCGGCCCGTGCCCGCCGGGCGGCGTCCCGGCCGGCGCGCACGGCCGCCGCGGACTCCTCCAGCGCCCGGCGCAGCCGGGCGTGCTCGTCCAGCTCCCGACGGAGGATGGCCGGCTCGGCCGCAGCGGCGAGCTGAGCGTCCAGTTCGGCCAGCCGGGCGTCGAGCTGCTCCTGCCGCGTCCGCGCCGCCACCAGCACCCGCTCCAGCTCGCGGGCGGCGCCGTCCCGCTGCGTCACCGCCGCCTTGGCGGCCTCGCTGGCGGCGCGGGCCGCCTTCCCCGCCGCGACCGCTGCCGCCACCGCCGAACCCGGCGGCACCGCCGGCACCCGGGCCACGGTCTGCTCGCAGACCGGGCACGCCGCGCCCTCGCGCAGGTGCGCGCGCAGGGCCACCGCCTGGTCGGTCGCCTTCGCCTCCTCGTGCGCCCGGAACGCCGCCTCCAGCTCGGCCTCGGCCCGCTCGGCCGCCGCCCGTGCCGCCGCCAGCGCGGCCGTGGCCGCCTCGTGCTCGTCGTGCGCCGCCGCCACCGCCGCCCGGACCGCGTCCGCCTCGCCGGCCAGCTTGTCCCGGTCCGCGTACGCCTTCAGCAGCAGGCGCAGCGCGCTCTCGTCGCCGGCGGCCGCCAGCTCGCCGCGGAGCTTCTCCTCCCGCTCCTCGGCCAGCGCCACCACCTGGGCCGCCTCGTCGGCGCCGGACCGCGCGGCGGCCACCGCCCGGGCGAGCTCGGCCATCCCGTCCGGGGCGCGCACGGCGTCGAGCACGGCCAGGTCGGCGTCGAGGGCGGCCAGCGCCGCGCCCGCCTCCCGCGCCGCGGCACGGGCCGCCTCCCGCTCGGGTACGGCGTCCGTCACCGCCCCGATCAGCTCCCGCATCCGGTCCACCCGTGCGGACGCCTCGGCGAGGGTGGCGTCGTCGACGTCGGCGAGCCCCGCGAGGGCCTGGTCGACCGCCTCGAACTTCGCCTCGGCCTGAGCGGCCCGGGCGGTCGCCTTCTCGCGTACCTGCTCGTAGACGCCGAGGCCGAGCAGGTTCACCAGGATCTGCTGCCGGGTCGCCGGCTTCGCGTGCAGGAAGTCGGCGAACTGCCCCTGCGGCAGCACCACGCAGCTGGTGAACTGCTCGTACGGCAGCCCCACCGCCGCCAGCACCGCGTCGTCCATCTCGGCGGCGGTGCCGGCCAGCACCTCGCCGAGGTCGTCCGGGCTGAGGCCGGTGTCCAGCTTCACCGGGTCGAAGCCGGGCGGCATGAGCTGGAGGCCCGCGCCCGCGGTCTTGACGTTGCCCCGGCTGTCCCGGCGGACCACGCGGGTCGCCACGTAGCGGTCGCCCCCGGACTCGAAGACCAGCCGGACCCGGGCCTCCGTCGCCGACGGGGCCAGCGCGTTCGTCAGACCCCGGGTGCCGCCCCAGCGCGGCACGGTGCCGTAGAGCGCGAAGCAGATCGCGTCCAGCACCGTCGACTTGCCCGAGCCGGTCGGCCCGACCAGGGCGAAGAAGTCGGCGTCGGTGAAGTCGATCGTCGTCTCGTCGCGGAAGACGGTGAACCCGGCCAGGTCCAGTCGCATCGGACGCATCAGTGCTCGATCTCCTCGAACAGCTCGTCGAAGAGGTCCCGGACGCCCTCGTCGTCGTGGCCGCGACTGTCCAGGTAGTCGGCGAACAGGTCCCGCGGGGACCGGCCGGCCCGCTGGGCGACGCGCGTGCCGCTGCCGGGCGCGGGCACCAGCTCCGGGTCGATCCGGATCTCCAGGGCCCGGGGGAGCAGCTCCTGCACCTCCTCGCGGAGGCCGGCGCGGGGCTGCTCCCGCACGTAGACCCGCAGCCAGGCGTCCGGCGCCTCGATCTCGGCGAGCTGCGCGAGCGTGCCCCGCACCGTACGCAGGGCGGCGGCCGCCGGGATCGGGACCTCCCGGATCTGCGCCGCCGTCGTCGCGGTCGCCTCGACCAGCGTCACCGACGGGACGTTCTCCTGCTCGCCGAAGTCGACCGCGAGGGGACTGCCGCTGTAGCGGATCGGGCACGGGCCCTGGACCCGCTGGGACCGGTGCAGGTGGCCGAGCGCCACGTAGTGCGCGGTGCCCGGGAAGACCGTCGCCGGGACGGCGTAGCCCATGACGGTGTGCGCGTCCCGCTCGCCGCCGCCGGTCGCCGCCCCGACCACCGTGAGGTGGGCGGTGACCAGGTGCACCCGGTCCGGCTCGGTGAAGCCCTCGGTCAGCCGGGTGATGATCCGGCCGAGGTGGTCGGCGTACGTCTGGGTGGCCTCGGCGGCGGTCAGCTCGTACATCTCGACGGCGCGGATCGCGTACCGCTGGGAGAGGAACGGCAGCGCGGCCACCTGCCAGCGCTCGCCGCCCGCGGTGGTCCCGTCGATGACGTGCTCGTCCGGGTTCTCCCGGACGCCGCCGCGCAGGCTGATCCCGGCAGCCTCCGCCCACGGGCGCAGCGCGTCCAGCGCCGGGCCGTTGTCGTGGTTGCCGCCGATCGCGACGACGTCGGCGCCGGTGCGGCGCAGCGCGGTCAGCGCGCGGGTGACCAGCCGGGTCGCCTCCGGGGTGGGCGCGGCGGTGTCGTACAGGTCCCCGGAGACGATCACCAGGTCCGGCTGTTCCCGCCGGGCGACGTCGATCACCCCGGCGAGGACGGCCTTGTGCTCCTCGGCCCGGGACCTTCCCTTGAGGACCTTGCCGACGTGCCAGTCGGAGGTGTGCAGGATCTTCACCGGTGGACCACCTCAGAACGGGATGTCGTCGTCGGAGCCGCCGCCCGAGCCCACCACCGCGAACGGGTCGGCCGACTGCGTGATCGACCGGAGCGTCTGCGAGGGCGCCCGACCGGCCTCGGAGACCCGCGTGGCCCAGGCGGGGAACGGGAACTCCAGACAGAGCGGCACCGGGATGTCGGGCTGGTTGACGAACATCGTGCCCGGCTTCGCGAGCAGGGCGCGCTGCCGTTGGGCCGGCGGGAGGAAGCCGTACTCCGGCCGGGACGCCTCGGCCGGGTCGAGCCGACCGACCACGCGGATCGCGGAGTTGGTGACGATGCGGCGTTCCACCTCGCTCGCCGTCTGCTGGGCGCCGACCAGGATCACGCCGAGCGACCGCCCGCGCTCGGCGATGTCGAGCAGAACCTCCTTGATCGGGGAGGACCCTTCGCGGGGGGCGTACTTGTTCAGCTCGTCGAGGACCACGAAGAGCAGCGGCTTGGCCGTGCCGGCCTTCTCCTTGCGCTCGAACTCGCTCTTGAGCGTCACGCCGACCACGAAGCGCTGCGCCCGGTCCGGCAGGTTGTGCAGGTCGACGACGGTCACCTGGGCCGACTCGGCGGTGTTGATGCTGTGCGGGCGACGGGTGGCGAGATCGCCGCGGATCAGCCGGGACAGGTCCTTCTTGCTGCCGATCAGCCGCCGCGCGAACGCGTTGACCGTGCCCAGGCCGACCGCGCTGCCGGCCCAGTCGCCCCGGGTCTCGTCGTCGTTGAGCTGCTCGACGATGTGGTCCACCAGGTCGGCGTACGTGCCGAGGCGCACGCCGTCGATGCTCACGCCGCCGTCGGCGGGCTGCGCGTACCGGGCCAGGTGGGCGGCGACCGAGTGCACGACCATCGTGTACTGCTGGCGTTCGTCGTCGGCGTCGGCGAACACGTACGGCAGGAGACGGTCGGCGCAGAACTCGGTGAGCGTCCAGTAGAAGCTGTCCACCCCGCTGAGCCGGCTGCTCACGTCCGGCGTGCCCGAGGAGTCGCCGACCCGGGGCGGCGCGTACACGCGGACGTCGGGGAACGCGCCGGCGGTCAGGCCGAGCTGCGCGTACGCGGCCCGGGTCGGCTCGTCCAGCCGGACGTTGGGATGGTCGAGGAACAGCAGGTCCTCGCCCTTGACGTTGAAGATGAGCGCCTTGGCGTTGACCGCATCGCCGCCGAGCACCCCGGAGCGGAACACCGAGTAGAGCAGGAAGGTGGCGAAGCTGGTCTTGGTGGCGACGCCGGAGATGCCGGAGATGGAGACGTGCGCGCCCCGCGTGCCGTCCAGGAAGTCGGCGTTGAGGTAGACGGGCACCCCGTCGCGGCCCATGCCCATCGGGATGCGGCGCTCCATCCGGTCGAAGTGCAGCGCCCGCGCCCGGGCGTCACCCTCCGCGCGGTGCACGAGCGCGCCGGGCGACGGCGGCACGTACAGCTCCGGGTCGACCCGGGTGGTGGTGATCTCGGCGGCCTCCTGCACCTGGGCGGGCAGCGTGCCGTCGGCGATGGCGAAGACGTCGGAGTCGAACTGGGCGCCCTCGTGCCGGGCCCGCACCTGGGTGACCACCCCGGCGATCGTCACCGGCTCCCGGTCCGGCAGCTCGCGTCGCGTCACCACGACGTCGTCGAGCTGCAGGTAGCTGGTGGGGGAGACCGCCGTCCAGAACTGCAGCGGGGTCGCGTCGGCGGTGCCGAGCACCCGGCCGACCTCCTCGCCCGGGCCGTCGAAACCGTGGTCGGTCATCGGGCAACTCCGCGGGGCTGGTGGTCGAGGTCGGCACGCACGCCCTGCATCCTGCCCGAGACGTACGACAGGACGCCACGCGACGCGGCGGAGACCACGCGGCCGCACCCCCGGTCGTGACCCGGTCAGTCGCGGGCGTAGCGGAGCATGAGCACGCCGTCGGACGCGGCGAGCACGTGCCGCAACGGCAGGTGCCGCACCGGGCTCGCCTCGCCGGCGGTGATCCGCCCCGGGCCCGGGCCGGCGAGCAGCGGGGCGACCGTCAGGCAGACCTCGTCCACCAGGTCGGCCGCGGTCAGCGCGCCGAACAGCAGCGGGCCACCCTCACTGAGCAGTTGGTCGAGCCCGCGTCGGCGCAGCTCGGCCAGGCCCGCAGGAAGGTCCACCCGCTCGTCGCCGCACGGGACGACGTCGGCGACGTCGGTCAGGCCGGGCGGGGCGGCGGCGCCCGCGCGGGTGAGCACCACCGGGCGGACCGGCGCGTCGGCGAAGGCCGCCTGGGCCGGGTCGAGGTCGAGCGAGCCGGAGACGACGACGAGTGTCGGGTACTCGGCGAGGCCGTGCTCGCGGCGCCAGGCGCGCCGCCGCTCGTCCAGGCGGACCGCCCGGTACCCCTCGTGGCGCAGCGTGCCGGCGGCGACCACGAGCCCGTCGCAGAGCATCCGCAGCAGGCCGAAGACCCGCTTGTCCGGCTCGCCGGAGAGGCCGGCCGAGTAGCCGTCCACGGCGACCGCGCCGTCGATGCTGGACACGAAGTTCACCCGCAGGTGGGGGTGGTCGGCCCGGCCGTAGCGGGCGGCGATGGCGGCGTCGTCCAGCGGGCCCGCGGACGGCTCCGGCCAGAGCGCGGAAATCGGCATTCCGACGCTCATTCGCTGGCCGGACCCGTGACCGGAGGGGTGGGCCGGGGGGTACGGTGCTGGCAGTCGCACCAGTTCCGGCCCCGACAGTCGTCGTGCCGCCTCGCCCGGCACGCTCGGCAGATCATGCCGGCAGCCTATGCCGAGGAGGATGGGACAGCATGCCGCGTCAGATCTTCCAGCTGAGGATTTCCCTGGCCGGGGTCCGGCCGCCGGTCTGGCGCCGGGTGCTCGTCCCGGGCGGGTACACCCTCGACCGGGTGCACCGGGTGGTGCAGCACTCGATGGGGTGGCGGGACTGCCATCTGCACTCGTTCGAGATCGACGGCCGGCAGTACGGCGAGCCCGACCCGGACGGGGAGCTGTCCCTGCACGACGAATTGGACGTACGGCTCGACGCCGTGGTCGGCAAGGGCAGCCGGTTCCACTACACGTACGACTTCGGCGACTGGTGGGAGCACGACCTGGTGGTCGAGGACGTCTTCACCGCCGACCCGGAGGAGCGTTACCCCGCCTGTCTCGACGGCGAGCGTGCCGGTCCGCCGGAGGACGTCGGCGGACCGGCGGGCTACCAGGCGCTGCTGGCGGCGCTGGCCGACCCGGGGCACACCGAGCACCACCTGATGCGCGACTGGGTGGGGGACACGTTCGATCCCGAGGCCTTCCACGCCGCCCGGATCGGCACCCTCCTGCGCCGGCTCTGCTGAATCGTTTCGGTTCCACGCCGCCCCGCCCCTGGGACGCGGCGGGTCACCTGCCGGAGTGCGTACTGAATCGCCTCGGAGCAGGTCGGCGCGATCGACGGACGGTCGAACCGCGCTGCCGGTAACGATCTGGGAACGCTCCCACAGGTCTATTGACACCCCGGGACGCGTGCCGTCAATCTCATGGGAGCGTTCCCAGACGCGTGACCCGGCTCACCCGCGTCCGCACCGGGAGGCCGTCGCCGCCCCGCCGGCGCCGGTCAGCGCAGTACGGCACCCCCCACCACACCCGACACAGCCTCACCACCGAGAAGAGGGGTCAGGATGAGCCTCACCACGCGGCGTTCCCGCCTGGCGGCCGTCGCCCTTGCCGCGATCACCGCCGTCGGCGGGCTCGCGGCCTGCGGCACCGACGACGACGCCCCGGCCGCCGGCGAGAAGCCCGACAAGCTGGTCGTCGACACGTTCGGCGAGTTCGGCTACGACGAGATCGTCAAGCAGTACGAGAAGGACACCGGCATCAAGGTCGAGCTGCGCAAGACCGCCCAGCTCAACGAGTACCGGCCGAAGATCGTCCGCGCGCTCGCCACCCGCAAGGGCGCCGCCGATGTGATCGCCTTGGAGGAGGGCATCCTCAACGAGTTCAAGGCCAACCCGGCGAACTGGGTCGACCTCGCCCCGCTGGTCGCCGACCACAGCAAGGACTACCTGCCCTGGAAGTACGAGCTGGGCAAGGCGCCGGACGGCCGGCTGATCGGTCTGCCCACCGACGTCGGCAGCCTCGCCGTCTGCTACCGCCGGGACCTCTTCCAGGCCGCCGGCCTGCCGACCGAGCGCGACCAGGTCGCCGCGCTGTGGCCGGACTGGAACGCCTTCATCGAGACCGGCAAGAAGTACCGGGCCGCCACCAACAAGGGCCTGCTCGACTCGGTCACCACCGCCGCCAGCGCGGTCATGTTCCAGCAGGGCGGTGACCTGTTCTACGACAAGCAGGACGCGATCGCCGCCGACAAGAGCGCGGCCGTGAAGACCGCCTGGGACACCGCGATCGCCATGGCGGACGCGAACATCACCGCCGAGACGGCGACCTGGTCGCCGGAGTGGTCGGCCGGCTTCAAGCAGGGCACCTTCGCGGCCACCTTCTGCCCGTCCTGGATGCTCGGCATCGTCGCGGACAACTCCGGCGCGGAGAACAAGGGCAAGTGGGACGTCGCCCCGGTGCCCGGCGGCGCCGGCAACTGGGGTGGCTCGTGGCTCGCCGTCCCCGAGCAGAGCAAGTACCAGAAGGAGGCGGCGAAGCTCGCCGAGTACCTGACCAACGCGCAGAGCCAGGTCGCGGCGTTCAAGCTCAAGGGCCCGCTGCCGACCAACCTGGAGGCGCTGAAGAACCCGGACTTCCTGAGCTACACCAACGAGTACTTCAACAACGCCCCGACCGGCAAGATCTTCGGTGACAGCGTCGCCAAGATCCAGCCGCTGCACCTCGGTCCCAAGCACCAGGCGGTGAAGGAGAACGCCTTCGAGCCCGCGCTGCGCTCGTACGAGAACGGGCAGGCCGGCAAGGACAAGGCCTGGGAGCAGTTCGTGAAGGACGCCCAGACGCAGGGCGCCTTCTGACCCCAGCACGTCGCGTAGGTGGCGTCCGGGCACGACGCCCGGGCGCCACCGGCGGCGTCCGTTCCCCGTACCACCGCCGGCGCGCCGGCCCGCGCGCCGGGCGGGAAAGGACTGAGAATGAGCGAGCAGAGCGAGCGAATCAGCCAGCACAGCGTCCATGTGCCTCGTGCCGGTGCCGACCCCAGGGAGGCAGCGGCATGAGTCTGTCGGCCACGACGGCGCCGCCGTCACCCGCCGCGCCAACACCCCCGCCACCCCGGCCGCACCGGTCCCGCTCGTCGTCGTTGACCCGCCTGGACCTCAGGTACTCCCCGTACCTCTACGTCGCGCCGTTCTTCGTGATCTTCGGGATCTTCGGGCTCTACCCGATGCTGCGGACGGCCTGGATGTCGCTGCACGACTGGAACCTCATCGGCGACCACACCTTCACCGGGCTCGACAACTACGCGAAGCTGGTCACCGACGAGTACTTCTGGAACGCCACGTTCAACACGTTCGGCATCTTCCTGCTCTCGACGATCCCGCAGCTGCTGCTCGCGCTCTTCCTCGCGAACCTGCTGAACCGGACCTTCCTGCGCGCCCGGACGCTGTTCCGCATGGCGATCTTCATGCCGAACGTCGTCTCCGTCGCCGCGGTGGCGATCGTCTTCGGCATGCTCTTCCAGCGCGACTTCGGCGTCTTCAACTGGCTGCTCGGCTTCGTCGGCGTCGACCCGATCGACTGGGACGCCGAGCGCTGGAGCTCGTGGACCGCGATCGCGTCGATGGTCAACTGGCGGTGGACCGGCTACAACACGCTGATCCTGCTCGCCGGCATGCAGGCCATCCCGCGGGAGCTCTACGAGGCGGCGGCGCTCGACGGCGCCGGCCAGTGGCGGCAGTTCTGGCGCATCACGCTGCCGATGCTGACGCCGACCTTCCTGTTCGTGGTCATCCTGTCCACCATCGGCGGTCTCCAGCTGTTCACCGAGCCGCTCGTCTTCGCCAACGGCAACATCATCGGCGGCGACCAGCGCGAGTTCCAGACCCTCACCATGTACATGTACGAGCTGGGCATCGAGAACCTGAACACCGCCGGCTACGGCGCCGCGGTCGCCTGGGCGATGTTCCTGATGATCGCGCTGATGTCGCTGGTCAACTTCCTGCTCGTCCGCCGTACGGTGAAGTGAGGAGCACGGCCATGAACTCTGCCTCCCGGCGCCTGTGGCGCACCAGCCCGCTCACCTACGTGGCGCTCGTCCTCGCGACCCTGCTCTCCATCTACCCCTTCTACTACATGGTGGTCATCGCCACCCGCAGCCTGGACTCGATCAACGACGTGCCGCCGCCGATCACGCCGGGCGGCGCGTTCGGCGACAACTTCGGCCGGGTGCTCGACAACGACGCGGCGAACTTCCTCACCGGCCTGCTCAACTCGGTGATCGTCTCGTCGGTGGTGACCGTCAGCGTGGTCATCACCGGCTCGCTCGCCGGCTTCGCCTTCGCCAAGCTGCGCTTCCGTGGACGCAACGCCCTGCTGCTGGCGATCATCGTGACCATGATGATCCCCACCCAGCTCGGGCTCATCCCGCTGTGGGGCATGATCCAGGACCTGAACTGGTACGGCACCCTCTACGCGGTGACCGTGCCCTTCCTGGTCAGCGCGTTCGGGGTGTTCATGATGCGTCAGTACGCCACCCAGGCGGTCTCCGACGAGCTGATCGAGGCCGGCCGGGTCGACGGGGCGAGCACGTTCCGCATCTACTGGAACATCGTGCTGCCGGCGCTGCGCCCGGCGGCGGCCGTGCTCGGCCTGCTGACCTTCATGGAGACCTGGAACTCGTTCCTGTGGCCGTACGCGGTGCTGCCGCCGGAGAACCCCACGCTCCAGGTCTCACTGGCCTTCCTCTCGTACGCCTACTACACCGACTACTCGCAGGTCTTCGCCGCCACCGCGGTCGGGACGATTCCGCTGGTGGTCGTCTTCATCCTGTTCGGCCGCCAGATCATCGGCGGGATCATGGAAGGTGCCGTCAAGTCGTGAGCAACCCCGCGAGCCCACCCGCCGTCGGCGTCCTCGCCGAGCGTGCACCGCTGACCTTCCCGCCCGGCTTCCTCTGGGGCGCCGCCACCGCGGCGTACCAGATCGAGGGCGCCGCGGCCGAGGGCGGCCGGACGCCGTCGATCTGGGACACCTTCAGCCACACCCCCGGCCGGGTGGTCGCCGGGCACACCGGCGACGTGGCCTGCGACCACTACCACCGGCTCGACTCCGACGTCGCGCTGATGGCCGAGCTGGGGCTGAAGTCGTACCGGTTCTCGGTCTCCTGGTCCCGGGTGCAGCCCGGCGGCACCGGCCCGGCCAACCCGGAGGGTCTCGACTTCTACCGGCGCCTGGTGGACGCGCTGCTGGCGAACGGCATCGAGCCGTGGCTGACCCTCTACCACTGGGACCTGCCGCAGCCGCTGGAGGACGCGGGCGGCTGGCCGGCGCGGGACACCGCGGCCCGGTTCGCCGACTACACCGCCCTGGTCGCGGACGCGCTCGGCGACCGGGTCCGCTACTGGACCACGCTCAACGAGCCGTGGTGCTCGGCGTTCCTCGGCTACGGGTCCGGGGTGCACGCACCGGGCCGCTCCGACCCGGCGGACGCCGTCCGGGCCGGGCACCATCTGATGCTCGGCCACGGGCGCGCCGTGCAGGCGCTGCGGGCCGCCCGCCCGGACGCCGAGGTCGGGGTGACGGTCAACCTGTACCCGGTCACCCCGGCCACCGACTCGCCCGCCGACGCCGACGCCGCGCGGCGGATCGACGCGCTGGCCAACCGGTTCTTCCTCGACCCGCTGCTGCGCGGGTCGTACCCGGCGGACCTGATGGCCGACCTCGCGGCGGTCACCGACTTCGGGCACGTCCGCGAGGGGGACCTCGCGACGATCGCCGCCCCGCTGGACCTGGTCGGGGTCAACTACTACAGCCGGCACGTGGTGGCCGCACCGGTCGAGGGGGCGGCGCCGGAGGCGTACTGGCGGGCACCGTCCTGCTGGCCGGGGAGCGAGGACGTGCGCTTCGTCACCCGGGGCGTCCCGGTCACCGACATGGACTGGGAAATCGACGCCCCCGGGCTGGTGGAGACCCTGCGCCGGGTGCACGAGGAGTACACCGACCTGCCGCTGTACGTCACCGAGAACGGCTCGGCGTTCGTCGACGCGGTGGTCGACGGCCAGGTGGACGACGCCGACCGGCTCGCGTACTTCGACGCGCACCTGCGCGCCGCCCACGAGGCGATCAGCGCGGGCGTTCCATTGCGGGGCTACTTCGCCTGGTCACTCATGGATAATTTCGAGTGGGCCTGGGGCTACACCAAGCGGTTCGGCATGATCTACGTCGACTACGACAGCCAGGTCCGCATCCCCAAGTCCAGCGCCAGGTGGTACGCCGAGGTGATCCGACGCAACGGTCTGGCCGCACAATAGGCTCGGGCCAGCCATCCGGGCGGTCCCGGTGCCACCCTCGCGGCGGCACCGGGCCTCCCGACGTCGGAGGAGAGACGATGACAACGCAGCGCACCCGGTCGCTCGGGCGCCCGACCCTCGACGCGGTCGCCGCGCGCGCCGGCGTCGGGCGCGGCACGGTCTCCCGCGTCGTCAACGGCTCACCCCAGGTGAGCCCGGAGGCCCGGGCCGCGGTGCAGCAGGCGATCGCCGAGCTGGGGTACGTGCCGAACCGGGCCGCGCGGGCCCTGGTCACCCAGCGCACCGACTCGGTGGCCCTGGTCGTCTCGGAGTCCGGCGACCGGGTCTTCACCGAGCCGTTCTTCGCCGGCATCGTCCGGGGTGTCAGCTCCGGGCTGCTGGAGACCCCGCTGCAGTTGTGGCTCGCGATGGTCCAGTCCCCGATCGAGCGGGAGCGGGTGGAGCACCACCTGACCAACCAGCATGTCGACGGCGTCCTGCTGCTGTCGCTGCACGACGCCGACCCGCTGCCCACGCTGCTGGAGGAGCGCGGCCTGCCGACCGTGCTCGGCGGCCGCCCGGCCCGCATGCTGCAACCGGGCGCGCAGCCCGCCTGGTTCGTCGACGTGGACAACGTCGGCGGCGCCCGGCACGCGGTCGAGCACCTCGCCGTGCGGGGGCGGCGGCGGATCGCCACCATCGCCGGCCCGCAGGACATGGGCGCCGGCCTGGGCCGGCTCACCGGCTACAAGGAGGCCGTCACGGCCGCGCTGGGCGGCGTCAACCCCGACCTGATCGCGTACGGGGACTTCAGCGAGGGCAGCGGGGCGGCCGCCATGCGCCGGCTGATGGAGGTGTGCCCCGACCTGGACGCGGTCTTCGTCGCCTCCGACCTGATGGCCTTCGGCGCCCTGCGTACGCTGCGGGAGGCCGGCCGGCGGGTGCCCGAGGACGTCGCCGTGGTCGGCTTCGACGACGCCCCGATCGCCCGGCAGGCCGACCCTCCGCTGACCACGGTCTTCCAGCCGGTCGAGGAGATGGGCCGCCAGATGGCCCGCCTCCTCGTGTCCCGCATCCGCGGCGAGGACCTCTCCTCCCCGCACATCCTCCTGGACACCCAACTGATCGAACGCGCCAGCGCCTGACCCGCCGGGCCCCGCTCGCGGTGGCGCCGTCCGGCCCCCGCCCCCGCCTCGCCGATCTTGCACTTTCCGCCCTGACATTCGACGCAAAAGCCGCGTGTCAGGGGCCGAAAGTGCAAGATCGCGGGGTGACGGGGCGCGGGGTAGGTCGTGGGTGGGGTGTCAGGTGGGGGTTGTCCAGCGGCGGAGTTCGCGCTTCGCCAGGGAGGCCTTGTGGACCTCGTCCGGGCCGTCGGCCAGGCGGAGCGTCCGGGCCTGGGCCCAGAGGGCGGCGAGCGGGGTGTCCTGGCTGACGCCGGCGGCCCCGTGCCCCTGGATGGCCTTGTCGATCACCCACTCCGCCATCGCCGGCGTGGCGATCTTGATGGCCTGGATCTCGGTGTGCGCGCCCTTGTTGCCGACGGTGTCCATCAGCCACGCGGTCTTGAGCACCAGCAGCCGAGCCTGCTCGATGCGGACCCGGGACTCGGCGATCCACTCCCGCACCACGCCCTGCTCGGCGAGCGGGCGGCCGAACGCGACCCGGTCCAGGGCGCGGCGGCAGAGCAGCTCCAGCGCCCGCTCGGCCATGCCGATCAGCCGCATGCAGTGGTGGATGCGGCCCGGGCCGAGCCGCGCCTGGGCGATGGCGAAGCCGGCGCCCTCGGCGCCGACCAGGTTCTCCGCCGGCACCCGGACGTCGGTGAAGTCGATCTCGGCGTGCCCGCCGTGCGGGCCGTCGCTGTACCCGAAGACGCGCATGCCCCGCCGGACCGTCACGCCGGGCGTGTCCCGCGGTACGAGGATCATGCTCTGCTGCCGGTGCCGGTCGGCCGACGGATCGGTCTTGCCCATCACGATGAAGATCTCGCAGCTCGGATCCATCGCTCCGGACGACCACCACTTGCGGCCGTTGACCACGTAGTGGTCGCCGTCGCGGGTGATCCGGGTGCCGATGTTCGTCGCGTCGGAGGAGGCGACGTCCGGCTCGGTCATGCAGAACGCCGAGCGGATCTCGCCCTCCAGCAGCGGGCGCAGCCACCGCTCCCGCTGCGCCTCGCTGCCGAACTCGGCGAGCAGCTCCATGTTGCCGGTGTCCGGTGCGGCGCAGTTCAGCGCCTCGGGGGCCAGGTGCGGGCTACGGCCGGTCAGCTCGGCGAGCGGAGCGTACTGGAGGTTGGTCAGCCCGGCGCCGTAGCGGGCGTCGGGGAGGAACAGGTTCCACAGGCCACGCTTGCGGGCCTCGGCCTTCAGCTCGGCCAGCACCGGCGGGCGCGCCCACGGGTCGCCGGCCGCCGCGACCTGTTCGGCGTGCGCCGCCTCGGCCGGGTAGACGTGCCGCTCCAGGAAGTCGGTCAGCTCGGCTCGCAGCTGCTCGGTGCGCTCGTCGTACGCGAAGTGCATCACTTCTCCTCCACCGCGCCGAGCCCGTGCGCCACCAGCGGGGCCACCATGTCGCCGATCCGGTCGAAGCCCTCGCCGAGCGTCTGGCCCCGCGTGTGCCGGTAGTGGATGCCCTCGCAGATCACCGCGAGCTTGAAGCACCCGAGCGCCACGTGCCAGTGCAGCGGGCCGACGTCGACGTCGCTGCGGCCGGCGTACCGGTCGATCAGCTCCGCGCCGGTCGGGAAACCGGCCCGGGGGCCCAGCCCGTCGGCGACCGGGTTTCCCTCGGCGGCGTCGCTGTCACCGAGCACGTCCCAGTACGTCAGCAGCAGGCCCAGGTCGGCCAGGGGGTCGCCGAGGGTGGCCATCTCCCAGTCGAGGACCGCGCGGACCGCGACCGGGTCCACGGTGGCGAGCAGATTGTCCAGCCGGTAGTCGCCGTGCACGATCCGCCCGGCGTTGGCGCCCTCGGGTGCGGTCGCGGCGAGCCGGTCCCGCAGCTCGTCGATGCCGGGCAGCGGCCGGCTGCGCGACCGGTCGAGCTGCCCGGACCAGCGGCGCACCTGCCGGGCCAGGTATCCCTCCGGACGACCGAAGTCGGCCAGCCCGACGGCCGCCGGGTCGACGGTGTGTAGGGCGGCGAGGGTGTCCATCATCGCCATCGCCAGCCCGCGCCGCTGTTCGGCGGTGAGCGGGTCGGTCTGGGAGCGGGCGCGGAACACCTCGCCGCGGACGCGCTCCATCAGGTAGAACGGCGCGCCGATGACGTCCGGGTCCTCGCACAGCAGCAGCGCCGCCGGCACCGGCACGTCGGTGGGGGCGAGCGCCGAGATCACCCGAAACTCCCGGGTCATGTCGTGCGCGGTGGCCAGCACGTGCCCGAGCGGCGGGCGGCGCAGCACCACCTCGTGCCCGCCGGCGCGCAGCAGGTACGTCAGGTTGGACTTGCCGCCGGCGATCAGCGTGGCCGACAGGTCCCCGCCGGCCAGCTCGGGCCGGTGCGTCGCCAGGTACGCGGAGAGCCGGTCCAGGTCGAGCCCCCGGGGTGAGGCGTGCGGGGCGGGGGAGTCGAGGGCCGGCTCGGTCATCCGATTAGTTGATGGCAGCTCAGCTTTGTTGTCAAGGTCAGATTTTGCCCTCGGGATATCCGGCCGCAACAGGGGCGAAACGGTCGCGGGGAAGGCTGGTGCCCAGCCTGCCGGCGGACCGCGCCGGCCCGCCGAGCGGAGGATCATATGCTGCTGCGAGTTCGGGTCACCCTGCCGGACCGTCCCGGCACGCTCGGCCAGGTCGCCCGCACGATGGGCGTCTCCGGCGCCGACATCGTGCAGGTCGTGGTCCTGGAGCGGCTCGGCGGCCGGGCGGTGGACGACTTCACCGTGGTGTGGCCGGGGGCGGCCCGGGTGGAGCGGCTGATGGCCGGTCTCGCGGCGATCCCCGGGGTCCGGGTGGACGGGGTGTGGCGGGCGATCGGCGCGCCCACCACCACCGGGCAGGACGCGGAGCTGCTCGCGCAGGTCGCGGGGAACCCCACCGACGGGCTGGCGACCCTGGTCGACGCCGTGCCGGGGCTGCTCGCCGCCGACTGGGCGGTCGCCGCGGTGGTGCCGGTCGACTGGGCCTCCCGGGCCGGCGCCGGCAGCGAGGCGACTGTCGGGCATGCCAGCTGGCGGGCCCCCGTACCCCCGCGGCTGCCGGACGTGACGCCGCTGCGCGCCCGCGCGATGAGCGCGCCCGGCGGCGCCCACTTCGCGGTGGCGCCGTTCGGGCGGGCCGGGCTCGTGCTGGTCGTGGCGCGGGAGGACACCGAGCCGCTGGTCGCCGCGGCGTTCCACTCCACCGAGGTGGACCGGCTGGCGCAGCTGGTCCGCGCCAGCGCGGTGATCCTCGGCGACCGTCTCGACCTGGTCGGCACGCCGCCCATGGCCGGCTGACGGCGACTGTGGCGCATACCGCACCCGCGGATCCCGAGCCGTCACCACAGGGCAACCGGCCGGCAACAGCCAGCGGCGAGGGTCGTACGGGGGAAGGGAGCGAACCATGACGCTGTGGCGAATCCGGGCCACCGTGGACGACCGGCCGGGTTACCTGTCGGTCCTCACGGCGAGCCTGGCCTTGCGTGGGGTCAACATCCTCACGGTGCAGGTCCACACCACGGAGCGGGGCGCGGTCGACGACTTCCTTGTCGACGCCCCCGACGCACTCGACGAGGCCGACCTCGTCGCCGCCGTGGAACGGGGGCGGGGCCGCGACTGCTGGGTGACACGAAGCGAGGCGCGCGGGCTGGCCGACCAGCCGACCCGGGTGCTCGGGCTGGCGACCCGCCTGGTGCGGGACCCGGACGCGACCGGGGAGGCGCTGCGGACCCTGCTCGCTGCCGACTCGGTCACGTGGCGGCCGTCGCCGGCCGGGCCCCGACCGGGGATCACCCCGTCCACCATGCTGCTGGCCGATCCGGGCGGCGGGTCGTACGAACTACGGCGCGTGGCGCCCGGGTTCACCCCGGCCGAGTACGCCCGGGGGCAGGCCCTGGTCGAGCTGGCGGCGACCGTCGCGCGCCGGGCCGCCGAGCAGGTCACCCTGGTCCTGCCCGACGGCTCGGAGCTGGGCGTACGCCCGGCGACCGGCGACGACCTGCCGGGCGTCGTCGAGCTGCACGAGCGGTGCTCGGCGCGCAGCCGGCACCGGCGGTACCTGGGCGGCGCGGCCCTGCCCGCGCCGGCCCGGATGCGCCGGCTGCTCGAACCGGCGCGCGGCGTCACCCTCCTCGCCACGGCCACCGGCGCCGGCGGAGCGGTGGAGTCGGTGGTGGCGATGGCCAACCTCCTCGCCGAGGGGGACGTGGCCGAGGTGGCGCTGCTGGTGCGCGACGACTGGCAGCGCCGCGGGCTCGGCTCGGCGCTGCTGAGCCGGCTCGTGCGCCACGCGGAGCGGGCCGGGTACGCGGCCCTGGTCCTGCACACCCAGGCGGAGAACACGCCGATGCTGCGGACGGTCCGCCGCCTGGGCCGGCCGGCCCCGGTGGACCGGGACGGGTCGCTGCTCACGCTGACGATGCCGCTCTCGGTGACGGCGGTGGGGCGGGCTCGTGTCTAGGCCGCCGGGCCGCGGTGCGCGGCCCGGTCACGCCGGTCCCCGATGACCGGCACGGCGGCCGACTCCCGGTGCGGGAGACGGTGAAACGGCGGGGCTCCCGGTGCGGGAGCCCCGCCCACCGCTGTCGCCGACCGGTCTCAGGTGGCGGGGTAGCTGCTGTAGTCGGGGAAGTTGCCGTAGAGGCGGCCGTCGCCGCCGACCGTGACCGCCTGCACCAGCAGGTCGCCGCCGACGAAGGCGCCCTTCCACGAGGCGCCCCGGCCGCCGAACGGCTCCTCCCGGTCGCCCCGCGAGCGCGGCTTGTTGATGCCCACCTTGAACGCCTGGAGGTCGACCGCGAGCTTCGCCGCCTCGTCTTGGTCGTCGCAGGCCAGCGAGGCGACCAGCGCGCCGTTGGAGGCGTTCATCGCGGCGAGCAGCTCGTCGGTGGTGTCGACGACGACGATCGTGTCGACCGGGCCGAACGGCTCGGCGTGCATCAGCCGGGACCGCCCGGGCGGGGCGAGCAGCACCGACGGCGCCACGTACGCCGAGGTGTCCTGCCCGTCGAGGAACGGCGCCCCGTCGAGCCGGCCCCGGTACAGCGGGACGGCGCCGCCCCGGACCGCCTCGTCGACCTTGCGGCGCAGCTCGTCGGCCTTGGCGGCGCTGATCAGCGGGCCGAAGTCCAGCTCGGGGAGCGGGTCACCGGCCGACCAGTCGTCGCCGACGGCGAGCGGGTGGCCGAACCGGACCGACCGCACCACGGGCAGGTACATGTCGAGGAACTGGTCGACCAGCTCCCGCTGGACGACGAAGCGGGGGTACGCGGTGCAGCGCTGCTTGCCGTACTCGAAGCCCTTCTTCAGGTGGCCGGCGAGCAGGTCCCACTGGGAGAAGTTCCAGATGCCCCAGGCGTTGAGGCCCTCCTGCTCGATGAAGTGCCGCTTGTCGGTGTCGAGCAGCGCCGCAGCCACCTTGCCGCCGTTGGAGCGTCCGCCGACGAACGCCACCGCGCCGATCTCGGGGGCGCGGACCAGCACCTCGGACAGCTCCTCGCCGCTGCCGGACAGCAGCGTGGCGGGGAGGCCGGCGCGGCGCATCAGGGCGTGCGCGACGGTGAGGCAGACGGCGCCGCCCTGCGACGGCGTCTTGGCGATCACCGCGTTGCCGGCGAGCAGCTGCACCAGCTCGGCGTGGACGAGGACGCTCATCGGGTAGTTCCACGACGCGATGTTGCTGACCGGCCCGGGCAGCGGTTCCCGCCCGTCGGCCAGCATCCGGTCGATCTCCCCGACGTACCACCGGACGCCGTCCAGGGCCCGGTCGACGTCGGCGCAGGCGAGCCGCCACGGCTTGCCGATCTCCCACACGAGCAGGAGGGCGAGCAGGTCGCGGTGCGCGGTGAGGGCGTCCAGGGCGTCGGTGACCCGGGCCTTCCGGTCGGCGAGGGAGGTTGCGGCCCAGTCCCGGTGGGCGGCGGCGGCGTGCGCGACGGCGGCGCGGGCGGTCGCCGCGTCCAGCCGCGGCAGGTTGACCAGGACGGTGTTGTTGACCGGGGTGCGTACCGCGGCGGGCGAGCCCACCGCCTGCCAGTCACCCTCGATCAGGTTGTGCAGGGTCAGGACGCCGTCGACCGGGGCACCGAAGGCCTCGGGCGCGGCGGCGGCCGCGCGGGCCAGGACGTCGGACCAGGCGGTTCCGTCGGCGAGTCGTAGAGCCATCGCGATCTCCTCAGGGTCGTCCGGGGAGCGGCGGCGTCCATGGCACCGCTGGTGTCGCGTACTGTCGCCCGCCGAAAACGGGGCCGGCAACAGTACGTTCGTATGTCAGGACGCGACGTCCGCGCCCGGCCGGCCTTCCGGCGCGTCACGCACCGTCGTTCATCAGCCTGACCTGGGCATACGTCGACAGTCTATCCATATCTCTCGATGATGTGATGAATCTCCGGGCGCCCTTGACCGGGTTACCGGTCAGTACGGTCGTGCTCCTCCGACGGATCAAACCTCTGTCGTGATCTTCCCCTCCCGGCCTCGAGGAGGGCTCGAAACGACGACCGGCCGCCGGGAGCCCCGGCGGCCGGTCGGATGGTGACTCGGGTCAGCTGGTGAAGGTGACCTTGTCGCGGCGCCGGCGCAGCACGGTGAGCGCCACGCCGCCGCCGATCAGGGCGAGGCCGGTCAGCGCGATGCTGGTGCCGGCGACACCGGTGATCGGCAGGCTGCCGTCGTCCTCACCGTCACCGCCGCCACCGCCGGTGCCGGGGGTCGGCGTGCCGGACCCACCCGGGGTGGACGGGTTCTCCGAGCCGCCCGGGTCGCCCGGCGTCGTCGGCACCGGGGTCGTGGGGGTCGGCGTCCCCGGGGTGTCGCCGTCGCCCGCGCAGGTGTGGCTCAGGTTGAACTTGTCGCCCTCCCCGCTGATCTCGGCGCTGCCGCCGACCAGCTGCCACCCGGCGGGGGTGAACACGTAGGCGTGCTTGACCTGCCCGTCCTCGCCGTTGTTGCTGAGGAAGTCCGGGATCGTGTCCGAGGCGTCCGGCACGTTGACGGTGACCGTCTCGGCGCCGTTCTTGAACTTCAGGGTGAGGCTCAGGAAGTCGCCGGCCTTGTTGGTCGGCAGGACGAAGTGCCAGCCGTCGTAGCCGTCGGGCAGATCGGCGAAGTTCTCGTCGCCGCACTGCTGCGGCTGGAACTCGCTCGCGAAGTCATTCGTGTGATCGGGGTGGAGCGGAATGGTGCTTGAGGCCCAAGCCGGGGTGGCGAGGGTGAGGCAGGCCGCGGCGGCGGCACCGGAAACGGCCGCGCGCGCCACGCGCCGACGCTGTGGCATGAGGATTCCTCCGGGAGGGGGGGGCGAGAGTCAAGGCATGATCGCTAAAGGGTCACGGTGGGCGACATCAGACGAACGTCCGACCTTTGTTGACCTGCTGGTCCGATCTTCCGTAGCTCGCGGATTCGTCACGCTACGCAGGCGTGTCGATGTAACGCGACCGGCTCCTCCGGCGCTGCACCGGTCTCGATCATGGGCAGTCTTCACCAGTGGGTGACGCGATGATTGCAGTGTCGGGCACTCCGGGAACGCTCGCGGCCCATGGGTTCGCCCCACGACCACCGTCGGCGGCCGGGCGTCCCTGCCGCGCTGGCCGGCTTCCCGGCGGCCGGCGACGCCCGTCGAGGCCGGGAAACGCAGGATCCGGTCGCCCGGGGTCCCGAAATGTCGTCAGTCGGCCAGTTCGTCGGCGAGGAGGTCCATCAGGAGCGCGTCGTGCCAGCGGCCGTCCTCGCCGCGCTCGTACCGACGCAGCACGCCGACCGGGCGGAAGCCGACCTTCGCGTACGCGCGGATCGCCGCCGAGTTGGCCGCCGCCGGATCGATCGTGAAGCGGTGGTGGCCGTGCTCGTCGATCAGGTGCCGGGCCAGGGTACGGATGGCGTCTCCGCCCAGCCCGGCGCCGCGTACCGAGGGGTCGAGGAAGATGTCCATGCTGGCGTGGCGGTAGTCGGGGTCGTCCTCGGCGTACCACTGGATCGCGCCGACGACATGGCCGTCGTGCTCGACCGCGTACACGGTCAGGTCGTCGTCGGCGAGGTCGGCGCGCACCGCGGCGGCGAGGTCGTCGTCGCCGCGCCACCAGCGCCGCACCTCGGGGTGGGCGCGGATGGCCGCGAGGGCGGGCACGTCGGCGGCCGTCGCCGGCCGCAGGGTCACCGCCCGGCCCCGCAGCACCGCCTCAGCCCCGGATCTCGCCGTGCGCGACGCAGACCGCCGACCAGCCGACCGGCAGCACCTGCACCTTCATCCGTCGCCGGCAGTGGGTGCAGTACCGCGGCGGCTCCAGATCGCGGGCGGCCCGGCAGGCCAGGTGGTCGCCGGCGCCGGCAGGCTCGCCACAGCGGTCGCACCAGACGACAGCCGCGCCCTGCGCCGACGTGCCGCTCGCGGCCGGCGAGCCGACGCCCGGCTGCGCCGGGCCGGTCGCGGCCGTCGCGTCGCTCCTCGTCACCGCGGGCTCACAGGGTCGCGGAGAGGGCCTTGACCGGCATCTTCAGGTCGTCGAGGAGCTTCAGGTCCTCGGTGGCCGGGCGGCCCAGCGTCGTCAGGTAGTTGCCGACGATCACCGCGTTGATGCCGCCGAGCAGGCCGTCGCGGGTGCCGAGGTCGCCGAGGGTGATCTCGCGGCCGCCCGCGTACCGGAGGATCGTGCGCGGCATGGCGAGCCGGAAGGCGGCGATGGCGCGCAGCGCGTCCTTGCCCTCGACCACCGGACGGTCGCCGAGCGGGGTGCCGGGGCGGGGGTTGAGGAAGTTCAGCGGGACCTCGTGCGGGTCCAGCTCGGCGAGCTGGGCGGCGAACTCGGCCCGCTGCTCGACGGTCTCGCCCAGGCCGAGGATGCCGCCGCAGCAGACCTCCATGCCGGACTCACGGACCATCCGCAGCGTCTCCCAGCGCTCCTCCCAGCTGTGGGTGGTGACGACGTTCGGGAAGTACGAGCGGCAGGTCTCGAGATTGTGGTTGTAGCGGTGCACGCCCATGTCCACCAGCTCGTCGACCTGCTCCTGAGTGAGCATGCCGAGCGAGGCGGCCACCTGGATGTCGACCTCCGCCTTGATCGCGGCGACACCCTCGCGCATCTGCTTCATCAGCCGCGCGTCCGGGCCGCGGACGGCGGCCACGATGCAGAACTCGGTCGCGCCGGTCTTCGCGGTCTGCTTCGCCGCCTCGACCAGGGACGGGATGTCCAGCCACACCGAGCGCACCGGCGAGGTGAACAGGCCCGACTGGGAGCAGAAGTGGCAGTCCTCCGGGCAGCCGCCGGTCTTCAGCGAGACGATGCCCTCGACCTCGACCTCCGGGCCGCACCAGCGCATCCGTACCTCGTGGGCGAGCTGGAGGGCGGCGGGCAGGTGCTCGTCGGGCAGGTTCAGCACGGCGAGGACGCCGGCCTCGTCGAGGCCGACGCCGTTCTCCAGCACCTGGGAACGGGCCTGGTCGAGGATCTCTGGCATGGCCCGTACCCTACAAGGCCGCTCCGGCGGGGGAAACGGCCGCGCGGCGCCCCCGAGTGCGGCACGAGCGGGAGTGGAGAGCCACGCCACGCAGGCCCGCGCCACGCCGGGGCCGCTGTGGCCAGGTGGTACCTTCGCCCCGGCGCGAGGCGCCCGACGGGCGGGTGCCGCGGGATGGGAGTGGCGGTGGCGGACTGGCTGGCGGCGCTGGATCGCCGTGCCGACCTGCGGGCCAAGGCGGGGCTCACCCGCACGCTTCGCCCGCGCTCCGCCGGCGACGCCGTGGTCGATCTCGCCGGCAACGACTATCTCGGCCTGTCGACGCACCCGGAGGTCACGGCCGCGGCCGTCGCGGCGGTGCAGGCGTACGGGCTGGGGGCCACCGGGTCGCGGCTGGTACGCGGTTCCACCGACACCCACCATGCCCTCGAGGACGACCTGGCCGACTGGCTCGGCACCGACCGGGCACTGGTCTTCTCCTCCGGCTACCTGGCCAACCTCGGTGCGGTCCGGGCGCTCGTGCAGCCGCGCACGCTGCTCGTCTCCGACGCGCACAACCACGCCTCGCTGATCGACGGCTGCCGGATCTCCGGCGCGGAGACGGTGGTGACCCCGCACGCCGACGTCGCCGCTGTACGCGCCGCGCTCGCCGCCGCGCCCGGCCGGCCCGCGGTGGTGGTCACCGAGTCGGTGTTCTCCGTCGACGGGGATCTCGCCCCGCTGGCCGAGCTGCACGCGGTCGCCCGCGCGCACGGCGCGCTGCTGCTCGTCGACGACGCCCACGCGCTCGGCGTGACCGGCCCGGGCGGCGCCGGCGGAGTGGCCGCCGCCGGCCTGGCCGGTGAGCCGGACGTGATCGTCACGGCCACCCTGTCGAAGGCGCTCGGCGGCGCCGGCGGGGTGGTCGCCGGCCCGGCGGAGTTCGTCCGCCACCTGGTGGAGACGGGCCGGACGTTCATCTTCGACACCGCGCTACCGCCGGCGGTGGCGGCCGGCGTGCGGGCGGCCGTCGGGCTGGCCCGCGCCGGTGACGACCTGCGGGCGGAGCTGGCCGAGCGGGCCGGTCTCGCGGTCCGCCGGCTGCGCGCCGCCGACCTGACCGTGTCGGCGCCCGACGCCGCGGTCGTGTCGGTCACCGCGCCCGGGCCGGAAACGGCCACCGCGTGGGCGGCCGACTGCCGGGACCGGGGCGTGGCCGTCGGCTGCTTCCGCCCGCCCTCCACCCCGGACAGCCGGTCCCGGCTCCGCCTGACCGTCAGTGCCGGCGTGCCCCGGGCGGACTTCGAGCGGGCCCTGGAGGTCATCGTGGAGTGTGCTCCGTGAGCGGGTCGCCCTGGCGTGGTGCCGTGCTGGTGACCGGCACCGACACCGAGGTCGGCAAGACCGTGGTGACCGCGGCGATCACGGCCGCCGCGCAGGCCGCCGGGCTGCGCGTCGCGGTGGTCAAGCCGGGCCAGACGGGTACGGCCACCGGCGAGCCCGGTGACGTCGACACGGTCACCCGCCTCGCCGCGCCGCTCACCGGCCGTACGTTGGCGAGCTTCCCGGAGCCGCTCGCCCCGCTGGCGGCGGCCCGGGTCGCCGACCTGCCGCCCCTGGAGCTGTACGCGGCGGTCGACGCCGTCCGCGAGGAGACCGACAAGCACGACCTGGTGCTGGTCGAGGGGGCCGGCGGGCTGCTCGTACCGATGGGGTTGCGGCCCTCGGGCGAGCCGTGGACGGTGGCCGACCTGGCGGTCTCCCTCGGCTGCCCGGCCGTGGTGGTGGCGCGGGCCGGCCTCGGCACGCTGAACCACACCGCGCTCACCCTGGAGGCGCTGGAGCGCCGGGCAGTGCCGGCGGGTGTGGTGGTCGGCGCCTGGCCGACGGATCCGGAGCTGGTGCACTGGGCCAACCTCACCGACCTGGTGCCGCACCTGCTCGGCGCGGTCCCGGCCGGGGCCGGCGCGATGGATCCGGGCGTGTTCCGGCGGTCCGCACCCGGCTGGTTCACCCCGTCGCTGTACGGGGTGCTCGACGACTGGCGCGCCTGGGCCGAGGAGATCAGCTGAGTCGTCAGCGGCTCCCGTAGGGGCGAGGCGGGCGCCATTCCGGGGTGGGGCCGGCGGTGTCAGTGTGCCGGCATGGTCCTTCCGCCGCCTGCCGTCGTCCGCGCAGGTCCGGGTCGGCCGACGACGAACGCGTCGGGCATGCGGAAGGTGAGGTTGTCCGGGCACCAGGGTGCGCGCAGCACCGTCACGTCGTCGAGCAGTGGCGTCACCTGCTCGACGACCACCGCCGCCTCCATCCGGGCGAGGTGGTCGCCGACGCAGCGGTGGGCGCCCGCCCCGAAGGCGAGGTGCCGGCGCGAGCCCCGCTGACCGGGCCGGAACTCGTCGGGTGCCTCCACCGCGGCCGGGTCGCGGCCGGCGCGGGCCAGCCACAGGACGATGCTGGTTCCCGCCGCCACCGCCGTACCGCCCAGCGTGGTGTCCGCGGCGGCGACCCGGCGCCAGGTCACGATCGGCGGCTCCAGCCGCAGCCCCTCCTCGACCACGTCGGCGACCGCGACGGTGCCGGCGCGCAGGCCGGCGCGGACGGTCGGCTCGCCGGCCAGCCGGTGCAGCAGCAGCGTGAGGAACTGCGACGTGGTCTCCTGGCCGGCGACCAGCAGGAAGAACAGCGCCCCGACCACCACGTCGGGCGGGTGTCCGGCATCGCGCAGTGCCCCGGCGAGCCCGCCGCCGGTGGCGGCGAACTCCCGCAGCACCCGGTGGAACCGCCCGACCTCCTCGGCGAGAGCCAGCTGGCGGTCGGCGTCGAGCGGGGCCCAGAAGAGTTCGAGGGCGGCCCGCGCGAACTCCTTCACCGCGCCGACCGGGGCGTCCGGCAGCTCCACGAGGCGGGCCAGCACCAGCAGCGGCAGGTCGGCGGCCAGGTCGGCGTAGAGGTCGGCGGGCGTGCCGGCGTCGAGGGCGGCCCGGATGGCGGCCACCCGCTGCCCGACCAGATCGGTGAGCCAGGGCCGCTGGGCGGCCACCTTCGCCGGGTGCAGGGCGTCGGCGACGACCGCGCGGATCGCCGGGTGGCTGGCGCCGCCGTTGTTGGCGAGCGTCGCGGGCAGCCGGAAGCGGTGCCCGGCGAGCACCCGCAGGGCGGCCACCGGGACCGGGGTGACGGCGTCGAGGGCGTTGTCCGGGCGGTACGTGAGCGGGTCGGTCAGCACCTGCCGGACCAGCGCGTGCCGGGTCACCACCAGGTGCTCGACGCCCACGTGGTCGGCGACGCGGGCCACGTCCGGCCACCGGGCGTCGGCCGGCTCCGCCCAGCTCCGGAACAGCACGCCGGACACGCTAGCGGGCCGCCCCCGGCAGCCCGGGCCGCAGCCGCCACACCGTGGTGCGCTTCACCCGTACGCTCTCCAGCGTCTCGGGGACCGGCACGTCGTACGTGGCGACCTCGTCGAAGCGGTCGCGGGGCAGGAACGCCCGACCGGGGTCGCCGACCAGCACCGTCGCGCCGGCCCGGGCGGCCTTCAACAGGAAGCGGAGCACCCGTTTCGCCATCACATCGCTGTAGAAGACGTCGCCGGCGAGCACGACCTCGGCGCCGCCCGCGTCGCCGTCGAGGATGTCGCCCAGCTCGGCGTCGAGGCGTACCCCGTTGGCCTCGGCGTTGAGCGCGACGGCCGCGACGGCGAGCGGGTCGACCTCGACGGCGCGGACCCCGGCGGCGCCGGCGCGGGCCGCGGCGATGGCGACCAGGCCCGACCCGGAGGCGAGGTCGAGCACCCGTCGCCCGGTGATCAGCTCGGGGTGGTCGGTGACGTACCGGGCGAGCGCCTGCCCGCCGGCCCAGGCGAACGCCCAGAACGGGGGCGGCTGGGCGCTGCGGAACTCGCCCTCGGTCAGCTCCCACAGCCCGACCGCGTCGTCGGCCTGGTGCAGTCGCACCTCGGGGACGAAGGCGACCGGCGCGAGGCGTGCGTGCAGCCGGACGAAGGCGGTGGCGAGTTCGGACACCGGCAGATTCTCCCGCAGGCCCGGCGACCGGCGTGTCGCGGGGAGGGCGTGACCGGTTCACCACGCTGGGTGAAATCACCCGGCGTGCTTGGCGGTCCGTGCGAACACGCCCGTCTACCGGCTGCCTCCGGGCGCTCCTAGCGTCTCTCGTGGAGGCGACCGACGGGAGGGCGGAGAAGGTGACGTTGTGGCGGTACGTGTTGCGGGCCGGGGTGGTGCTGGCCTGTCTGACCGCGGTGTGCCTGGTCGCGCCGACGCCCGCGTCGGCGGCCAACAGCACCGAGTTGAGCGGCCTGCCCGACGAGTTCCGGGCCGGTGACCGGGTGGCGACGGTCTCCGCAGTGGTCCGGCGTGACCAGGGCGGCTGCGTCAAGGTCCGCTGGTCGATGGTGCTGCGGGTGTCGGGCCTGCGGCTCGACCAGGTCCAAATGGACCGGGTCGAGGAGACCGGGTCGTTCCCGCTCGATGTCCGCACCGACGGTGACGTGGCCCGGCTGACCGACCGGCAGCTCGATCCCGGGACGCTCTGCCCGGACCGGACGGTGACCGCCAAGTACCGGGTGGCGTTCGCGGAGGACGTCACCCGCGGGCGGGTCACACTGGAGGCGGAGGCGTACGACCCGGACCTGCGCCTGCTGGCACGGCAGAGCGCGACCCGGACGGTGGTCGGGCCGGCCGTGGCGTCGCCGAGCGAATCGGCGGAGGCGTCCGAGGCGCCGGCCGATCCGAGTGAGCCGGCGGTGGAGGAGACCGGCGAGGAGGTGCCCGCCGAGGACGGCGTCGCGGAGGTGCCGCCGGCCGCCGGGGCGGGCCGCCCGGTCGCGCAGTCCGGTGGCTTCGGTGCGGTGCAGGCCGCCTTCCTGCTGGGTGGGCTGCTGCTCTCCCTCGGCCTCGGGCTGCTGTTGCGCCTGCGGCACCTGACCCGGACGGCGGGCGACGACGCCGGGTCGGCCCGGGGGCGCGCGTCGCGCCGGTCGCGGGGGTGGGCGGGGGGACGCTGATCGGGGGCCGCCGGGGGTGGTGACCTGCCGTGCCACCCCCGGCGGACGTCCATCCGCATGGAACGGATTCGACTTTACAAAATACCGACCCTTGTAAAACGGCGTGACGGCTGCCACAGTCAGGAGGGAGACCGGCGAGAGATCGGAGGTCGGCCATGGCCGTCGACGCGACTGTCACCCCCAGCGCCTGGCGGGACACCCGCAAGCCACTCTGGCCGCTGGCGCTGCTCGTCCCCGCGCTGCCCTTCATCGCCTGGCTGTCTTGGCGGGGCGCCGAGGCCGGGTGGGCCTGGTGGATCACCCCGGCCGTCGTGTTCGGGTTGATCCCCGTCGTCGACCTGTTGATCGGCGACGACCGGCGCAACCCGCCGGAGGAGGCGGTGCCGCGGCTCCAGGCGGACGGCTACTACCGCTGGCTCACCTACCTGTACCTGCCCGCCCAGTACGCCGCCCTGGTCCTGTGCTGCGCCGTCTGGGCCGATGGCGGCCTCTCCCCGCTGGCCGCGGCGGGTCTGGTCGCGACCGTCGGGATCGTGAACGGGATCGCCATCAACACCGCCCACGAGCTGGGCCACAAGCGGGAGACCATGGAGCGCTGGCTCTCCAAGGTGGCGCTGGCGCCGACCGGGTACGGGCACTTCTACGTCGAACACAACCGGGGTCACCACACCCGGGTGGCCACCCCGGAGGACCCGGCCAGCTCCCGGCTGGGGGAGAGCTTCTGGGCGTTCTGGCCGCGTACCGTCTGGGGCAGCCTGCGGTCGGCCTGGCGGCTGGAGATCGGCCGGTTCCGCATCCGCGGCCGCAGCCCGTGGACGTGGCGCAACGACATCCTCAACGCCTGGGCGATGACGGTGGTGCTCCACACGCTGCTGGTGGTCGCGTTCGGCCCGGGCGTGCTGGTCTTCCTGGTGCTCCAGGCCGTGGTCGGGTTCAGCCTGCTGGAGGCCGTGAACTACCTGGAGCACTACGGCCTCGCCCGGCAGCGCACCTCCGCCGGCCGGTACGAGAAGGTCGACCCGCGGCACAGCTGGAACAGCGACCGTACGGTCACCAACGTCTTCCTCTTCCAGCTCCAGCGGCACAGCGACCACCACGCCAACCCGCTGCGGCGCTACCAGACGCTGCGCAGCTTCGACTCCTCGCCGCAGCTGCCGGCCGGGTACGCGACGATGGTGGTCGCCGCGCTGGTCCCGCCGGTGTGGCGGCGGGTCATGGACCACCGGGTGCTCGCCCACTACGGCGGCGACCGGACGCTCGCCAACGTCCACCCGCCGGCCCGGCCCCGCCCCCGGAAGGGGTGACGGCCTACGGCGCCCAGTCGGGGTCGCGGCCGAACGCGGCGATGAGCTGGTCCTGCGTGTCGGCGTCGGCCGCCACCTCGACCCCCGACCGGGTGAGCTGGCCCCGCTGGTAGTAGTCCATCCGCTCGCGGAACCACCGGGCGCACTCGGCCACCGCGTCGGCGTCCAGGCGCGGGTCGGCGCCGATCGCCACCGCCAGGTCCCATCCGTGTACGAGGTGCTCCGCCATGAGCTGGTGCAGGTACTCGTCGGCCGGCGTCGGACCGGAGGAGAGGTCGACGGTGGTCTCCAGCGCCGAGGGGCGGGCGAAGGCCAGCTCCGCCTGCGCCGCCGCGTCCCGGGCCGCGGCCACCGGGTCGCCGTCGAGCTGGTCGCCGTCGTACCGGTCACCCACCTCGGCGATCGTGCGTCCGGCCATCAGCGCCACGCTCCACCGGTCCTCGCCGACCACGTGGTTGACCAGCGTCCGGACGTCCCAGCCCGGGCAGGGGGTCGGCGCCGCCCACTGGCCCGGACCGACCTGCGCCACCCGGTCGGTGAAGTCGGCGAGGCTGCGACGGTACGTCTCGAGCAGGTCCATGCCCGGATTGTCCCGCCCCGGGTCCCCCGCCACCGCCGGTTTCCCGCACCCCTCAGTCCAGCTGGGCCGGGTCGAGCCCCAGCTCCCGGGCCGTCACCAGGCGGACCCACTCGGTGAACTGCCGGCGGGAGATCACCCGGTCGTGCACCGCGAGCTGCACGGCGAGGCCGTCCATCACCGCGCTGATCCGCCAGGCGGCGCCGTCGGGGTCGGCGCACTCGAAGGTGCCGTCGCGGACTCCCGCCGCGATCACCGCGGCCAGGTCCTGCCGCCAGCGCAGGTCCAGCCGGCGGGAGACCTTCTCCAGCTCCGGCGTGCGCAGCGACTCGGCCCAGCCGTCGATCCACAGGGACCAGGAGATCGGGCGGCCGGCCGGGGTGTAGAGCTTGACGATCCGCCGCAGCTTCGTCAGCGGCGGGGCGCCGGAGCGCATCACCGCGTCCAGCCGGGCGAGATCCTGCTCGACGGCGTACGCGAACGCCTCGGCGAGCAGCCGGTCCTTGGTGGCGAAGTGGTAGAAGACCAGTGCCTGGCTCACCCCGGCGGCCTGGGCCACGTCGGAGGTCCGGGTGTTGGCCAGGCCGCGTTCCACGATCACGTCACAGGCCGTGCGCAGCAGGGCATCCAGGCGGATCTCGGCCGCACGTCTCGTCACGTCCGTTACGGTAGTACATCGCAACGGACACGGGCCGTTACCGACCAGCGCGGATGTGGCGCGCAAACAGTCGGAAGTCGGACAGTTCGTCGGAGGGCCGTGACGATGCGTCTCGGCCGGCGCCGGCCGACCGTCCCGACGGCCGGTCACCCGGTCCGGCCGAACGACGCGCCGGGGGGCCCGAGTTGGCAACCGCTCGCCGGCTCGGCTAGAGTTCTCATCCGTCACCGGGAACGCCGGGGGCATGCGGACGTAGCGCAGCTGGTAGCGCATCACCTTGCCAAGGTGAGGGTCGCGGGTTCGAATCCCGTCGTCCGCTCGGAGATGCCGCCACGCATGACGGGGGCAACCTCGGTGGGGTGGCCGAGAGGCGAGGCAACGGCCTGCAAAGCCGTGTACGCGGGTTCAAATCCCGTCCCCACCTCGGCACGGACGAGGGCGATTGGCGCAGTGGGAGCGCGCTTCCTTGACACGGAAGAG
Organism: Micromonospora sp. H33; assembly: GCF_052068455.1. Taxonomy (NCBI): domain Bacteria; kingdom Bacillati; phylum Actinomycetota; class Actinomycetes; order Micromonosporales; family Micromonosporaceae; genus Micromonospora; species Micromonospora sp. H33. The sequence continues at coordinate 134,482 of NZ_JBQHDE010000004.1, read as the reverse complement.
GTCACTGGTTCAAACCCAGTATCGCCCACCAGCGGAAACGAGCCCGGCACCACGGTGCCGGGCTCGTCGCTTTCCACCGCCGGGCCGCGGCGCTGCCCGGCTCCCGGTCAGCGCACGGGGGAGCGGGGCTCCGCGACGACGGCGGCGTCCTTGTCGCCGTCCCCGGCCCGCACCGCCTCGGTGAACCGCTCGGCCGCGCAGGCGGTCACCGCCAGGCCGACGCCCCGGGCGTCCGCCTCGTCGACGGCCAGCCGCAGGTCCTTCGCCATCAGGTTCACCCGGAACTGCGGGGGCTCGTAGCTGCGGTTGCGCACCATCTCCGCCCGGAACGCCAGGGTCGGCGAGCTGAACCCGCTCGCGGTGAGGGCGGCGAGGAACCGCTCCCGGTCCAGGCCGCTGCTCTCCACGAACGCCACCGCCTCGGCCAGCGCGGCGACCTGGTTGCCGAGGATCAGGTTGAAGGCCAGCTTCAGCGTGCTCGCCGCGCCGACCGCGCCGACGTACCGGATCTCCTGCCCGAGCGTGGCGAGGACGTCGTGCGCCTCCTCCACGCCCGACCGCTCACCAGCGGTGAAGATCCGTAGCTTGCCCGCCTGCGCCATCGGCGGGTTGCCGAGGACGCACGCCTCGATCCGCCGCACGCCCACCCGCGCCAGGCGCTCGCTGGCCTCGGCCGAGTACGCGGGCGACAGGGTGGACGTGTCCACCACCAGCGTGCCCGGTCGCAGGTAGCCGAGCATCTCCCCGAACAGCACCTGCTCCACGGCGTGCTGGTCGCTGAGGCTCAGCACGACGATCCGGGCGTTCTCCACGGCCTCGCCGCTGGTGGCGGCGACGCGCGCGCCGGCCTCGGCCAGGGGCGCGGCCTTCGCCGCCGTCCGGTTGTGCACCACGAGGGGGCGGCCGGCGGCGCGCAGGCACCGCGCCATGCCGGCGCCCATTCCGCCCAGCCCGACGAAGGCCAACTCTCGGTCGTGACTCATCTGTGGTCCTTTCAGAAGGCGGTCACGGCGAGGCTGTTCGCCGTGAAGGCGACGAGCGCCAGGGCGGTCCGCAGCAGGTGCCAGCGCCGCCAGACCGGGCGCGGGTCGGCCCAGTCGGTCGGGATGGCCGCCGGGTCCGTCCGGTGTACGCGCCGGTTGATCGGCACGTTCCGGAAGTGCGAGACCACCGACACCCCGAGCAGGCACACGGCGGCCACCACGATCAGCGCCCGGGGCGTCGACGCGGTCGTGCGGAACGCGAGCCAGAGGTCCAGCAGGGTGGTGCCGAGGACGATCAGCGGCATCGTCGGGTCCCAGTTGCGACCCAGCAGGGTGTGTGCCTGCACGTACCGGTCGGGGGTCATCGCCGCGAGCGCCGGGACGGTGCTCAGCGCCACGGCGAAGAGCACCCCAGCCACCGTGCCGCTGCCGAGCAGCACCAGGACGTGCAGCGCCTCGGTCACCGCGCTCACCCCAGGACGGCGTCGGCGATCAGGTCCGCCTGCGCCGGTTCCGGGACGCACGGGAAGAGGATCAGCTCGTCGCAGCCCACCGCGCGGTAGTCGGTGACGAACGTCCGCAACTGCTGCGCGTCCGTGAGGACGCTCTTCACCGCGATGTCGGCCTTCCAGCCGAGGAAGCCGTAGTAGTCGCGCAGGTACGTGCCGGCCCGGTCGGCGGCGCCGGGGCCGAGGGCCACGTACGCGATGGCGACCAGCCGGGGCCGGTCGGTCCGCCCCGCCGCCCGCCACGCCTCCCGGGCGCGGCCGGCGAGCTCGTCGTACCCGCTGGCGGAGCTGCCGCCGGCGATCCACCCGTCGCCGTACGCGGCGGCCCGCCGCATCGCCGCCGCCGAGTGGCCGCCGACCAGCAGCGTCGGCCCGCCGTCCGGGCAGCGCGGGCCGGGCACCAGGGCCTCCGGGCCGCCGTCCCACGACCGCCGCAGCTCGCCCAGCAGCGCGTCGAGGCGTCGGCCCCGCTGCTCGTACGGGGTGCCGCAGGCCTCGAAGTCGTCCGGCCGGCCGCCGGCCGCCGCACCGACCACCAGCCGCCCGCCGGAGAGCCGGTGCAGGCTGGCCAGTTGCTTCGCCAGCAGTGCCCGGTCACCCCGGTAGGCGGCGATGAGAATGGTGGTGGTCAACCGGATCCGGCTGGTCGCGCCGGCCGCCGCGGCCAGCGTCATCAGTGGCTCGTAGCCGTCGTACATCAGCCGGTCCAGCACCCCGAGGGAGGCGAAGCCGTGCTCCTCGGCACGGCGCGCCCAGGTGAGCAGATCCGCGCCGGCGATCCCCGGGATCATCGTCGGCAGCCCGATGCCTAGCTCCATGTCACCCTCTCGCGTCCGGCGGCAGGCGTTCAGGGGAACCCAACACCAGTGCGCTGGTCGCTCGCTGGCGGCGCGGCGGGCGGGCGGGGCGAGCCGGACCGGATGCTCGAGCCCGGCTCGACCGTCGACCCGCCCCGGGCGGCGCGGGTCGAGCGGTCGTGGAGGGCCCGCCCAGCCGGCGGTGCTGCCATGGGGCGATGCGGATCCTCTTCACCACCTGGGCGTGGCCCTCGCACCTGTACGCGATGGTGCCGCTCGCCTGGTCCTGCCGTACCGCCGGGCACGAGGTCCTGGTGGCCAGCCAGCCGGCCCTGACCGACGTGGCCCTGCGTACCGGTCTGCCGTTCGCCCCGGTCGGGCGCGACGTCGACGCGGAGGCGGCGTTCCGCGAGATCCTCGCCACGCCGCCCGGCGCCAACGGCGGCGGGCCGCGCGTCCTGCGCCTCTTCGCCGAACTGGCCGACGCGATGCTGGACGACCTGGTCGGCCTGGCCCGGCGCTGGCAGGCGGACCTGCTGGTGTTCGAGCCGAGCGCCTTCGCCGGGCCGGTGGCCGCCGCCGCGGTGGGCGTACCGGCGGTCCGGCACCTGTTCGGCACCGACCTGCTCGGCGGCCGGGCGGGGAAGTTCCTGCCGGCCGTGCTCGACCCGCTCGGCGCCCGGTACGGGCTGACCGGTGTGGACCCGTTCGGCGTGGCCACGGTCGACCCGTACCCGGCCGGCCTCCAGCTCCCGCAGGTCGGCTCGCGGCGGCTGCCGGTGGGCCAGGTGCCGTTCAACGGCCCGGGCGTCGCACCCCCGCCGCTGCCGGAGCCGGGCGCGCGTCCGCGGGTCTGCGTCACCTGGGGTACGACGATGGGTCGCCTCGGTCCGGACTACTTCCTCGCCGGGACGGTGGTGCGGGCGCTCGCCGACCTGGACGTGGAGGTCGTGGTCGCGGTGACCCCCGACCAGCGCGACCTGCTCGGGCCGGTGCCCGACGGTGTGCAGGTGGTGGTCGGCTCGCCGCTGCACCTGGTGCTGCCCGGCTGCGCGGCCGTGGTCGCCCACGGCGGCGCGGGGTCGCTGCTCACCGCCGTGTCGTACGGGCTGCCGCAGGTGCTCGTGCCCCGGCTGCCCGACCACACCCGGCACGCCGCCCGGCTCGCCGAGACCGGGGCCGGCCTGGTGGTGCCGGCGAAGGACGCCGACCCGGCGGCGGTGGTGGCGGCCCTGCGGCGGGTGCTGGACGAGCCCGGGTACCGGGAGGCGGCCGACCGGCTGCGCCGGGAACTGACCGCCCAGCCGTCGCCCGGACAGGTGGTGGCGGAGCTGGAGCGGCTGGTGGTTGCCGCCCCCCGCTGACCGGGCGGTCGACCACGGTGCGAGCGGTGGTGGATCCCGCCCTGTGACCCTCGGCGGGCGTCCGGACCGGGACACGCGACGACGAGTACGAGACGTACGGGAGTGACCGAATGAATTCCACACCCCAGTTCGAGCACGAGTCCTTCGCCCGGCGGCACCGGGGGGGCATGCTGCTGGAACGGCACGGCATCGACCTCTACCCGCACCCGTTCCTCGGGTTCACGCTCGCCCCGGGCCTGCGGTCGGACATGCTGAACACCGACGACGCGGGGTTCCGGCTCTCCGCCTCCCCGTACGGCACGGTGGACTCGGCGAGCTGGCTGGCCGCCGGCGGCGGCGGGATCCTGCTCGGCAACTCGGTGGCCCTCGCGCTCGCCGCGTCGTCGGACTCCACCACCGTGGCGTCGTACCTGGCCGGGCTGACCGGGGTGCGGCAGCTCAACCTGGGCCTGTGCGCGGCCGTCTCGCTCCAGGAGCTGGTGGCCGCGATGCCGTTCCTGGAGAAGGCGTCCACCGTGGTCGTCATCGGCGGCGGCCCGGACTTCGTGAACCTGGTCGGCTCGCTGACCCCGGACAACCTCTACGGCACGGTGTCGTACGAGCGCACCTTCGACGACCTGACCCAGGTCCCGCTGTTCGACCTGGCGGTGCTGGCCGCGGGCAAGACGGTGCCGGACCTGGACGCGGTCCGCCGTCCCCGCACCACCACACCGGCCTGGGACCTCGCCCAGGTGCGCGACCGGATGGAGGTGGCGGCGGCACGCCGGCTGCGGGACCTGCGGGTGCTCGCCAAGGCCGTGCCCGCCGGCACCCGGGTGCTCCTCTGCCTCCAGCCGCTGGCCTCCACCCGTACCCGCGACATCACGCCCGAGGAGCGGGCCCGCTACGACTTCGACGCACCCGTCTTCGGCATCCTGCACAGCGCGATCGAGGAGAACTGGAAGGCGTACGCCGACCTGCTCGCCGCCGGCTGCGCCGAGCTGGGAGTGTCCTTCCTGGACCTGGCGGCGGACCGCTTCGTCGGCGACTCGTTCGCCGACACCGTGCACCTCACCGACGCCGGCAACCGGCAGGCCGCCGAACTGATCCAGGCGGCGCTGGGCGGCGGGAGCGGCACGGCCGTCGTACCGTCGCCGCGGGTCGCGGCCGAGCCGGCGCCGAAGGTGACGGCCGCGCCGGTGGCGAACGCCGGGGCGGACGACGACCGGACGGCGCAGCTCGCGGCCGTCGTGACGGAGATCCTCGAACTGGATCCCGGGCAGCTCACGCCCGACGGCGACTTCATCAACGACTACGGCGCAGACTCCATGCTGGTCATCGACATCCTGGCCCGGATCGAGGTGGACATGGGGGTCCGCATCCCCGACGCCGACATCCCCAAGATGACGAGCCTGGCGGCGGTGGTTGCCCTGGTCGAGGAGAACGTCGGTGAGACGGAAGCGGTTGCCTGAGCCTGTGCAGCCGGCGGGCGGCGTCGTACGGACCGGCCCGCCCGTGCCGTCCCGGGGACCGGGCCGGGTCGTCCTGGCCGGGGAGTGGTCCGCGTCACGGGCCACGGCGCTGCGCGCGCTGCTCACCGTCGTCGACGACCCCTGCTCCCCGGTCGACTGGCTGCTCGTCGCCGTTGGCGCCGGGCCACCGCCGCCCGGCGCGCTGCGCGGGCCGGCGCAGCCCCGCCGCCCCCGGGTGGCCGTCGTCGACCCCGGCTGCCGGTGGCCGGAGGGCGCGGACAGCGACGTCTACCTCGCCGGGGACGTCGAGCCGGCGGAACTGGTAGCCGCGCTGCGGCTGGCCGGCACCGAGTTCACCATCCGCCGGGTGGCGACGCCGGCGCGGCGGGAGCTCCCGGCCAGGCTGACCGGCCGCGAGGTGGAACTGCTGCGGGCGCTCTGCGCCGGCCTCGGCAACGACCAGATCGCCCGGCAGCTGCACATCTCGCGCAGCACGGTGGAGTTCCACCTCACCCGCATCTTCCGCAAGCTGGAGGTGTCCAGCCGCGCCGAGGCCATCGTCCGGGCCCTGCGGCACGACCCCGGGCTGGCCACCGCCGCCCACCGCTAGGTGAGGCGGCGGCGGCCCGGCCCGCGCGCGCCGGTTCGTGCCCACCTGTTCCGCGGGCTGGCTGCCCGCGGCGCGCGTCTGCGCGCCGCCCGCCTGCGGGGCCGAGCCATGTCGGGCCGGATCGAGCCGGTCGGGACACTGTCGAGCTGCCCCGTCTGTGCGACCACTCGAAACTCGCCCTCCCGGACCGCGATCTCGACCGCCAGCACGGCCCCCATGGGCTGCCCCATTCATGAGGGCAGCTCGACAGCGTGACAGCGCACAGGGCAGGCCGACGGAGCGTCCTGCGGCCCGGGCAACGGTCGGGAGCGGCGGGCTTCGTATCGGTCCGGTTCGGCCTCCGGGAGCCGGCCCCCTGGGGAGCCGAGCTGCGGCCAGGTGCCAACCATCAGCACCCGCCCCCGGAGCCGGCACGTCGAGGTCCGTCGACCGGAGCCGGCACGTCGAGGTCCGTCGGCCCGCAGCCGGCTCGTCGGGGGTCAGCCGACCGGAGTCGGCTCGTCGGGAGTCAGCCGACCGGGGTTGGCACCCGGGCGCCGGGGGCCAGGACCGCGCAGGCCACCTGGCCGTCGGGGTCGATGGACGTGACCAGGGTGACGCCGGCCGGGGGCGCCGCCGCGGCCTCAGCGATCGCGTCGGCCTCGACGATGGCCGCGGCGACGCCGAACGCCGCCGACGCGCCGTACGTGTCGCCGACCCGCGCCGCCGGGTCCAGCACGGGTACGCCCGGCACGACGTCGGCGAGGACCGCCGTCTCGTCGTCGGCGTAGCGGCCCGGAGCCGAGGCGCCCCGGACGACCGTGGCCACGTCCCCGGCGGTGACGCCGGCCTGGGCCAGCGCCCGGGTCACGGTGCGATGCAGCGCCGCCCGCCCCTCGTCCGGGTCCGGGAAGAAGCCGGCGGTCAGCGCCAGCGGGGTGGCGAGCACCCGGCGGCCGCCCCGTTCGGCCGAGTCGGCGGTCTCCACCAGGAAGACGCAGCAACCCTCCCCGGGCAGCGCGGTGGCCCGGTCGGCGGCCGACTCCAGCCGCAGCCGACGCGGGCTGAGCGCCTCGAACGCGCCGGCCAGCACCGCGTCCGCGCGGCCGGCCGCGACCAGCCGGCGGGCGCAGCCCAGGGCGGTGAGCCCGCTCGCCCGGCCGGACGTGACGGTGACGTTCGGGCCGCGCAGGTCGAAGCGGATGGCGGCCTGGCTGCTGGTGTAGTTCATGATGCCCGGCGGCATCAGGTTGTGGTCGATGAAGTGCGGCTTCGCCCCGGCCAGCGAGCCGCCGGAGACCGCCAGGTACGAGTCGAGGCTGGCCAGCGCGCTGCCGAGGACCACGCCGCGCCGGGCGGCGGGCACATCACCCAGGTCGTACGCGGCGAGCAGGGCGCCGACCGTGCCGACGGCGAGGGCGGACGAGCGCTCCTTGAGCCGGACCCGGCGGTTGGGGGTGAAGTCGTCGCCGGTCAGCTCGGGCAGCCGGGCGACCGGCGGGTCCTCGCCGGGGCTGGCGGCGGGCCGTGCGGCGCGCCACCCGGCGACGAACGGCCCGGTCCCGAGACCGAACGGCGACACGACCGCCAGGCCGGAGATGACCACCTTCATACGTCGACTCCTTCTGCCTCGGGGTGCGGGCCGGCGGGGCCGCGCAGCACCAGGGAAGCGTTGTTGCCGCCGAAACCGAGCGAGTTGACCAGCGCGGTACGGACGGCGGCCGGCCGGGCCACGTTCGGTACACAGTCGACCTGGCACTCCGGGTCCGGCACACGGAAGTTCACCGTGGGCGGCAGGAACTGGTGCTGCATCGCGAGCAGCGCGGCGATGGCCGTGTGCGCGCCGACGGCGCCCATCGTGTGGCCGATCATCGACTTGACGCCGACCACCGGCGGCGGGGGCCGGTCGCCGAAGATGTCGCGGATGGCACCCACCTCCATCGGGTCGCTGGCCCGGGTGCCGGTGGCGTGGGCGAAGATCACGTCCAGCTCGGCGGCGTCGACCCCGGCGTCGGCCAGGGCGCCCGCCATGCACTCGGCGACCCGTTCCCGCACCGGGGCGGTCGGGTGGTCGGCGTCGCAGTTGAGGTGGAGGCCGAGCACCTCGGCGAGGATCGGGGCGCCGCGCCGCCGGGCGTGGTCGAGGCTCTCCAGGACCAGCATGGCGGCGCCCTCGCCCCACATCGTGCCGTCGCGTTCCCGGTCGAACGGCCGGCACCGCTCGTGGGCCATGGCGCCCATGCGGACGAAGCCGGCGAACGCCATCCGGTTGACCGCGTCGGCGCCGCCGCAGATCGCGTACTCGGCGTCGCCGGAGCGGATCGCGTCCACGCCGTAGCTGATCGCGTAGTTGCCCGCCGCGCAGGCGGTGGGAATGGTCAGGGTCTCCACGTCCCGCAGGTCGAGCTCGGCCGCGGCGGCGGTGGCGAGGCGTCCGGGCTGGAGCAGCCGGGCGAGGTCCGCGGGCGGCACGGCGTCCGGCTCGCGCAGCTCCACCTCGGCGAGCGCGTCGAGGTCCAGCGACTGTCCGCACGTGGTGCCGACCGCGATCAGGCCGGCCTCGTCGCGGACGCCGGCGGGGTCGAGGCCGGCGTCCCGGACCGCCATCCGGGACGCCGCAGCGGCGAGGGCCGCCACCTGGCCGCTGCCCTTCGGGTCGAGGCGTTCCAGCACGGACGCCGGGTCGAAGTCGGTGACCTCGCAGGCGTGTTCGTGCGGGAAACCGGCGGCGTCCCATTTGCTGATCGGTTTCGCGCCGCACCGTCCCGCGCGGAGGCCGGCCAGGAATTCCGCCCGCCCCGATCCGATGCTGGAAATGACTCCGAAACCGGTGACGACGACCCGGCCGGCCGGATCGTCGCTCCAATTCTTCCCGTTCGCGTGGAAAACTCGGGGACTCGTCAACGCGGCCTCCGGAATGGGTGGGGACACCGGCCCCATTGTCAGCGGCCGAGGCGCCGGCAACCACTGGGTGAATCCCTAGTGGCGGGTGCGCGCACCGGCTCTCACCAGGCCGGCCGCACGATCCGTACGCCGCGCCGTCGAGCGGCTGTCGAGGCAGACGCGGGCCCGGGTACGCGGACCGCACCGGTGTCGCCGGCCCCGCCGAAGCGTCGAGCAGCGTTCGACCGTCCCTGTCGGAAGATGCCGCATCATCGGCGGCAACGAGTGAGAGGTGATTGGTGTGCATCGAACGCTGATCGTTGCCCGGATGGCCCCTGAGAAAGCGGACGACGTGGCCAAGATATTCGCCAGCTCGGACTCCACCGATCTGCCGCGGATGATCGGCGTCACGCGCCGTACGCTCTTCCGTTTCCACGACCTGTACTTCCACCTGGTGGAGGCCGACGAGGACATCTCGCCCCGGCTCTACCAGGCCCGGAGCCACCCCCTCTACGGGCAGATCAACGAGCAGCTGTCCCACCACATCCGGCCGTACGACCCGAACTGGCGCGAGCCGAAGGACGCCATGGCCGACCCCTTCTACGTCTGGGAGGCCCCCGGTGAGTGAAGTCGCGCAGACCCCGACCCGCGCGTTGCGGGTCTCCGCCCGTGACGTGCCGGCGAACCGGCGGCGCGGTGGGGACATCCGGGTGGTGCTCAGCCCGAAGACGGTGGGTTCCACCTCCGGCTTCATGGGCACCCTGACCCTCGCCCCGGGCGAGCACGTGACCGAGCACTACCACCCGTACTCGGAGGAGTTCCTGCTCGTCGTGGCCGGCCGGCTCACCGCGCGGGTGGAGGACGCCGGCGAGGTCGACCTCCTTCCCGGCGAGGGCCTGCTCGTGCCGATCGGCAAGCGCCACCGGGTGTGGAACGCCGGCACCGAGGAGGTGCGGGCCGTGTTCCACCTCAGCCCGCTCGCCCCCCGGCCCGAGCTGGGGCACGTCGACACCGAGGAGCTGCCCGCCGCCTCCGGCGGCGCCCCGGTCCCGGACGTGGGGGGCCCGCGCCGATGACCGGACACCGTCGGGTGGTCGTGACGGGCATCGGCGTGGTGGCGCCCGGGGGCATCGGGACCAAGGCGTACTGGGACCTGCTCACCGCCGGGCGCACCGCCACCCGTCCCATCACCCTCTTCGACGCCTCGCACTTCCGGTCCCGGATCGCCGCCGAGTGCGACTTCGATCCGGCCGCGAACGGGCTGAGTCCCCAGGAGATCCGCCGGATGGACCGGGCGGCCCAGTTCGCCGTGGTCTCCGCCCGCGAGGCGTGGGCGGACAGCGGGCTGGAGGACGCCGACGTGCCGCCGGAGCGGACCGGTGTGAGCATCGGCAGCGCGGTCGGTTGCACCACCGGGCTGGAGGAGGAGTACCTGGTCCTCAGCGACGGCGGCCGGCGCTGGCTGGTCGACCCCGGGTACGTGGTTCCGCAGCTGTACGGCTACATGGTGCCGAGCACCATGGCCACCGAGGTGGCCTGGACGGTCGGTGCCGAGGGCCCGGTGTCGCTGATCTCCACCGGGTGCACGGCCGGGCTGGACGCCGTCGGCAACGGGGCCAGCCTCATCTGGTCCGGTCGCGCCGACGTCGTCGTCGCCGGCGCGACCGACGCGCCGCTGTCGCCGATCACCGCCGCCTGCTTCGACGCGATCAAGGCCACCTCGCCGGACAACGACGACCCCGCCCACGCGTCCCGCCCGTTCGACGCGAAGCGGCGCGGGTTCGTCCTCGGCGAGGGGTCCGCCGTGCTGGTCCTGGAGGAGCGCGAGGCCGCGCGCCGTCGGGGCGCCCACGTGTACGCCGAGATCGCCGGCTACGCCAGCCGCAGCAACGCGTACCACATGACCGGGCTGAAGCCCGACGGCCGGGAGATGGCCGAGGCGATCCGGCAGGCCCTGGAGGCGGCCCGGCTCGACCCGTCGGACATCGACTACATCAACGCGCACGGTTCCGGCACCCGCCAGAACGACCGGCACGAGACCGCCGCGTTCAAGCGGGCGCTGGGCGACCGGGCGTACCGGGTGCCGGTCAGCTCGATCAAGTCGATGGTCGGGCACTCGCTCGGCGCGATCGGCTCGATCGAGGTCGCGGCGTGCGCGCTGGCGCTGGAGCAGCAGGTGGTGCCGCCGACGGCCAACCTGCACAACCCGGACCCGGAGTGCGACCTGGACTACGTGCCGATCACCGCACGCGAGCACCAGATGCGGGGCGTGCTCAGCGTCGGCAGCGGCTTCGGCGGCTTCCAGACCGCGATGGTCATCACCAAGGACCGCGGGGAGGACCCCCGATGAGCCGGACGGCCGTGGTGACCGGGATCGGCGTCACCGCCCCGAACGGGCTGGGCACCGAGGCGTACTGGGCGGCGACGCTCGCCGGCCGCAGCGGCATCGACCGGATCAGCCGTTTCGACCCGACCGGCTACCCGGTGCGGCTGGCCGGCGAGGTCCGCGACTTCGACGCCGCCGCGTACGTGCCGAGCCGGCTCATCCCGCAGACCGACAACTGGACGCATCTCGGCCTCACCGCCGCCGCGTGGGCCCTCGACGACGCCGGCGCCGACCCGGCGGCCTTCCCCGAGTACGAGATGGCCGTCGTCACCGCCAGCTCCTCGGGGGGTACCGAGTTCGGGCAGCGGGAGATCGAGCGGCTCTGGACGAAGGGCCCGTCGTGGGTCGGGGCGTACCAGTCGATCGCCTGGTTCTACGCGGCCACCACCGGGCAGATCTCCATCCGGCACGGGATGCGCGGGCCGTGCGGCGTGGTCTGCACCGAGCAGGCCGGGGCGCTGGACGCCGCCGGGCAGGCCCGGGCGCTCGTGCAGCAGGGGACCCGGCTGGTCGTCACCGGCGGCACCGACGCGTCGCTGTGCCCGTACGGGCTGACCGCGCAGCTCAGCAAGGGCACGCTGAGCGGCGGCGACGATCCGGGGCGGGCGTACCGGCCGTTCGACGCCGACGCCGGCGGCTACGTGCCGGGTGAGGGCGGCGCGATGCTGATCGTCGAGGACGCCGCCGACGCGCGGGCCCGCCGCGCACCGCAGGTGTACGGCGCGATCGCCGGGCAGGCGGCCACCTTCGACCCGCGGCCGGGTTCCGGGCGGGAACCCGGCCTGCGCCGGGCGATCGAGCTGGCGCTGGCCGACGCGGGCGTCGCCCCGGCCGACGTGGACGTGGTGTTCGCCGACGCGGCCGGTGTGCCGGACGCCGACCGGGCGGAGGCGGCGGCGATCACCGCCGTGTTCGGTCCGGCCGGGGTGCCGGTGACCGCGCCGAAGACGATGACCGGCCGGCTCTACGCCGGCGGCGCCGCGCTGGACCTGGCGTGCGCCCTGCTCGCCCTCCGGGACCAGGTGATCCCCCCGACCGTCGGGGTGGAGCGGCTGGCTCCGGGGTGCGACCTGGACCTGGTGCGGGACGTGCCCCGGGAGGCGCGGCTGCGCACGGCGCTGGTCGCCGCCCGCGGGTACGGCGGCTTCAACGCCGCCGCGGTCGTCACCGCGGCGGGCTGACCGGAGCGGCCGGCCGGGTGTGGAACCCGGACCGGTGTCGAGTGAGGAGAGACAGCACCATGGCAGGACACACGGACAACGCGATCGTGATCGACGCGCCGATGGACGTGGTGTGGGACATGACCAACGACGTGGCGTCGTGGCCGCAGCTGTTCAGCGAGTACGCCGCCGCGGAGATCCTCGAACGGGACGGCGACAGTGTCACGTTCCGGCTCACCATGCACCCCGACGAGGACGGCACGGTGTGGAGCTGGGTGTCGAAGCGCACCGTCGACCGGGAGCGTCGCGAGGTCCGGGCTCACCGGATCGAGACCGGCCCGTTCGAGTACATGAACATCCACTGGACGTACGCCGAGGTCGACGGCGGGGTGCGGATGCGCTGGGTGCAGGACTTCCACATGAAGCCGCAGGCGCCGGTCGACGACGAGGCGATGACCGCGCACCTCAACCGCAACACGGTGATCCAGATGAACCGGATCAAGGGGCTGGTCGAGGCCGCGGCGGCCGCGCGCGGCCCGGTGGCCCGGGCGAGCTGAGCCGACGAGCCCAGGAGGAGCAGGATGTACGACGAAGAGGTACCGGTACTGATCGTGGGCGCCGGCCCGGTGGGCCTGTCCACGGCGGTCTTCCTCGGCCGGCACGGGGTGCGAACCCTGGTGGTGGAGAAGCGGCCCAACACCTCCCGGCTGCCCCGCGCCCCGGGTCTGCAGGCGCGCACCATGGAGCTGTTCCGCGCCGCCGGCATCGGCCCGGACATCCGGGCCCTGGAGATCGGCGACTCGCACCGCTACTTCGAGGGCGGGATCCTGCGGGTCAACACGTACTCCGACATCGCGGACGCCGAGGTGCTGGAGGCCCCGTCGCTGGACGGCCCGGAGATCAGCCCGGAGCGGGTGATGGGCTGCGGCCAGGACCGCTACGAGGTGGTGCTGGCGGCCAAGGCGACGGAGTTCGGGTCGGAGATCCGCTTCGGCGCCCGGCTGACCGCCGTCGCGCAGGACGAGGACGGCGTGACCGCGACGGTGACCGACGAGAGCGGCGCCGAGCGGACGATCCGGGCCCGCTACCTGGTCGGGGCCGACGGGGCCGGCAGTTCGGTGCGGGGCCTGCTGGGCGTCGGACGCTCCGGTCGCGGCTCGGTGTTCCACGCGCTCAGCATCTACTTCCGTGCGCCGGAGCTGGAGCGGATCCTCGCCGACCGGCCGTTCATCCTCTGCTACGCCACGGTGGGCGGGACGATGACCGGGCTGTCCCGGCTGCACGGGTGCGACCCGTGGCTGGCCGCGCCGGTCTACCACCCGGACCGGGGCGAGTCGCCGGAGGACTTCACCGACGAGCGCTGCGTGCGGATCGTCCGGGAGGCCGCCGGCAAGCCCGACATGGCGGTCGAGGTGATGGCCAAGGTGCCGTGGGAGGGCTCGCAGCTGGTGGCGGACCGGTTCCGGGTCGGCCGGGTCTTCCTGGCCGGCGACGCGGCGCACGTGCACCCGCCGGCCGGCGGGTTCGGTGCCAACACCGGCATCCACGACGCGCACAACCTGGCGTGGAAGCTGGCCGCCGAACTGCACGGCTGGGGCAACTCCGCGCTGCTGGACACGTACCACCAGGAGCGGCACGCGGTGGGCTCGGCGATGGCGGAGCAGGCCATGGTCCGCAACCGGATCCGGCACGGGCAGAGCGACGGCCGCCCCGAGAAGGAGATGGTCGACGACATCATCATCACCCTCGGCTACCGGTACCGGTCCGCGGCGGTGCTCGCCGACGACCACCCGCCGGTGCTGACCGCGCCGCTGACCCTGGCCGGCGAGCCGGGCACCCGGGCACCGCACCTGTGGTTGCGTGAGGGTGCCCGCGAGCTGTCCACGATCGACCTGTTCTGGGACTCGTTCGTGGTGATCAGCGGGGCGGAGGACGACGGCTGGCACGAGGCGGCGACCCGGCTCGCGGCGCGGACCTCGGTGCCGCTGCGGTCGGTACGCGTCGGCCCGGGCGGTGACGTCACCACGACCGGCGCCGACTGGGCGGCGGCGTTCGGCGTCTCCCCGCGCGGCGCGGTGCTGGTGCGGCCGGACGCGTTCGTGGCCTGGCGCAGCGTCGAGGGCTCCGGCGAGCCGGAGAAGGTGCTGACCGATGTGCTCGCCGAGGTGTCCGGCGCCGAGCGGCTGACCCCGGCGGCGTCGTGACCGCCGGGCCGGCGACCCGGGCCCGGCCCCAGGACGAGTTGGCGGCGCTCGCGGCGCCATTGGTGGAGCGGGTGACCGCCCAACCGTTCTGGGCCGGGCTGCGCGACGGGACGCTCCCGCCGGAGGCGCTGTGGTGGTTCGCCGAGCAGGACGCCCGGTACGTCGTGCCGGCGTACGCGCGGGCGCTGGCCCGGTGCGCGGCGGGTGCCGACCGGGTGGAGCACGCCGGCCTGTTGGCCGGGGCGGCGCAGGCCACGGTGGGCTCGCTGCCCCGGCTGGACCGGGAACTGGGCCGGCTGGCGGAGACGCTCGGCCGGCCCACCGGCCCGGCCCCGGCCGGCCCCGGGCCGGCGGTGCACGCGTACACGTCGGTCATGCTCGCGGCGCCGGTGACGTCGTTCGCGGCGGGCGTCGGCGCCCTGCTGCCGATGAGCTGGTTCCACCTGCTCGTCTCCGACGACCTGCGGCGGCGCGCCGACCTCTCGTCGCGCTACGGGGCGTGGATCGAGCAGTACCTGGCGTACGACGGGTTCGCCGACTACGTCGCCGAGTGGCTGGCGATGGTCGACGAGGTCGTCGAGGCGGGCGGTGACGACAATCGGACCCGCCTCGTCGAGTGGTTCTTGACCAGTGCTCGCTGTGAGTTGGAGTTCGCGGACGCAGCGTGGCGGCGGCAGGGGTGGGCGGTGTAGCGGCGGTCGAGGGAATCCCAACCGTCGAGCCCACATCGAGACGGGAACTCCACCATGGACGGGCTACCGCCCGTCCGCACCGGTCCTGCCGTCCCCGCAGCTCAGGGGCGGTGGGCCGGGCACAGCCATTGGAGTCCGCGTCATGACAGATACCCCTGGTCGTCCCCGAACACGTCTGGCCCGCGTACGTCGAATCGGAGGTCGGATATTAATGGTCGCCCTGAGCGCGAGCCTGGCGGCGGCGGTCACGCCCGCCTCGCCGGCCAACGCCGGCACCTGGCAGGCCCGGACGTACCACGTCGACTGCGTGGCGGGCAACGACTCGGCCGACGGCACGAAGCCGACGACCGCCTGGCGGTCGCTGGAGCGGGTCAACAAGGCCACCTTCGGCCCGGGTGACTCGATCCTCTTCCGCCGCGGCACCACGTGCCAGGGCGTGCTGGAGCCCAAGGGGTCGGGCAGCGCGTCGTCGCCGATCAAGGTCGGGGCGTACGGCACCGGCGCCCGGCCGAAGATCGTCGCGCCGGGCACCCGGGCGGCGGTCCTCCTGCGCAACGTGCAGGGCTGGGAGATCCGCGACCTGGAGGTGACCAACCCGGGCCCGGTCGACGGGACCGCCCGGGTCGGCATCTACGTACTGCTGGAGAACTTCGGCACCGGCAAGCACTACGTGGTCGAGAACGTCTACGTCCACGACGTGCCCGGCTGCGACTGCCTGGACCCGGCCCTGGAGAACAGCGGCGGCGTCCTCTTCGAGGCGACCGGTGACTCGGTGCCGACCACCTTCGACGGGATCCGGGTGACCGACAGCGTCGTGAGTGGCGTCGACAACGTCGGCATCGGCACGCTCTCCAGCTGGTCCAAGCGCGACATGTTCCCCGCTGGGCGCAACCACTTCATGCCGATGACGAACGTGAAGTTCCTCCGTAACACCCTGTCCGACCTGGGTGGCGACGGCATCCTGGTGATGAACGGCGTCGACTCGCGGACCGCGCGCAACAAGATCGACGGCTTCGGCCTGCGGGCCGCCCAGTCGCACGCGGCGATCCTCGCGTACAACTCCGACCGCCCGGTGCTGGAGCACAACGAGATCACCGGCGGCGCCGCCTTCCCGCCGTCGTTCTCGCTCACCGTCGACGCCGGCACCAAGGACCCGCTCTACCAGTACAACTACAGCCACGACAACAACGGGCCGTTCATCCTGTTCTGCGCGTCGAGCGGGTCGTTCTCCGACGGAGCGGTCATCCGCTACAACATCAGCGACAACGACAAGGACATCAACCTCAACGGCTTCATCATCCCGGTGGTCGCGGCGGGCTGCGACAACGGGATCACCAACTCGAAGTTCTACAACAACACGATCTACGCGCCGAACGCGGAGAACCTGGCGGGCGCGTTCCCGCACACCTCGATCGCCTTCACCAACAACATCTTCTCCGGCAAGGCGACGGGTGCGCGGATCGACGACCCGGTGGGCGTCTACGACCACAACCTGTACCAGAACGTCAACGCCGTGGCGGCCAACACCACCAACGCCCTGAACGGCGACCCGCTGTTCCGTAACACGACCACCGACCGGCCGGCCGGCTTCCGGCTCCGGTGCGGCTCGCCGGCCATCGACGCGGGTGTGGCCGTGCCGAACAACGGCGGCCGCGACTTCTACGGCAACGAGGTCACCGGCACCACGCCGAACATCGGCGCCTACGAGGGCCCCTGCCTCTGACCCGCTTTTCCGCGGACAGCCTTACCGCGCCCCGCGCGGTAAGGCTGTCCCGTTGTCGGCGGCGGTGCCCGGTGACCAGGACATCAACGGGAGGACGACATGACCCTGGCCACCGCGCCGCTCGGATTGATCTCCGCGACGGATCTCGAACGGTTCCTCTTCCAGGTGGGGCTGCTCCTGCTGGCCGCGCTGCTGCTCGGCCGGCTCGCCCAGCGGCTCGGCCTCTCCGCGGTCGCCGGCGAGCTCTGCGCCGGCGTCCTGCTCGGGCCCAGCCTGCTCGGCCACCTGCCCGGCCTCGGCGACTGGTTTCTGCCGCAGTCGGCCATCCAGATCAACCTGCTCGACGCCGTGGGTCAGGTCGGTGTGCTGCTGCTGGTCGGGCTCACCGGCATCCAGCTCGACCTGGACCTGGTCCGGCGCCGGGGGCTGACCGCCGCCCGGATCAGCGCCGCCGGGGTGCTCCTGCCGGTCGCCCTCGGCGTGCTCACCGGGCTGGCCCTTCCCGAGTCGTTGATGCCCGACGGGGTGGACGAGATCACCTTCGCCCTCTTCCTCGCCGTGGCGATGGGCGTCAGCGCCATCCCGGTCATCGCCAAGACCCTGACCGAGCTGCGGTTGGTGCACCGCAACGTCGGGCAGCTGATCCTCTGCGCGGTCACCGTCGACGACATCGTCGGCTGGATGCTGCTCTCCGTCGTCTCCGCGATGGCCACCACCGGGGTCCGCGCCGGCGGCATCGCGTTCTCCCTCGTCGCCCTGGTCGCCGTCCTCGTGCTGGCCGTGCTGGCCCGCCCACTGGTCCGCCGGGCTCTGCGCACCGCCGCGCGGGCCGACGGCGACGACGGGGAGGCGGTGACCGTGACGACGGTCGTCGTCCTGGTGGTGCTCGCCGCCGCCGCGACGCACCTGCTGCACCTGGAGGCGGTTTTCGGCGCGCTCGTGTGCGGCATCGTGATCGGCAGTTCGGGCGCCCTCGACCGGTCGCGGTTGCGGCCACTGCGGACCGTCGTCATGTCCGTGCTCGCCCCGCTCTTCTTCGCCATCGCCGGCCTGCGGATGGACCTCACCGTGCTGTCCCGGCCGTCGGTGCTGCTCTCCGCGCTGGTCGTCCTGACCGTCGCGGTCGTCGGCAAGTTCGTCGGCGCCTACGTGGGCGCGCGGATGAGCCGGCTCGGGCACTGGGAGTCCCTCGCCCTGGGTGCCGGCATGAACGCGCGCGGCGTCATCGAGATCATCATCGCCATGGTGGGCCTGCGTCTCGGGGTGCTCGGCGTCGAGACGTACACGATCCTGGTGCTGGTGGCGGTGGCCACCTCGATGATGGCGCCGCCGGTGCTGCGGCTCACCATGCGGCGGGTCGAGCAGACCGCCGAGGAGCGCCTGCGCGCGCAGGAGCACGGCATCCCGCTGCGCGGCCCGGACGTGGCGGCGTGAGGCCATGGCGCCTCGACCCGCGATCGACCGGCCACCCATCAGCGATCATCATGCTCTCGGTATGCGTGAATCAACCCAGATTCTGATCATCGGTGGCGGCCCGGCGGGCTCCACCACGGCCGGCCTGCTGGCCCGGGAGGGCTTCCAGGTCACTCTGCTGGAGCGGGACCGCTTCCCCCGATATCACATCGGGGAGTCGATCCTGCCGTCCTGTCGCCCGATCTTCGAGAAGCTGGGCGTCTGGGAGAAGATCGAGGCGCACGGCTTCCAGCCGAAGGGCGGCGCGTACTTCGCCTGGGGGCCGGAGGAGTGGGAGGTGCGCTTCACCGACCAGGGCTCCGACAACGCCAACGCCTTCCAGGTGGTCCGCAGCGAGTTCGACCAGATCCTGCTCGACCACGCCCGGGAGCTCGGCGTCGAGGTCATCGAGGGGATCACCGTCCGCGACATCGAGTTCGACGGCGACCGGGCGGTCGCCGCCCGCTGGCAGGAGACGAAGAACGCCGACAAGGGCGGGCGGATCGCCTTCGACCAGCTGGTCGACGCGTCCGGGCGCGGCGGCGTGATGGCCACCCGGCACCTGCACAGCCGCCGCTTGCACGACGTGTTCCGCAACGTCGCCGCCTGGTCGTACTGGAAGGGCGCCCGGCCCTTGGGCAAGGGGCCGGACGGGGCGATCGCCGTCTGCTCGGTGCCCAACGGC
The DNA here is from genome assembly GCF_052068455.1 of Micromonospora sp. H33. Taxonomy (NCBI): domain Bacteria; kingdom Bacillati; phylum Actinomycetota; class Actinomycetes; order Micromonosporales; family Micromonosporaceae; genus Micromonospora; species Micromonospora sp. H33. The sequence continues at coordinate 115,604 of NZ_JBQHDE010000004.1, read as the reverse complement.
TGGTTCTGGGCGATCCCGCTGCACGACGGGACGCTCAGCGTCGGACTGGTGACCGGCCGGGACCTGTTCAACGACAGCCGGCAGCGGCTGGGCAGCATCCAGGCCGTCTACGACGAGGCCCTCGCAACCTGCCCGACCGTGCTGGAGATGCTCGAAGGCGCCGAACAGGTCGCCGACATGAAGGTCGAGCAGGACTACTCGTACGTGTCGGAGACCTTCGCCGGGCCGGGCTTCCTGCTCTCCGGCGACGCGGCGTGCTTCCTGGACCCGCTGCTGTCCACCGGCGTGCACCTCGCCACGTACAGCGGCATGCTCGCCGCGGCCAGCATTTCCAGTGTGCTGCGCGGCGAGGTCGCCGAGGACCAGGCGGGGCGGTTCTACCAGACCGTCTACCGGCACGCGTACGAGCGGCTGCTCGTGCTCGTGTCGGTGTTCTACGACAGCTACCGCGGCAAGGACTACCACTTCTACAACGCGCAGCGGCTCACCAGCGACGAGCGGGACCGGCTGCACCTGCAGGCGGCGTTCGACCGGATCATCACCGGCATCGCCGACCTCAACGACGCCGAGAACGCGTACAAGCTGGTCCAGTCGCACCTGCAGGGCGACACCAGCGGCGACCCGAACCCGCTGAACAACCTCAACCGGGTCCACGAGATGAAGCAGTCCCCGTTCAACCCGGACAACGCGGTGGAGGGCCTCTACCTGGCGCTCGAACCGCGGCTCGGGCTGCAGCGCCGGTAGCCGGCGGTCCGACGGGAGATCGCCCCACCTCCGCAGCGGAGGTGGGGCGATTCCGTGTACGGGTCGGTCCTGGGGGCGCAGTCGCTCCGGGTCAGGTGGCGGCGGCCTGGCTCAGCCGGCGCAGCAGCCCCTTCGGGTCCGCCAGCGGCGGGAGCGCCGCCAGGATGCCGGACACCCCGACCTCCTCGAGCCGGCGCAGGTGTGCACCGACCTCGGCCTCGGTGCCGGTCACCCCGGTCATCTCCAGCGCGAGGTCGACCAGGCCCAGCTCCTCCAGCAGCCGCGCGTTCTTGCCGCCGATCGTGTGGTCCCAGACGTCGTAGCGCCGTTCCATCTCCTCCACCGCGGGCAGCAGCTCGGGCGGGACGGTGGAGCGCATGTGCGGCGACTTCAGCCGCAGCGCCACGTCGGACGCGAGCGCCGCGCCGATCTCGACGTTCGCCTCGGCCCGGCTGTCCTTGACCGAGATGAAACTGAAGCCCCAGACCTGGACCGCGTCCGGGTCCCGGCCGGCGGCCTCGGCGGCCGCCCGGACCTGGGCGACCTTGCGGGCCACCCGCTCGGTGGACATGCCGACCGTGGTCACCACCCCGTCGGCCAGCTCGCCGGCGAGCCGCAGGCTCTTCGGGTAGTCCGCGGCGACCAGCACCGGCACGTCGCGGACCCGTTCGAGCGGTTCGGTGTCGAAGCCGTCGACCCGGGCCGAGTCGCCGCGCAGCACCGCCCGTACGGCGGTCAGGTAGTCGCGCAGCTCGTGCGGGGTGGCCACCGGGGAGCGGCCGACGACCCGCCGGACGCTGCCGCCGTTGCCGACCGCGAGCATCGTCCGGCCACCGGTCACCTCGTGCAGCGTGGAGATCGCGGTGGCGGTCGCCGCCGGGTGACGGAAGAACGGTGTCGTCACCATCGGCGTGAGCGTCGCTCGTCGCGTCTCGTACGCCGCGACGGTGAGCGACACGTACATCTCGTAGGCGCGGGCCGGCGTGTCGCCGACCCCGATGACGTCGTATCCGAGGTCATCGGCCAGTCGGACGACGCTCCGGAACTCCGCGAGGTCGTCCGCCCATTCAATGATCGCTCCGAGTTTCAGGGGGCATCCCTCCGCCGGTACGGCTGGCACGGCCGGTGCGCAGCTCACGGACATTCGGCGCTGACGCGCGACCTCCATCGGACACGACCGGCCTCGAGGGGGTGTCGAGCGTGGGCGTACCGCCCGGGCCGGGCGGGAGCGGACGGTCCCGGCGGCGCCGCGCCCCACCTGAGGTCGACCGCCGCTCGACCGGCGCTCCGGTGCTCCCGGCCACAGTGGCCGCACCGCCGCTCGGAGGAGGGCGGTGCCGCCGGGCGCCCGGACGCTCGGCAGGAAACCCGACCGGTGAATCCCAGGGAGTCCGCAATGGATATCGGAGTCTGCCTGCCGACGACCATCCCCGGCGCGCAGGGGCGACAACTGATCGAGTTCGCCCGGCGCGCCGAGCGGCTCGGCTTCCACAGTCTGACCGTCGCCGACCGCGTCGTGTACGACAACTACGACGGCATCGTCTCGCTGGCCGCCGCCGCGGCGGTGACCGAGCGGATCAAGCTGGTCACCGGCATCCTGCTGGCCGCGTACCGGCCCAGCCCGGTGGAGCTGGCCAAGCAGCTCGCCAGCCTCGACCGGCTCTCCGAGGGGCGGCTGATCCTCGGCGTCTCCGCCGGCATGCGGGAGGACGACTACGCCGCCACCGGCACCGACTTCCACACCCGTGGCCGACGGCTCGACGCGATGCTCGAGGATCTCCGCCAGGTGTGGCAGGGCGCCGGGCCGGTGCCCGGGGTCGGGCCGCGACCCACCAACGGCGACATCCCGATCTGGGTCGGCGGGCACTCGCCGGCCGGCCTGCGCCGGGCGGCCCGCTACGGCATCGGCTGGATCTCCCCCGGCGGCCCGCCGCACAAGTACCCAGAGCTGGTCACCAAGGTCAAGGAGCTGTGGGCCGAGGAGAAGCGCGAGGGTGAGCCGCGAATGGGCGCCAACCTCTACGTCTCGCTCGGGCCGGACGGGCAGCAGCTCGCCCTGGAGCACATGCACAGCTACTACGCCTACATGGGCCAGATGGTCGAGCACCTCGCGAAGGGCGCCATCACCGACGAGGGCAAGCTCCGCGACGTCGTCGACGGGTACGCCGCCAACGGCTGCGACGAGCTGCTGATCCTGTCCTGCACGGCCGATCCGGACCACCTCGACCGGATCGCCGCCGTGGTCCTCGGCTGACGCCGCCATGGGAAACCAGAACGGCCGGCGGATGCGGGTGCTCGTCGTCGGCGGCGGCGTCGGCGGGCTCTGCCTCGCGCAGGGGCTGCGCCAGGCCGGCGTCGCCGACGTCACGGTCTACGAGCGGGACACCTCCGCCGAGGGCCGCATGCAGGGGTACCGGCTGCGGATCAGCCCCGAGGGTGAGACCGCCCTGCGGGAGTGCCTGCCCCGGCGGGCACAGGACCTGCTCACCGCCACCGCCAACGACCGGCACCAGCTCGGCCTGGTCGCCTTCGACGAGCGGCTCAACCCGCTGCCCGCGCCGACCTTCGACGACCCGCGCGGCGACGCGCCGGACAAGATCGACGCGGTCGACCGGGCGACTCTGCGCCGGGTGCTGCTCGCCGGCCTCGACGACGCGGTCCGCTTCGGCAAGCGGTTCGTCCGCTACGAGCAGGTCGGCGACGAGGTGGTGGCGCACTTCGCCGACGGCGACCACGCGGTCGGCGACATCCTGGTGGCGGCCGACGGGGCGCACTCCGCCGTCCGCGCCCAGCTCCGCCCCGACGACACCACCCAGGACCTCGGCGTACGGGCGATCCTGTCCCGGACGCCCCGCGCGGCGGCGATCGAGGCGGGCCTGCCCGAGTCGCTGCGCGACCGGTTCGTCAACGTGACCGCGCCGGACGGGCTGCGGCTCGCCCTCATGCCGATGGTGTTCCGGACGCCGCCGGCGCGGGCGGCCGAGGAGCTGTGGCCGGGGCTGGAGATGGGCGGGTCCGAGGACTACTACATGTCCGTCTTCAGCGTCCACAAGAACCTGCTCGGCATGGACGACGAGGCGTTCTTCGGGCTCACCGGCGAGCAACTGTGCCGGCTGGTGCTCGACCGTACCGTCGACTGGCACCCGGACCTGCGCGGCGTCTTCGCCCACGCGCAGCCCGCGGAGACCTACCCCCTCGCGCTGCGGGCGACGGTGCCGGTGCGGGCCTGGGAGCCCGGCCCGGTGATCCCCCTCGGCGACGCGGTGCACCTGATGCCGCCGACCGGGGGAGTGGGCGCGAATACCGCCCTGCGCGACGCGAGCGCGTTGTGCCGGGCGTTGACGGCCGTCGCCCGGGGCGAGGCGCCCCTGGCCGAGGCGGTGGCCGGTTACCAGGCCGAGATGGTGCGGTACGCCACCGAGGCGATCGAGATGTCCCTCAAGATCGCCCGGTGGTCCATGAAGAAGATCGACGTCGGCGTTCGAGCGTAAAGGCGGGCGGTTTCAGTGACCACGACAGCGACAGACACCAGCCGGCCAGCCGGGATCCTGCGGCTGGCCAACTCCTTCTGCGATGCCAAGGCACTGCTGACGGCGGTGGAACTCGGCCTCTTCACCACCCTGCGGGAGGGCCCGGCCAGCCTCGAGGAGATCCGGAGCAGGCTCGGCCTGCACGGCCGCGGCCTGTCCGACTGGCTCGACCTGCTGGTCGAGCTGCGCCTGCTGGAGCGGGCGGACGGCCGCTACCGCAACGCCGAGGGCGCCGACCGGTTCCTGGTGCGCGGCGAGGAGTCGTACATCGGCGGCTTCATCGAGCGGTCCAACCGCAACCTGTACCCGGCGTGGGGCCGCCTGGCCGACGCGCTGCGCACCGGTCAGCCGCAGTCGGGCAGCAGCTTCGAGGCGGTGGTGGACAACCCGCAGATCCTGAAGCAGTTCATCCACTCCATGGACGCGCTGACCCGGGTTCTCGGCCCGCAACTGATCGAGGCGTTCGGCGAGTGGTCCGACTACGGCTCGGTGCTCGACGTGGGCGGCTGCCGGGGCAGCCTGGCGGCGCAGATCGTCACCGCCCACCCGAACCTGGCCGGGCACGTCTTCGACCTGCCGCAGATGGAGCCGTTCTTCGCCGAGCAGGCCGCCGAGAAGGGCCTCACCGACCGGCTGACGTTCCACGGCGGCAGCTTCTTCGAGAACCCGCTGCCCCGTGCGGACATCGTCGTGATGGGGCACGTGCTGCACGACTGGGACCGCGACCAGCGGAAGTTCCTGGTCGAGAAGGCGTACCAGGCGGTCAACCCGGGCGGCGTCCTGCTCGTGTACGACCGGATGCTCGACCGCCCGTCCAGTCGCGTCGAGAACCTGGTGATCAGCCTGGACATGCTGCTGGTCACCGACGGCGGCTCCGAGTACACGGTGGGCGAGCTGCGCGAGCACGCCGAGGCCGCCGGCTTCGTCAAGATCGAGGACCGCCTGCTCGGCGACGACGACACCCTGGTCGTGGCCCGCAAGGCCGCCTGACGGCACGGTTCGAAAGGCCGGGGTACGCCGCAAGCGGCGTACCCCGGCCTCGCCGTGCCGGGGCACCCAACCCCGCGATCTTGCACTTCCTGCCCCGGCAAAGGCCGCACAAGCGACAAAAGAAGGGCCGAAACTGCAAGATCGCGGGGGGGGGTCTGCGTGGTGCTGGGACGGTCAGGCGGCGCGGTGGCAGATCACCAGCGTCTCGTTGTCGTCGAGGGGTTGCTGGCGCACCGACGTGAAGCCGGCCGCCCTGGCGTAGCCGGCCAGCTCGCCGACCGGGTACTCCGAGCCCTCCTCGGTGACCAGCGCCATGATGAGGCTGGCGACCAGGTTGTCGACGCGGGGCGACGCCTCGTCGAGCATCCGGTCGTGCACCAGCAGCACACCGCCCGGCCGGACCGCCCGGTACGCGGCCCAGACCAGCTCCTCGCGCTGCCAGGGCCGCCAGTTGTGCAGGATGTGGCCGAACACGACCACGTCGGCGGGCGGCAGCGGGTCGGCGAAGAAGTCGCCGGCGTGGAAGGTCACCCGGTCGGCGGTGCCCAGCTCGGCCATGTGCTCGGCGAGGACCGGGCCGAGCTGCGGCAGGTCGAACACGTGCCCGGCCAGGTGCGGGTGGGCCAGGACGAGCTGACCGACCAGGCTGCCCCGGCAGCCGCCCACGTCCAGCACCGAGCCGTACGCCGTCCAGTCGATCGCGGCCAGGAGCCGCGGGATCAGCGGGCGCAGCACGCCGTCCATCATGTGCGCGTACCGCCGGACCCCGGCCGGGTCGGCGAGCATGCCGGCGAAGTCCTCCGCCGGGGTGCGCGGCCGGCCGGTGCGCAGCGTCTCGGTCAGCCCGTTCCACACCGGATAGAGGTTGGCCTTCGCGCCGCGAAGGAACCCGGTCACGTCCTCCGGCCCCCGGCCGGTCAGGAAGCGGTCGACGTCGTCGGCGTTGCGGTAACGGCCGTCCTCGACGTACAGCAGGTCGAGCGCCACCAGCAGGTTCAGGAAGTCGTCCAGCCCGCGCCCGTGCAGCCCCAGGCGGTCGCGGATCTCCCCGCCGGTGGCGGGCGCGTCCCGCAGCGTACGAAACAGGTCCAGCTCGACCGCCGTCAGCAGCGCCTGCGACTCGCAGAAGGCGTTGCCGAGGCGGAGCAGGCGAGCGGGGGACGCGGTGACCGTACCCGTCATCGGGCGGCTCCCTTCGGGGCGCGGACGGAGGACGTCCCCGATCGTGCCGGCCCGCCTTGGAACGCCGCTCGACGCGCGGCTGTACCGGCTCTCGAGTCTCCTGTCCGACGATCGGGCGCGCGCGGCGGCGGATGCCCGCCGCCGACGGACCGGACGACACGGCGATCGGTGGTCATCATGCGTGTGATTGCGACCAAGGAGACCTGCGCGGTGAGCAGCCTCTGCGTCTACCAGGCGCCGGAGGTCTTCGACCAGGACGAGGAGGGCCAGGTCGAGGTGCTCGACCCCGAGCCGCCGGCCGAACTTCACGAGGACGTACGGATCGCGGTACGTGGATGCCCCACCCGATCCATTCGCGTCGAGTAATCTGAGCCGCACGTAGCGTACGGGCCGCGGCATGCCCGGGCCGGCTGGTAGCCGGCGGGGTGTGCCGCGGTCCGCGCCCGTCCGGCCCTGTCACCGGCCCCTCGGCCGCTTCACGATGGAGACACCGTTGCTGGCGAGTTCCCCGCAGGACACCCCCGCCCAGGCGACCCCACCGGCCGAGACCGCCGGCCGCCGCCGGTCCACCCGGCGCCGCATCCTGAAGGCGGGCCTGATCGGCGTGCCGGCGGTGCTGGCCGTCGCCGGTGGCGGCTTCGGCATCTGGTACGCGGTCAGCGACGTCGACACCGTCGGCGACGTCGACTTCCTCAACGAGCTGGCCATCCCACCGCTGCTCACCGGCCGCCAGGAGGGCGGGCGGCGCGTGTTCGACCTGACCGCCGGCGCCGGTGAGCGCCAGTTCCTATCCGGCCGGGCGACCAGCACGTGGGGCTTCGACAACGGGCACCTCGGCCCGACCCTGCGGGCGACCCGAGGCGAGACGGTGCTCGTCAACGTCCGCAACGACCTGCCCGAGACGACCACCGTCCACTGGCACGGCATGCACCTGCCGGCCGCGATGGACGGCGGCCCGCACCAGCCCATCCGCGCGGGCGCCACCTGGTCGCCGACCTGGAAGATCGACCAGCCGGCCGCGACGCTCTGGTACCACCCGCACCCGCACGGCCGCACCGCCCACCACGTCTACCGGGGCATGGCCGGCCTGTTCATCGTGGACGAGCCGGCGGCGTCGGCGGCCCGGCTGCCCACCCGGTACGGCGTCGACGACGTCCCGGTCATCGTGCAGGACGTCAACCTCGGCGACTTCAACCAGCTCGACGAGGGATACTCGCGGATCGCCGACGTCGGCATCCTCGGCGACACGCTGCTGGTCAACGGCACCGTCGGGCCGTACCACAAGGTCACCACCGAGCGGGTCCGGCTGCGCCTGGTCAACGCCTCACCGGCCCGCGTCTACAACTTCGGGCTCTCCGGCGACCGGCCGTTCACGCTGGTCGGCACCGACGGCGGCCTGCTGCCCGCCCCGCACACCACCGAGCGCGTCCAGCTCTCCCCGGGCGAGCGCGCCGAGATCGTCGTCACCGTACGCCCGGGGGAGCGGATCGTGCTGCGCAGCTACCCGCCGGAGCTCGGCCTCGACCCGATCAACAGCCGGATCACCGGCGGCGACGACCGGTTCGACGTCCTCGAACTCCGCGCGGCCGACCAGCTCACCCCGTCACCCGAGCCGGCCGCCACCCTCGCCGACCCGCCCCGCCTCGGCGTGGACGCCGCCGCGCCGGCCGCCCGCCGCTTCGAGCTGGCCGGTACGAGCCAGATCAACGGCCTGGGGATGGACATGAACCGCATCGACTTCGGGGTCACGAAGGGCACGACCGAGGTGTGGGAGGTCATCAGCCCCTTCCCGAAGCCGCACAACTTCCACGTGCACGGCACGCAGTTCCAGGTGCTCTCGGTCAACGGCGCGGCGCCGCCGCCGGAGCTGGCGGGCTGGAAGGACACCGTCTACACGACGCCTGAGGTGCCGATGCGGCTGGCGGTGCGGTTCAGCGAGTACGCCGACCGCGACGTCCCCTTCATGTACCACTGCCACCTGCTGCTGCACGAGGACAAGGGCATGATGGGCCAGTTCGTCGTCACCGAGCCCGGCCAGGCCCCCGGCACCCCGCCGCACATCGACCACGACTGACGGCACGACCAGCGGGCCCGACACCGGTGCGATCCGGTAACGGGCCTGCTGTCTGCTGGCGTCAGAGGGGACGCTGGATGCGTACCTTCGGACGCTCGTTCCTCAGGTGACCCTGCTTGTGCTGGCGGACCTGCTCGTTCCAGACCTCCTGGTCGTAGTCCGGGTCGGGCGGGATCCACCGGTGAGACCCGTCGCTGTAGTGGAACTTCTCGTCCCCCGGTCGCAGGATGCTCACCGCAGCCAGCCGAGGAACCGCCGGTGCAGCGTGCCGGCAGGCGCCCAGGTCAGGTCCTCGGTGGCGCGGACGAGTTGCGCGCCCATGTACAGGGCCAGGGACACCGGAGCGTCCGCGTACTCGGCACGCAGCTCCCGCCGTCGAGTCGGGCACGGCCACGGGGCGCCGCAGCCGCCGCAGCTCCAGACCGGCAACACCGGTCCGTGGGTGGTCACTCGCCCCGCTCCACCGACCGTGCCGTTGGCATGCGATCAGCCGGCTCGCCATCAGCCCCGGACTGTCGCGCCGCAGCGCGTGCCTGTCCCAGCAGCCGCTGTCGGGCTGCCTCCTGCTCACCTGCCTGGATGCGCTGTCCGGTGCCGGATGCAACTGGTGCCAACGGAGAGAGCCGCCTGGCGAGCCGGCGCAGCAGTCCGATGATCGCCTTCACGGTTCCGCTCCCTCCGTTCGGAAGGCGCGGATCCGCTGCCGACGGATTGCATCCTGCGTCCCGCACCCTCGTCCAAGGAGGACAGCGTCACCCCGCAGCGGGGCGTCGATCCAGAGGGTGACTGTCCGCTAACTGGCTGTCCCGTCCGCTGTTGGCTGACGGCGTGGCGCGTACTCGGTGCACAGCTCGCGTAGGGCCGCTGCCTCCGGCACCCCCGCCTGTTCCACCTTCGCCAACAGCTCGGCCGCCCGCCACCAGTTCGAGGGCACGACCCGCCCGGACGCGACAGCCTCCGCGCCCAGAGCGGTCGCCTCGTCGAGCTGCCCCGCGGCGACCAGGGCAAGGCCCAGGTCCAGGCGCGCCGACGCGGACCGGCGGGGTCGTGCCCCACCGTCGCCATCCGGGTCCAGATCGGCGAGTACGGCCCGAGCGACCTGCTCGGCGCCGGGATCGCCCGCCCACGCCAACGTCGTCGCCGTGTAGGCGGCGGCCTTTGCCGGGTCGTAGCGATAGTGGTGTTCGGCCCGCTCGGGGACCGGCAGGTTCGCGGTCAGCCGCTCCACCCGCTCGAGGGCGTGCCGGGTCGAACGAACGTCACCCATCCGCGCCCACGCGCGCGCCTCCTGGGCGGTGGCCTGGACATGGGCGGAGCTGCCCTTCGGGGCGACCTGTTGGGCCTGAAGGGAGAGGTCGAGCGCCTTGCGATAGTCGCCCTGGGTGAGCACGTCCCAAGCCCGCGTCTCCAGGCACCATCCCCGGATCTCAGCGTGTTCGGCGTGATTGGCGAGGTCAAGAGCAGCCTTCAGATGTGCCTTCGCCGCTGATCGTTGCTGGAGGTCGATGTGAACGGTGGCCCGTAGCACCGCCAGCCAGCCGCCGGCGACCAGGAGGCGGCGCTGCTGGGCGAGTGTGACGCGCCCGTCGAGCAGACGCACCACGTAGGCGAGCTGCCGTCGTACCAGCGGCAGCAGGTCGGCCGGTGCCACAGTCGGGTAGGCGCTGGCGAGGTCGTCAACGCCCTGCTCGATGCGGTCGAGCACGTCCCTGCTGACATCACTTGCGGCGACTCTCAAACTCAGCTCGGCGGCCTCGGCGGCGTGGTCGACCGGCACCTCAACAAGGCGAGCGAGCGAACCGCCCGCGTCGAGCACCTGGTCCAGGTGGCGAGCGGTGTCGAGGGTCGGAGCCTTGAGTCCCGTCTCCAACTCATGCAGGTGGCTCTTGCTCCGGTGAGCAAGCTGGCCCAGGGAGCGCAGAGACAATCCGTGTCGTTCACGAAGCTCGCGTAGCGCTACGCCGAAGCGGGGATCCACCGATGGGGCCATCGCACTGCTCCCAGGTAGGTGTCTGGGCCGCGGCCTCCGCCGACGTCTGTGCGGCGGTCACCGCAATTGACCGTACCGCTCCTTAGCCCTGGATCGATGCCGACTGCGCGACGGACGTGGCCTACAGGTCGCCGAGCGCCCGCCGGGTGACCAGTTCCAGTACGGCGATCACAGTCCCCGCACCGACGATCTCGCCGGTCGTGATCAGTTGCCGCGCCTCGTTCAGTGGGATCCAGGCGACCTGCTCGGCCTCATTCACATCCACTGGAGCGCCGGTGTGGTCCGCGGACCTCGCCAGGAATACCATGTTCTCGGCGTCGGCGGTACCCACCCACGGCTGGAACGTCAGCAACGGCTCCACCGCGCCTGGCCGCCAGCCTGTCTCCTCCTCGACCTCGCGGACCGCGCACACCGCCGGCTCCTCGACGTCATCGACGTAGCCGCCGGGCAGCTCCCACACCCATCGGTCGAAGACGAAGCGGTGACGCCGCATCAGCAGCAGCCGGTGCTGGCCATCCAGGACGGCGACCATCGCCGAGCGAGGCGCGCGGATCACGTACTGCTCGAAGCGCACCCCCGTCAGGCAACTCCACCTCGGCGATGCTCAACCGCGCCCGCCGCGTGTCGTCCACGATCCGCTCGCCGTGGATCGTCCAGCGGGTCAATTCCGTCGAAGGCTGCTCCACCACCCGGCAAGTATCGACCGTCGCCGGTAGTGGGAGCGGGACTCGTCCTCGCTATCCGACGTCGCCTTCCTGGGGCGACCGCGTCTCGTCGCAGTCCGGGAGCAACTAACGTCTAGCGTCTACAGCCTTCGCGTAGATGGATCACCAGGACGGGCAGATGAGTGACGACCAGGACGCCGCCGGCGCGATGAGCTTCATCTTCGAGGCGGGAGTCCTCAAACGCGCGGCCCGCACCGGCTGGTGGTTCGCCGGCGTCAAGCAGCCCGAGTCGATCGCCGAGCACTCCTTCCGCACCGCGCTCATCGGGATGATGCTCGCCGCCATGGAGGGCGCCGACCCCGCCCGCGTCTCCATGCTCTGCGTCCTGCACGACACCCAGGAAACCCGGATCACCGACATACCCCACGTCGCCAAGCGCTACCTCACCGCCGTACCCAACACGGCCGTCACCGCCGACCAGGTCGCTGCCTGCCCACCGGCCGTCGCCGACGTCATCACGGCCGCCGTCGCCGAGTACGAGGCCGGCGAGACCCGGGAAGCCGTCGTCGCCCGCGACGCCGACAAGCTGGAGTGCCTGGTCCAAGCCGTCGAGTACCGTCACCAGGGCGTCGACAACGTTCAGCGCTGGATCGACAGCTCCTGCGCCGCGCTCAAGACCACATCCGCCCGGCGCCTGGCAGACGCCGCTCTCAACGGCCAACCCCTCGCCTGGCTGATCCCACCTGCTCAGGGCGGGTAGCCCTACGATCTCCGGGAAGACGGTCCTTACCTCGGCGTTCCGACCCTCGCTCGCTGGCATGCGCGTCCCGCTTGAAGCACGTCAGGGGCAAGCTGGTTCGGGCTCGGCGACGAGCTTGCCCATCTGCGCGCGGTAGGTCTCCGAGGTGAGTTGTTCGGTGAGACGCTTCGCGTTCTCGAAATGTTGGTGCGCCTCGGTGCAGGCGCGGGCCTTCCGTTCCCAGTCCGCCCAGAAGACCTCGTTGTACGCGCGGTTGTACACGCGCTCTTCTTCCGGAGCGGATGGCGACGAGTCGATGGCCCCCCGCATCGCCCGGCGGCCCTCTTCCAGGTAGCCGTCGGCGAAGGAGGACCCGGCTTCCACCCTGTAGAGCGCGGGGTGGGTGATCCCGTCGACCCTCTTCGACGTTCCGATCCTGGCGATCTCCCGGCTTTCGGCGAATCTCTTCGACTCGTAGAAGGCCTGCGCGACGAGATAGCACTCGTGCGCCGACACCTCATCCGGCATCCGTCGGATGATGTCCGCGGCCTGCTGGGCCAGCGCCACCCTCTCGTTGTCGACCCGGGCCGGAGGCTGCCGGACGACGGCCTGCCCCTCCTCGTCCTCCGCCTTGGCCACGCTGTCCCGTGAAAGGTCTGATATCCGCTGGATGAGCTGCCCGAGTTCCGCCCTCGACTCCTGTGACTTCTGCTCGACGCCCTGCCGGTACGTGAGGTAGACCGAGACGAGGGACAGGACGAGCGCCAGGATCGCGACCAGGACGCTGGGCTCCCGGTACCAGGAGGCCCGTCGCCGTGTATCGCGCTGGAGCTCGGCGATCCTCGACTCCAGCAGGGACAGCCGCTCATCCGTCGCCGCTGCTGCCGGCCCTGGCTCTACCGCTGGCCCGGATGCTCTCCGACGTCGACTCCTGCCCACCTGTCACCTCCCCGTCGGCGACCTCTTGCACGGCCGAGGTGCTATCCGATGGCCCCGATGTCGCTATCGTCGGCCGGTACGAGGCCCAGGCCACGGGGCTGGAGTCGGATGAACTCGCGCCACCCGGCGTCCGTCTCCTCGGTGGCCATCTGCTCGAACATCGTGACGAGCGACGCCCGGTCGGCGTCAGACAGGTTCAGCAGCGGATACGCCGCGTTCTCCAAGGCACGCATCGCAGAGTCAGGATCGACGGTGTCACTGTCGCTGTGCTCCAGGAAGGCCAGGCATCCCAGCAAGCTCTCGAGCAACGCCTTGTGGATCTCGTCCGGCACAGGGTGAGGCTACCTACGTCCCGTGGTGCTGGCCATCGATCACCGGTGCGCCTCCCGTCGAGTCGCCTTCGAGGTCGCCTGGAACGGTGCCCGGCAGGCTGCGCGTAGTCGGACGCGAGGCGAGGGGTGATGCGCATGTGCGGCATCGTCGGCTGGGTGGACTTCGGGCGTGACCTGGCGGGGGAGCGCGCGACACTGCGGGCGATGACGGACACCCTGACCAACCGCGGGGTGGACGACTCCGGGGTGTGGATCCGGGGGCACGCCGCCCTCGGGCACACCCGTACGGCCATCATCGACGTGGCCGGCGGCGCGCAGCCGCTGACCGTCGAGCAGGACGGCCGCCAGGTCGCCACGATCGTCTACAACGGCGAGGTCTACAACTTCAAGCAGCTCCGTACCGAACTGCGGGCCCGCGGGCACGAGTTCCGTACGCGCAGCGACACCGAGGTGGTGCTGCGGGCGTACCTGGAGTGGGGCGTGGAGTGCGCCTCCCGGCTGGAGGGGATCTTCGCGTTCGCGATCTGGGACCTGCGCCGCCAGGAGCTGGTGCTGGTCCGCGACCGGCTCGGCGTGAAGCCGCTCTTCTACGCCCGCCGTCCGGAGGGCGTGCTGTTCGGCTCCGAACCGAAGGCGCTGCTGGCCAACCCGCTCGTGAAGCCGGTGGTGGGGCTCGACAACCTCCAGGAGCTGTTCGCCACCGCCAAGCGGCCCGGCATGTCGGTCTTCCGGGACCTGCGCGCGGTGCTGCCCGGCACCACGCTGACGATCGGCCGCGCCGGGATGGCGCAGCGGCGGTACTGGGCCCTGGAGGCCCGGCCGCACACCGACGACCTGGACGGCACCGTCGGCCACATCCGGGAGCTGCTGCACGACATCGTGCTCCGGGAGCTGGAGTCGGAGGTGCCGCTCTGCACGGCGCTCTCCGGCGGGGTCGACTCCAGTGCCGTGTCGGCGATCGCCGCGTACTGGCGCTGGAAGCTCGACGGGGAGCGCATCCGTACCTTCGTGACCACGTTCGACGACTACGCCAAGGCCTTCCAGCCGGATGACGTCCGGTTCGCGCCGGACGAGGTGTACGCCGACGAGGTCGCCCGGCACCTCAAGGCCGACCACGTCCGCATCCAGCTCAGCACCCGCGACCTGATGGACCGGGCCGCCCGCGACGCCGTTCTCTACGCGCAGGACATGCCCACCACGCTGGGCGACATGGACACGTCGAACTACCTGACCGCCCGCCGCATCAAGGAACACTCGACGGTCGCGCTGAGCGGTGAGGTCGCCGACGAGATCTTCGGCGGCTACAGCTGGATGTACCACCAGCAGCTCCTCGCCGCCGACATGTTCCCCTGGGTCGCCAAGGAGTACCTCATGCCCGGGTCGCCGCGCGGTCAGGGCCGCGGCCTGTTCGACCCGGGCTTCATGGCCAAGCTGGACCTGGGCTCGTACTACCGGGACCAGTACCGGACGGCCCTCGCGGCGGCGCCGCTGGCCGGCGACGAGGACGACACCGAGCGGCTCATGCGCGGCATCACCCACGTCACCCTCACCTGGTGGCTGCCGATGCTGCTGGACCGTGACGACCGGCTCGCCATGGCCAACGCGCTCGAACTGCGGGTGCCCTACGGCGACCACCGCCTGGTCGAGTACCTCTACAACACCCCGTGGCGGCTCAAGACCTTCGACGGCCGCGAGAAGAGCCTGCTCCGCGCGGCCGTCCGCGACCTGGTGCCCCACTCGGTGCTCGACCGCGCCAAGAGCCCGTGGCCGGTCACCCAGGATCCGGCGTACGCGGAAATGCTCCGCGACGAACTGTCGGCGCTGGTGAACGACCGGTCCTCGCCGTCGCTGCCGCTGCTCGACCTCCCCGCGGTCCGGGCCACGCTGGACCGGCCCTCGGAGATCGCCCACCAGTGGGTGAGCCGGATGAACATCGAGATGGTGCTGCAGTTCGACGCGTGGCTGCGGCGGTACGACGTGCAGCTCGCGATCTGACCCGAGGGAGTTTCCATGGACTTTCCCGACGTGCTGCGCCGCCGCCAGATGGTGCGCAGCTACACCGACCAGCCCGTCGCCGACGAGGCCCTCGACCGGATCGTGGCGGCCGTACGGCGGGCCCCGAGCGCCGGCTTCAGCCAGGGGTACCGCCTCGTCGTGGTCACCGACCCGGGGCTGCGGCAGAAGGCCGCCGACATCGCCGAGGCCCGCTACGTCGAGCTGGGCTTCCCCCGCTGGATCGCGTCGGCCCCGGTGCACATCTACGTCGCCACCCGGGAGGCGTCCTACCACGAGCGGTACGGCGGCGAGGACGTCCGGCCGGGTTGGTCGGAGATCCCCTGGCCGGTGCCGTTCTGGTGGTTCGACTGCGGAGCGCTGTTCATGCTGCTCCAGCTCGCGGCCATCAACGAGGGCCTCGGCACCGGGTTCGTCAGCTCCGTCTACACCGACGAGCTGAGCGCGCTCGCCAACGTGGTGGACCTGCCGGCCGACGTGTCCCTGACCGGCATCATCACCCTCGGCCACGAGGACCGCAGCAAGCGGATGCCGGTGCCGCCGAACGCGGCGCGCCGCAAGCCGCTCGACGACGTCGTGCAGTGGCGCCGGTGACCGCGCGTACGGGAAGGCGGGAGGGCTGATGAGCCAGCGCGTCCTCGTCCTCGGCGGCGGCATCGCCGGCACGTCCGCCGCGATCGCGCTCGCCCGGCGCGGCCACCCGGTGACCGTGGTGGAACGCGACCCGCCGCCGGCCGACCCCACCGCGGACCCGTTCCTGCACTGGCCGCGCCGCGGGGTGCCGCAGTTCCGGCTGCCGCACGGCTTCTCCGCCCGCGCCCGCAACCTGCTGCTGCGGCACGCGCCCGACGTCCTGGCCCGGCTGCGGGCGAGCGGCGTCGAGGAGATGAACCTGTTCAAGCGGCTCATCCCGGAGGACCAGTGGGTCCCCGCCGACGACACGTTCACCAACGTGTGGGCCCGACGGGCGGTCTTCGAGCTGGCGCTGCGGCTCACCGCCGAGGAGGAGCCGGGCGTCGAGTTCCGCTGCCCGGCGGTCGCGAACGGCCTGTGCTTCGACTGGACGAGCGCCGGCCCCCGGGTGACCTCGGTACGCCTCGCCGACGGCGACCAGCTCACCGCCGACGTCGTGCTGGACTGCCTGGGCCAGCGGTCTCCGGTGTCCCGCTGGCTTGCGGCCGAGGGGATCCGCGTGCCCACCGAGGTGCAGGACTGCGAGACCGTCTACTACAGCCGCTACTTCCGCTTCACCGACACCTGCGAGCTGCCCCGGACCTCGGTGTCCACGCTGCGTGGCGAGTTCGCCGACGGCTGGTTCATCGGCTTCCCCGGCGACCACGACACGTACGCGTTCTCCTTCGAGTGCCATCCGGACAACCGCAACGCCCGCGCGCTGCGGCACACCTCCATCTGGGAGGCGGTGGCGCGAGGCATCCCGGCGCTGGCGCCCTGGGTGGACCCGGCCAACGGCACTCCCCTCGAAGGCGTCCAGGTGATGGCGGGCAACCGCAGCCTGCGCCGGCGGTACGTGGTCGACGGCCAGCCCGTCGTCCTCGGCCTGCTCTCGGCCGGCGACTCCCTCTGCGCGAGCAATCCGGCGTACGGCTGGGGTTCGGCGATGGCGCTCACGTACGCGTTCGCCGCCGCCGAGGCGGTGGACGTCGGCGGCGGTGACCCGGTCGCGACGGCCCTGGCGTACGACGCGGCGACCGCCCGGGAGGCTGACGCGGTCTACCGGGAGTCGGCGGCGATGGACCGCGCCCGCATCTACCGGATCACCGGCCAGCCGGTGCCGGACGAGGACAAGGCGGAGATGGCCCGCCAGGACCTGATCGCGGAGGCCCTCTCCGGCGGCGTGCTGCACGACCTCGAACTGGGCCGGGCGTTCTGCCGGCGGGTCAACCTGGTCGGCCCGGCCGAGACGGTACTCGACGGCACCGACCTGGTCCGCCACGCCGAACGCCTCCGCGCGCCGGCCTGACGTGTAAGGAAGGGGCCCTTCTTAACGCCTGCGGTAGAAGAAGGGCCCCCTACTAACGGCCCCCGGCGCGAGCGGCGCCGGGGGCCGGGTCGTGAGCGAAGGTCAGTTGGGGCGCTGGTAGCGCGACGGGGGTGCCATGCCGGCGTCGATCGGCAGGTCGACCCCGGTGACGCTGCGGATCCGCCCGGAGGCGAACAGGACGACCAGCGCGGCGATCTCCTCCGGCTCGATCATCTCGCCGGTGGCGAGGCCGGCCATCTTCGGCACCATCGCCACGAACTCGTCCGGCGTCATCCCGGCCTTCTCCGCGATGTGCGGGTTGGTCCACAGCCGGGTCTTCACCGGACCGGGGGAGATGGTGTTGACCCGTACGCCCTGGGCGGCGAACTCCGCCGACAGCGCCTTGCCGATGTTGGCGACGGCGGCCTTGGCGGCCGAGTAGTGCGCGAGCCGGGGGTCGGCCATCGTGCCGTTCATCGATCCGATGTTGACGATCGTGCCCTTGCGCTCGACGAGGCTCGGCAGCGCGGCCCGGGTCGCCCGGATCGTCGTCATGACGTTCAGCTCGAAGGTCTGCCGCCACACGTCGTCGGTGATGTCCCGGAAGCCGGGGGCGAGCATGACGCCGCCGCCGACGTTGTTGACCAGGATGTCGATGCCGCCGAACTCGGTGAGCGCCCGCTCCACCAGCAGCTGCGGCCCCTCCTCGGTGACCAGGTCCACGGTGAGGGTGTGCGGCGTGGCCTCCTTCAGCTCGGGGCTGACGGTCCGGGCGCCGCCGTAGACGTCGGCGCCCGCGGCGGCGAGCGCCCGCACCACGGCGAGCCCGATGCCGGCGCCGGCCCCGGTGACCACCGCCTTCTTGCCGGACAGGTCGATCTGCATGGTCGGTCTCCTGTTGGTCGAAGGGTCCCGCTCGGTGGAAGGCGTCCCGCCCTACCGCGGGACGTGTCGCTCGGTGAGGAACTGTCCGGTCGGCCCGTCGTCGGGGAGGGTGGCCGCGTCGGCGATGAACCGGGCCGGCACCTCCGGCGGGGTCGTCATGCGCGGCATCATCCGGGTCCGGACCCGCCCGGGGTTGACCGCGTTGACCAGCACCCCGGTGCCGGCGGTCTGCCCGGCGACCAGGGTGGTGAGCCCGTTCAGGGCGCTCTTGGACAGCGAGTAGCCGGGGGCGCCGCCGAAGAGGGCTCCGCCGAACTCGGCGGTGGTGCCGCTGGAGACCACCACCACCCGCCCCCAGCCCCGCTCGACCATGGCCGGCACGAACGCCTGGAGCATCCGCCAGGTGCCCAGGAGGTTGACCCGCAGCGTCTCCTCGACCAGGTCGACGGGGGCGGTGAGCGGGTCGGTGCCGGCGTCGAGCAGCACGCCGGCGTTGCAGACCAGGATGTCGACCGGCCCGACCGCGGCGGCCGCCTTGCCGACGCTGCCGGGGTCGGTCACGTCGAGCTGCTGCCCGCGTACGCCGGAACCCAGCTCGGCCGCCGTGCCGGCGGCGGCCGACGCGTCGCGGGCGGTCACCGTGAGCGCCAGCCCGCGGGCGTGCAGCTCGGCGGCGACCGCCCGGCCGATGCCCCGGTTGGCGCCGGTGACCAGCGCGTGGCGGTTCACCAGGTCACCGGGACCTCGCTGAAGCCCTCCATGAAGCCGCCGAGGGCGCGGGGGAGCCGGGCAGCCGGCACGGCCAGCCGGATGTCCGGGAACCGGCGCAGCAGCGTCTCCGTGGCGACCTGGAGCTCCATCCGGGCCAGCGCCGCGCCGACGCAGTAGTGGATGCCCGCTCCGAAGGTCATGTGGTGGTTCTCCGGGCGGCGGATGTCCAGCGTGAACGGGTCGGTGAAGACCTCCTCGTCCATGTTGGCCGACTCCTCGGAGAGCAGCACGCTGGACCCCTTCTTGAGGATCGTGCCGTCGGACAGCTCGATGTCCTCCAGCGCGTACCGCAGGGTGCCGATCGAGGAGCCCATGATCTGCGTACGCAGCAGCTCCTCCACCGCCGACGGGACCAACGAGTAGTCCGCCCGGATCTCCTTGACCAGGTCCTGCCGGTGCAGCAGCACGGCGGTGCCGGTGCCGATCTGGCTGGCCGTGGTGACGTACCCGGCGATGAGCAGGCTCCGCGTCCAGTGGTGCAGCTCGTACTCGGACAGCCGGTTGTCGTCCTCGTCGCGGACCTTGATCAGGCTGGTGATGAGGTCGTCCTCGCCGGGGTTGGCCCGCTTGTACTCGATCAGCTCGACCAGGTACTGCCACAGCTCGCTGCGGCACCGCTCCACCTCGTCCGGCGGCAGCTTGGTGACCGACAGGAAGCCGTCGACCAGCGAGCGGAACCGGTTGCGGTCCTCGGGCGGGATGCCGAGCAGCTTGCAGATCACCAGGATCGGCAGCGGGAAGGCGAGCGCCTCGTTCAGGTCGGTCGGCTTCGGGCCGGCCGCCAACGCGTCCAGCAGCTCGTCGGTGACCTCCTGGGCGTACGGGCGGAGCAGCTCGATCCGGCGGGCGGTGAACGCCCGGGTGACCAGCCCCCGCATCCGGGTGTGGTGGGGCGGGTCGCCGTCGATCTTCGGGTCGACGAACAGCTCGTTGTCGGCGGCGATGCGGGCGACGTCCGGGCGGGCGACGTTCTTGCTCAGCCGGGGGTCGGCGAAGAGGCTGCGGACGTCGGCGTAGCGGGTCACCATCACGGCGGTGTCGCCGCTGGGCAGGCGCACCTCGACGAGGGCCTGCTCCCGCAGGCCGCGCAGCGCCTCCGGGACCTCCATCGGCGGGGTCCACGGGAAGGGGTAGGGGATCGGGGCCTGGGCAGTCATCTCGTGCCCTCTCTCGTTGACTCCTCGAACGGCAGCCGCCGGTCCCCGTCGTCGGAGAGGGACGCGGTGCAGGACTCGGCGAATGCCCATTCGTAACGGATGCTGATGGAGAACCGCTCGATGAGTTCGGCCCGCTGCCGGGCCGTACCGTTCTTGCCGACGTCGTCGGCCATGTCCAGGAAGGCCTGCACCGCGTACCGGTAGGACTCCCCGGGGTGGTAGGCCTCCACCCACGGCCGGTAGCGCGATCCGGGCACGGTGTCGCGCAGCAGCCGGTCGGAGACCTCGGCGTTGAACCACACCATCGGCAGCAGGGCGCCCACCCCGCCGGCGAAGGAGTCGGCCGTCGCGGCGGTGAGGAACGCGGTGTGCGCCCGGGTGACCGGGTCGATCGGTGGCTCGCCGAGGGTCTCCGGCAGGCCGGTCGTCGCGGCCAGGGCGGAGCTGTTGGCGCGCAGCCGGTCGCGCGCGTCCAGGGTCCCGGCCACCGACTGGCCGAGCAGCAGGGTGTGCGCGTCGTCGTCGGCCGCCGCCGCGCAGCGGGCCAACGCCCGGGCGTACGTCGGGAGCAGGTACCCGGTGTCCTGCGCGAGGAAGTGGGCCAGCGCCGCCGGTGGCAGTGACCCGTCCCGGATCCCCGACCAGAAGGGGTGGTCCTGCACCTTGCGCAGCACCGGATCGCGGATCTCCCGCAGTTCGTCGTGCAGCGGCATCGGCCGTCCTTAAGTCCAGGCGGGATGGTCGCGGCGGACGCTATCGGGGGCGGCTTGACCCCGGCTGGAGCAGACGCCGGCCCTGGTGGCGCCGTCCCGAGCCGGCGTCGAGCCCGGCGGCGGAGATTGACCCCCTGGCACGGCCGTGCCGGTCAGCGACATCGTGTGAGGGGTACGCCATGGATCTCGGCCTGACGGACAAGCGGGTGCTGGTGACCGGGGCGACCCGGGGCATCGGCCGGGCCACCGCACGGGCCTTCGCCGACGAGGGCGCCCGGGTCGCCGTCACGTACCACACCTCGGAGGCGGCCGCCGAGCAGGTGGTCAAGGAGCTCGGCGGGGAGGAGCGGGCGCTCGCGGTGCCGTACGACCTCGCCGATCCCGCCTCGGTACGGGCGGCGGTGCGCCGGGTGGAGGAGCGCTGGGGCGGGGTCGACGTCCTGGTGGCCAACGCCCAGACCTGGGTGTGGATCAACCCGGAGGACCTCCCGGCGTACGAGGACCTGCCGCTGGAGGAGTGGCTGGGGCGGTTCCGGGAGAACGTCGAGGGCCACCTGTGGACGGTGCGCGAGGTGCTCGGCGGGATGCGCCGGCGCGGGTGGGGCCGCGTGGTCCTGCTCTCCTCGGTCACCGCCCTGCACGGCAACCCGGGATCGGAGGTCTACGGGGCCGCCAAGGCGGCGCTGCACGGCTTCGTCCGGGGGCTGATGTGGACGCGGGACGGCGTGCTGGCCAACGTGGTCGCCCCCGGCGGGACGCTGACCGAGAGCCTCGACAACGTCGACCCGGAGCTGGTCGCGCAGGCCGCCCGGGACACCCCCAGCGGCCGCCTCAGCACGGCGGAGGACGTGGCCCGGCTGGTGGTCTTCCTCGGGTCGGCCGCGAACGGCAACGTCAACGGCGAGATCGTCCGGACCGCCGGCGGGCGGTGACCGCCCGGCGGTCACCGCCCGTGGCCCCGCGCCAGTGTGCGACCCGGCGGCACCCTGACCGTCGTCCTGTCGAGCTGCCCTCATGGATGGGGCGGTCCTATGCGTGGGGCAGCTCGACAGCGGCTGAGACGGCAGCCCACGCCGCACGGGTTGACGGGCGGTGACCCGGTCCGGCGGTCCGGTGGCGGGCGGTGGCCGCCGCAGCGGGACGGCCGGGCGGCGGGACGGGACGGGCGGGTGACGGTGCCACACCGGCGGGACGGCCGGTCGGTGGTGCGTCTGACTCCGGCACCCGTCCGCGGTCTCAGGCGTTCGAACCGAGCCGTGGCTCGATGAACTCGTGGTTGAGGCGTTCCCGCGCGTACAGGCGGGTCAGCCGGTGCAGCTGGTAGCGGACCACACCCTCGTCCGCCCGCGCCTCCAGGAGGTTGCAGGCGACCAGGCGGCCGAGCTGCGTCTCCACGGCGTCGGCGGCGCTGCCGAGCAGGTTGGCCGCGGTGGCGGCGGTGAAGTGCGGTGGCGGCAGCAGACTGAGCAGGCGCAGGGCGCTGCGGTCGTGCGGCTCCAGCCCGTAGTAGGTCTCGTCGTAGTTGTTGCGGACGTCGAATTCGGCGAACCGCAGCTGGTCCAACGCGGCCGGCCCGGACTCGATCAGGCTGGCCATCTTCCGCAGCGACCACGTCGGTGCCGCGGCGAGCCGGGCGCCGACGCAGCGCAGCGCCAGCGGCAGGTGGCCGCACCGGTCGGCGATCCGCTCGGCCTCCTCGAGCTCGGCGTTCACCCGAGACGTGCCCACCATGGCCCGCAGCAGGGCCACGGCCTCGCCGGTGGTCATCACGTCGAGCTTGGTGACCTTGACGCCGGGCAGGACCTGCAAGCCCCACCGGCTGGTCACCACGACCGCGCTCTCCGGCGTCGCCGGCACGAGCGGGGCGATCTGGGAGGCGGAGGCCGCGTCGTCGAGGACCACCAGGAGTCGCCGGCCGTTGCTCCAGGTGCGGTAGAGGCTGCTGCGCTCCTCCACGGTCGGCGGGATCTGCTGCTCCGGCACGCCGAGCGCCCGCAGGAACGCGGCGAGGACGTCCAGCTGTGAGGTCGGGTTGCGGGACGATCCCCGCAGGTCGGCGAAGAGCTGCCCGTGCGGGTACCGGGCCTTCTCCAGGTGCCCGACGTGCAGCGCCAGGGTCGTCTTGCCGACACCGGTCAACCCGCAGATGGAGACGGCGGCGGGCGCGGTGCGGTGTTCCTGCGCGGCGGCGAGGACGGCACGGACCTGCCGCACCACGGCCTCCCGGCCGGTGAAGTCGGGTACGTCCGGTGGCAGCTGCGCGGGCACCGCCGTACGGGCCGGGGCACGCTCGGCGGACGCCGCCGGGCGGGGTGTCGGCCGGTTCTCGGTCGGCTCGGCGTTGAGCAGGGACCGGTGCAGCCGCTGGACGGCCGGGGACGGTTCCAGCCCGAGTTCGTCGATGAGCAGTTCCCGCAGCCGCCGGTAGACCTCGAAGGCCTCGTACCGCCGGCCCGACCGGTCCAGCGCGGTCATCAGGTTGGCGTGGAACCGCTCGTGCAGCGGATAGCTGCGGAC
This sequence comes from Micromonospora sp. H33, assembly GCF_052068455.1. Classification (NCBI taxonomy): domain Bacteria; kingdom Bacillati; phylum Actinomycetota; class Actinomycetes; order Micromonosporales; family Micromonosporaceae; genus Micromonospora; species Micromonospora sp. H33. Next base: position 92,382 of record NZ_JBQHDE010000004.1, on the reverse strand, counting down.
CAGTTCCTTCAGTTCGCTGATCAGTTCCTCGTACCGGCCGAGCTGCATGTCCGCTTCGATGCGCATGCCGAGCACCCGGAGCTTGTTCTCCTCCAGGCGGGTCATGTGGGCGGAGAGGATCTCGCCGGCGTTGACCCCGAGCAGAGCGGGGGCCCGCCAGAGGGCCAGCGCTTCGGTGAGCAGGTCGCTGGCGCGTTGCGCGTCACCGCGCTCCCGTTCGAGTCGGCCCTGCTGGGCGAGCCGCTCGAAGTGACATACGTCGATGTCATCGTCGTTGACGTCCAGCAGGTAGCCGCAGGACTGGGTGTGTAGCCGCGCCAGCCCGGACGGGTCCAGCACGTCCTTGCGCAGCTTGTAGATGTACGTCTGGAGAGTTGTCATCGCGCTGTCCGGGGGATTGTCCCCCCATAATTCGTCAACGAATTCGCTGACCTGCACGACTTGGTTACGGCGCACCAGAAGAAAAGCCAAGACCTGGCGAACCTTCGGTGCGGTCGGGGTGATATCCCGGTCCTCGTGAGTAACGGACAGTGGGCCAAGAATGCGGAACACCATTCAGCTCCCCCAGGAAATGGTGCGCGTTAACGCTGGTCCGAAAAGCGGGACATCGACGGGCAATTGTGGTGGTGGAACAACCCCCAGACACTTTGTCCCGCCTTTCGGCGGCATGATCGACATGCTCCGTGGCGCAACTGCTACAGACTGTAAGTTGCGACCCCAGCACGGTCAAGGTTTCGTGGGTCAACTGTCCGACGTTTCCTGCGGGTAGGTTCCGTGCTAATCGCGCGCGGCGCGGAGGGGTCGACAAAATGTCGCTTAGCGTCCAGTGGGATCGGGTGAGTGGCAACTAATCCGTAGTTCCAGCGGCACTCTGGACAAAAACCGTCATCTATGTTGTCCTTTTTGCGCCGCTCGGCGGGAATGATGCTGACGCCTCCTATTTCCGCCCGTGCCGGCGTCCGGCGGATGTCGAGTCCGCCTCGAGAACCGGCCGGCCGGGGCCCGGAGACCCAGCCCGGCTTCAGCCGCGCCCCAGCGGGTCGGGGTGTGCTGTGGACGCGATCCCGGGCGGGACCGCCGCCACGTCGTGGCGCGCGAGGGAGGGGTGGCCCGCATGTCCGACCAGGTGGCACGGCCGACGTCCGACGAGGCCGGACCGGATGAGGCCGCACCGGCCGGACCGCACCGGGTCCGGGTCCTGGTCTACGCCGCCGCGCCCTCCGGCGAGCCGGACGCGGTGGCGACCGCGTACCACCGCATCAGCCGCGACCTGGCCGGCACGCCCGGCCTGCTGCGCAACGAGCTGCTCCGCGCGGCCGACGACGACCGCGCGTTCGTCGTGATGAGCGAGTGGGTCAGCCTGGACGCCTTCCGCGCCTGGGAGGCCGGCGCGGCGCATCGGGACACCACCGCGCCCCTGCGCGACTACCAGCGCGTGCCCGGCCCCCGCCCGTTCGGCATCTACGAGGTCACCGCCACGTACTGATCCGGTGGGCGCTCGGGATCGCCCACCGGATCGAACGCACCGCGCGCGGTCCACACCGGACCGCGCGCTTCCGCGTCAGCCGCTCCGGCCGAGCACCGTACGCAGGGCCTCGCGCAGCGCGGCGGCGGGATCGACCACCGCGTCGCCGCAACACCAGGCCACGTGGCCGTCCGGGCGCAGCAGCGTCGCCCCGCCGGCGTCGTACCGGGCCGCGAAGACGCCCTCGACGTCGACCAGGTCCGCGCCGGCCGCCGCCGACCCGATCCGGTACGCCCGCAGCGGCACCGAAAGCTCCCGCGCCACGAGCGACCCGACCCCGTCCCAGCGGACCGCCGCGCTCCCGGTCAGCAGCACGAACGCGTCGTGGCAGAGGTCGTGCACCGAGATGCGCCGCCCGCCGCGGTCCAGCCACAGGTGCGGCGCCCGCTGGCCGGGCTCGGCGCGCGCGGTCAGCTCCCGCCCGTACACCGTGTCGTGCGCCGCGCCGACCGTCGCGGTCGACCGGTACCGCTGCCCGAGGGTGCAGAGCACGTCGTCGACGTCCTCGGTCCCCGGGTCCTCGCCGAAGCGGGCCCGCTGCCGCGCGACGGTGATGTCGGCCAGGGCGAGCGCGACCGGCCGGCGCTCCGCCTCGTACGTGTCGAGCAGGCCCTCGCCCGCCCACCCGCCGAGCACGCCGGCGAGCTTCCAGGCCAGGTTGTGGGCGTCCTGGACGGCCGCGTTGGCGCCCATCGCACCGGCCGGCGGCCAGACGTGCGCGCTGTCGCCGACGAGGAACACCCGCCCGGCCCGGAACCGGTCGGCGACCCCGACCGCCTCCTCCCAGGCGGCGACGTCGAGCACCTCCACCGGCCGGTCGGTCCCGAGGAACGACCGGGCCAGCTCCCGGCAGCGGTCGGGGGTGAACGACGCCGCCGGGGTCTGCGCCGGGTCGAAGCTCACGCTCATCGCCCACTGGTCCGGGACCGAGGTGGTCAGGAACGACCCCAGCCCGAGCTCGTCGTTCACCACGATCCAGAACATCGCCCGCTGGCGGACGATCCCGGTGAGGTCGGCCCGTACCAGGAACGTCACCCAGTGCTGCGTGACGCCCGGACCGGCGCGGTCGATCCCGACCGCCTCCCGGACCCGGCCCCGGAAGCCGTCCGCGGCGACCAGGTAGCGGGACCGGACCGTCCGGCGGTCGCCGCTCGCGACGTCCTCGATCACCGCGGTCACGCCGTCGTCGTCGGCCTCCACCGACACGCAGCGGGTGCCGAAGCGGATGTCCGCCCCGCGCTCGCGGGCCGCGTCGACCAGGATCGGCTCCACACTGCGCTGGTCCGCCATCACGAACTCGGCCGGCGTCAGCTCGGGCAGCGGCTTGCGCGTGTCGTCGGCCAGCAGCCAGGTCCACTCCCCGCTGAGCGTCTCGCAGCGGACCACGCCCGCCTCGTCGTCGAACGGCCGGCCGGCCCGCCGGATCCGGTCCTCGACACCGAGCGGCCGGTAGAGCTCCATCGTCCGCTGGTTGATCCCCCGCGCCCGGCCCTGCACCGAGATGCCCGGGTGCCGGTCCACCAGCACCGACGCCACCCCGTGATGGGCGAGGAACAGCGCCGACGCGAGGCCGGCGTAGCCACCACCGACCACCAGGACGGAGGTCGTCTCGTCGTACGTGTCGGTGGGCTCCCGGCCCACCGCCCGGTCGCTCGGCATCCGCGTCCTCCCTCTCCGGCGGCGGCGTGCCGCCCGTGCGCCGGACCGGCCGGACCGGCCGCGCCCGCACAGCAGGATCACGGCCGGCCCTCGAGAGCCGGTGGACGTCGGCGCCGGTGGCGGGGCCCCGGTTCAGCCCGCGTCCAACACGCCTTGAGGTGGCGGGGTCAGGCTGCCGGTGTGACCGTCTCCACACTGCCCCCACCCGCGCCGGAGTGGGTCAGCTGCGGCACCTGCCGGGGCCTGACCTACGGCCCGCGCTTCGACCGGGACCTGCGGGTGTGTCCCGGCTGTGGCCACCACAGCCGACTCACCGCCGGTCAACGCATCGAGCAACTGCTGGACCCGGGATCCGTCCAGCCGCTGGAACCGCCGGCGGTGAGCGAGGATCCGCTCGGCTTCGTGGACTCCCACCCCTACCCCGACCGGCTCCGCGCCGCGCGCGGCACCACCGGCCTGGCCGAGGCGGTCACGTGCGTGACCGGGACCCTGATGGGCCACCCGCTGGTCGCCGCCGTGATGGACTTCCGGTTCCTCGGCGGCAGCCTCGGCGTCGGAGTCGGCGCGGCCATCACGGCCGCCGCCGAGACCGCGCGCGACACCCGCCGCCCGCTGCTGCTGGTCACCGCCTCCGGCGGGGCGCGCATGCAGGAGGGCGCGCTCGCCCTGATGCAGATGGCGAAGACCAGCCAGGCGATGGCCGAGCTGGACGAGGCGGGCATCCTGACGATCTGCCTGGTCACCGACCCGACGTACGGCGGGGTGGCGGCCTCCTTCGCGACGCTCGGCGACGTCGTCATCGCCGAGCCCGGCGCCCGCATCGGCTTCGCCGGGCGGCGGGTGATCGAGCAGACGATCGGCCACGAACTCCCGGAGGGCTTCCAGACCGCCGAGTTCCTGCTGGCCCGTGGCCTGCTCGACGCGGTGGTCGCGCGCTCGGCGCTGCGCCCGACCCTCGCCCGGCTGCTGGCCGCCGCCGCGCCGGGCACCCCGGCGGCCACGGCGCCGTCCCGGGTACGCCTCGTCCGCGACCCCGCCGAGTTGCCCGTCCGCGAGGCCGCCGACGTGGTGGCGGCCGCGCGGCACCCCCAGCGCCCCACCACCCTCGACCACGTCGCCCAGGTCTTCGACGACTTCCTGGAACTGCGCGGCGATCGCTGCTCGGGCGACTGCCCGGCGATCGTCGGCGGGATCGGGCGGCTCGACGGCCGGCCGGTGATCGTGATCGGCACCCAGAAGGGCCGGGACACGGCCGAGCGCATCCAGCGCAACTTCGGCATGGCGCTGCCGGAGGGCTACCGCAAGGCGGCCCGGCTCATGCGGCTCGCCGCCAAGCTGGGCCTGCCGGTTGTCACCCTGGTGGACACCCCGGGAGCCCATCCCGGCGTGGACGCCGAGGAGCGTGGGCAGGCGTGGGCGATCGCCGAGACGATCCGCCTGATGTCCGGGCTGCCGGTGCCGGTCGTCGCGGTGGTGACCGGCGAGGGCGGCAGTGGCGGCGCGCTGGCGCTGGCCGTCGCCGACCGCGTGCTCGCCTGCGCCGGGGCCATGTACTCCGTGATCAGCCCGGAGGGGTGCGCCGCGATCCTCTGGAAGGATCCGGCCGCCGCGCCCCGGGCCGCGGCGGCGTTGCAGATCGGTTCCCGGGACCTGCTGCGTCACGGCATCGTCGACGCGGTGGTGCCCGAACCGCCCGACGGCGCGCACGAGGACCCGGTCACCGCGGCGGACCTGCTGCGGGCCGCGCTGATCGAGTCCCTTCAGGAGATCGCCGCCGTCGCGGCGACGGATCTGGTGGCCCGCCGCCGGCGACGGTTCCGGCGGTTCGGCACCGAGGAGTCGAGGTGGAGATGACCAACGAGGTGACCGACACGACCTCACACGGCATCGACGAGCTGTGCCGGCACGCGACGCAGCTCGCGCGTACCGCCCCGGCGCCGTTGCGCAGCGTCCGGGTGCAGGCCGGTGAGCTGCTGGTGGCGCTGGAGTGGCCGGATACGCCGGCCGGCGGGCCGGTCGTGGTGGCGGCGCCCGCCGCGCCGCCGGCCGCCGCCGGCGGCCCGGGGGAGGCGCCCCCGGCGGACGGCACGTTCACCATCTCGGCGCCGCTGGTGGGCACCTTCTACCGGGCCCCCGGGCCCGGGGCACCCCCGTTCGTCGAGGTGGGCCAGGACGTGGCGGCGGGCCAGCAGGTCGCGATCGTCGAGGCCATGAAGCTCATGAACCCGGTGGACGCCGACCGGCCCGGCCGCGTGGTCGAGGTGTGCGTGGCCGACGGCACCCCGGTCGAGTACGGCGAGGTGCTTTTCGTACTTGCGCCGCCCCCGGAGGCGGACGCGCCGTGACGCGGACCAGGAGGTAAGACACGTGTTCTCCACCGTGCTGATCGCGAACCGGGGCGAGATCGCGCTCCGGGTCGCGCGGACCTGCCGGGAGATGGGCATCCGGACCGTCGCGGTCTGCTCCGACAGCGACCGCGACTCGGCCATCACCCGGTACGCGGACAAGACCGTCCGGATCGGACCGTCGGCGGCCCGGCTCAGCTACCTGAACCCTGCCGCCATCGTCACCGCGGCCCTGCAGAGCGGCGCCGAGGCGGTGCACCCCGGCTACGGGTTCCTCTCCGAGGACCCGGACTTCGCGGAGATCTGCGAGGCCAACGGGCTCACCTTCGTCGGCCCGCCGGCCGCGCTGCTGCGCCGCCTCGGCGACAAGGCGCAGGCCCGCGAGATCGCCCGCGCGGCCGGCCTGCCGGTGCTGCCCGGCAGCTCCCGCTCGCCCGCCTCGCTTGAGGAGGCCCGGGAGGTCGCCGCGCTCATCGGCTACCCGGTCATCATCAAGGCGACGGCGGGCGGCGGTGGCCGGGGGATGACCGTCGTACGGGACCCGCGCGAGTTCGGCCGCTCCTGGGCCCGGCTGCGGGCGGTGGCCCAGGCCACCTTCAACGACCCGCGCCTCTACCTGGAGAAGTTCCTGGAGAACGCCCGCCACGTCGAGGTGCAGGTGCTCGGGGACGGCAACGGTGATGTCATCCACCTGGGGGAGCGCGACTGTTCGGTGCAGCGGCGCCGCCAGAAGCTCGTCGAGGAGACACCCGCGCCGGGCCTGCCCGGCGAGCTGGCCGAGCGGATCCGCGCGGCGGCGGTGCACGCGGCCCGGGAGGTGCGCTACGCCGGCGCCGGCACGTACGAGTTCCTGGTCGGCGACGACGGCGACTTCGTCTTCATGGAGGTCAACTGCCGGATCCAGGTCGAGCATCCGGTCACCGAGCAGGTGACCGGCATCGACCTGGTCCGCGAGCAGCTGCGGGTCGCCGCCGGGTACGGGCTGTCGGTCACCCAGGAGGACGTGCAGCCGCGGGGCGTGGCCATCGAGGTGCGGGTCAACGCCGAGGACCCGGAGCGGGGCTTCCTGCCCACGCCCGGGGTGCTCGACGAGTTCCTGCCGCCGAGCGGGCCGTTCGTCCGGGTGGACACCCACGGCTTCCCGGGCTTCCGGGTCACCGCCGACTACGACCCGCTGCTCGCCAAGGTCACCGTCTGGGCGCCGGACCGGCGCCAGGCCATCGAACGGGTCGACCGGGCCCTGGCCGAGTTCCGGGTGACCGGTCGTGGGGTGCACACCACCCGCGACTTCCTCCGCCGGGTGGTGGCGAACCCGGTCTTCCGGGCCGCGAAGCACACCACCGGCCTGGTCGACGAGATGGCCGTCGAGGACGCCGAGCGGCTGCGGCTGGCCGGCTGACGACGAGAACGAAGGCCCCGTCCGCGGCGGACGGGGCCTTCGTCGTACATAGGGGAAGCGGCGGACCGGGATCGGTCCGCCGCTTCCGCCGTGGTCAGTTCGGCTGCGGGGGCACGTACTCCTCGCGCGACAGCTGCGAGATGCACCGCATGGTGGCGTTGCGGAAGTACGTCTGGAAGCCCTCGGTCGACTTCGTGTCCCGCTGCTCGGCGAGGTACGGGGCGAGCTTGCTCTCCAGCGTGTGCACGCCCTGCTGCTTCGCCATGTGCCGGCCGATGGCGGCGAAGTCCCCCTGGTAGTGGATGACCCGCACCATCAGGTCGTCCCGGATGAACACCGCGGTGCCGAGCAGTTCGCCGACCTCGGTGCCGTCCTCGTCGCGCAGCACCGGCGAGTCCACCCGCCGGAAGTTCGCGAAGATCTCCGCGATCTCGTCCTCGTGACCGGGCTTCACCTGGTAGGTGATGGCGGCGTACGGCATCAGATTCCTCCGTCCACGTGCAGGATGCTCCCGCTGACGTAGCGGGACTCGTCACCGACGAGGAAGAGCACGGGGCCCGCCACCTCGTCGGGTTCGCCCAGCCGGCGCAGCGCGGTCATCCCCTTGATGAGTTCCGCGACCGGTGGCGGTGGTCCGCCGCCGGGTTCGGTGACGATGACCCCCGGGGCCACCGTGTTGACCCGGACGCCCCGGTCGCCGACCTCCCGGGCCACCGAGCGGGTAAGTCCGACCAGCGCCGACTTCGACGCCGCGTAGTGCGCGCTGTGCGGCCGCCCGCGCAGCGCGGCCGACGCGCCGACGAGGACGACCGAGCCACCGTCGACGATCAGCGGCAGCGCCGCCTTCGTCACCAGGAACGCGGCGGTCAGGTTGATGTCGACGACCCGCGTCCACTCCTCGGGCGTCAGCTCCTCCAGGGAGGCCCGCCCGTCGACGCCGGCGTTGTTCACCACGGCGTCCAGGCCGCCGAGCGTCTCCCGGCAGACCTCCAGCAGGCGCGTCACGTCCTGCTCGTCGGTGACGTCGGCCTGGACGACCCGGTGGCCCGCGCCCTCCTTCTCCAGCTCCCGGGCGAACTCCTCGGCGTGCTCGCGGTCGTGGCCGTAGCAGACCACCAGGCGGGCGCCGGCCCGTGCGGCGGCGAGCGCGGTGGTCCGGCCGATGCCGCGCGTACCGCCGGTGATCAGGATCCGTTTCGCGGCGAGCGAACCCACGTCGGTGCCTCCCTTCGTCGTGCCGTGGTGGGGACGGCCCGGGTCACCGGGCCGCCGCGCCGGTCATCCCGTACACGACGCGCATGGTCGTCATCGACCCGCCGGACCGGTACGGGTGCAGCTTGGTGCGGTGCTCCACGTGCGCGTCGCTGTGCTCGAACTCGCGGAAGCGCGGCTCGTCGACCCAGTCGCTGACCACGTAGTAGACGGACTCCTCCTCGGTGCTGCGGGACAGCCAGTGACCGAGGTTCGCGGGGTGCTGGACGATCGTGCTGCCGACCTTGTGCCAGGTCTGCTCGAACTCCCGCTCCATGCCGGGGTGGATGTTCATCCGCAGCATGACGCGGAAGGCCACCGACCGGTCCTCGTCGGCGGCCATCAGATGCCCCCGTCGACGTTGATGGTCTCGCCGTTGACGAAGCTCGCGCTGTCGCTGGCCAGGAAGCGGACCACCGAGGCGATCTCGTCGGCCTCGCCGAGGCGGCCCAGTGGGATCAGGTTCTTGTAGCGCTCCAGCACCGCCGGCGGCGTCTCGGCCTCGGTCTGCACCGGGCCGGGGGCCACCACGTTGACCCGGATGCCCTGCGGGCCCAGCTCCTTGGCGAGCGAGCGGGTGAGCCCGATCAGGCCGGACTTCGCGGCGGTGTAGTGGGCGCGCAGCGGGATGCCGACGGTGGCCACCCGGGAGCCGACGTTGACCACCGATGAGCCCGCGCCGAGCAGCGGCAGCGCCGCCTGGATCACCCGGGCGGCGGCGGTCAGGTTGCTGTCGACGACCGACCGGAACTCCTCCAGCGGGAGCTTGGCGAACGGTACGTGGCTGATCACGCCCGCGTTGTTGACCACCGCGTCGAGGCGCCCGAACCGCAGCCGGGCCTCCTCGATCAGCGCGGCGACGTCCTCGGCGTTGGTGACGTCGGCCCGGACCACCTGGTGGGTGCCGGGGGTGGCCTTGAGTTCCTCGACGAGGCTGCCGACCGCCTCGCTCTCCGTCCGGTAGCAGGTCACGACGTCGGCTCCGGCGCGGGCGAAGGACAGCACGATCGCCCGCCCGATGCCCCGGCTGCCGCCGGTCACCAGTACTTTCTTCCCGGCAACGTCCACGGTGTCTCCTTTCCGAAGGTTCAAGGACTCGCCGTGGCGCCGAGCAGCACCGCCACGGCGCTCACGTTCACGACGAACGCCAGCACGGCCAGCGCCGTGCGCAGCAGGTTCCAGTTCCGCCAGCGGACCCGCGGGTCCGCCCGCGCCCAGTCGGCGGGCGGGCGCTGCGGGTCCAGCGACATGACGTACCGGTTGATCGGCACGTTCTTGACCACCGAGATCACCATCACCACCACCAGCAGGGCGCCGGCGGTGCCGAACAGCGCCCGGGCGGTGGCGTCGTCGAAGGTGGCGACGAGCACCAGGTCCAGGACGCAGGCCGTCGCGTTCAGCGCCGGCATGAGCGGGTCGTACCGCTTCCAGAGGAACTGCACGGTCCCGACGTACGTCTGGTACGGCACGGCCAGCGTCATCGGCGCCAGGCCGATGACCGTGGAGACCATGACCCCCACCGCCACGCCGTTGGCCACCAGGGCCACCGCCACCAGCAGGGGTGTCATGTCGACCCGCCCGGTCCAGGGCCGACCGGCCGTACGGTCACCGTCACGGCACCACCGCGTGCCGGTTGACGTAGTCGACGAGGCGGGCCGGGGTGGTCAGGTCCGTCACGTCGTCCTCGCGGACCTTCACCCCGTACTCCTGCTCGATGCGGGCGGTCAGCTCCAGCACCGCGAGCGAGTCGTACCCCAGGTCCTGGAACTCCAGGTCCCCGACGTCGCCGTCGAGGTCGACCGACTCGTCCACGCCGGCGCTCTCGCGCAGCAGACGCCGTACGTCATCGAGGTTGATCTTCGTCACCACTGACCCCTTCCGTGCCCGGCCGGCCCGGTCCGGGCCGGCTCCAAGGTTTTCGGCTGGACGTCGAGACTCCGTGGAGGCCCGCTGGGGCGCCGTCACTGCTGGCCCGCGGGGCGGGCGGCGCGGGGCGCGGGCGCCGGCGTGGCGGGGCGGGTTGCGTCGTCGACGAACGGCGCGCCCAGGCGGCGGCGGAACGCCACGAACAGGGCGCCGACCGCGAGCGACACCACGGCGAGCGAGAGGTAGTACACCGGCCCGGAGAGCACGTCGATCAGCGCGGCCACCTGGCTGCTCAGGCCGCCGCCCAGCGCGGCGAACAGCCAGTAGACCCCGATCGCCTGCCCCAGGAAGGCCCGCGGGACGAGGTCGGCGATGGCGCTGATGCTCACCGCGGCCACCACGATCTCGCCCAGCGCGTGCAGCAGGTAGACGGTGAGCAGCCAGAGCGGCGACACGCGGTCGCCGTCGGCCGCGAGCGCCGCCGCCGCGGTCATCACCAGGAAGCTGACGCCGGCGAGCAGGAGACCGAAGGCGAACTTGTCCGGTACGGCGGCCCGCGCGCCGAGCCGGGTGAGCTGCCAGGCGATCAGCGGGGCGAGCAGCAGCATGAACAGCGGGGTGGCGCCCTGCAGCCAGCTCGCCGGGACGGTGAAGCCGAAGACGGTGCGGTCGGTGGAGTCCTTGGCGAACAGCGTCAGCACCGAGCCGTCCTGCCCGGCCAGCAGCCAGAAGATGGTGGCGGCCAGCATCAGCCGCAGCATCACCGACAGCCGCCAGCGGTCGTCCGCGGTCAGCTCCGGGTTGCGGCGCAGCCGCCGGTACGCGCCCCACGGCGCGGCGATGAGCAGCAGCCCGACGATGCCGAGCGCGGCCTGCGGCGGGACCACCCCGGCGCTCAGGCCGATGACCAGCAGCAGCACGAGCACGCCGACGACCGGGAGCAGGCGGTGCAGCAGGGTTCGGCGTTCGGCCGGCGCCAGCGGGCGGGCCCGCTGCGCCCCGGCGGTGCCGAGGGCGCGCCGCCCCGCGGCCGTGGTCAGTACGCCGACCGCGACGACGGCGCCGATCGTGGCGAAGGCGAGCCGCCAGCTCACCCGCTCGCCGATCGCGCCGATCACCAGCGGCGCCAGCAGGCCGATCGCCTGGATGCCGACGAAGAACGCGGCCAGGGTGGCCTCGCGCCGTCCCGGGGTGCCGGCGAGCATGTTGACCAGCGCCTGGTGGTTCGGCTTGAACAGCCCGAAGCCGGCGGAGATGAAGAGCAGTCCGAACAGGGTCAGCGGGGACGGCGGCAGCGCGAGGGTGAAGCAGCCGAGGGAGATCAGGGCGAGCCCGGCCACCATCGCGCGCTGCTGGCCGAGCACCCGGTCGGCGAGCCAGCCGCCGGGCAGCGCGAACATGAACGTGATGCCGATGAAGGCGCCGAACAGGGCGGCGCCGCTTCCCGCGCTCAGGCCGAGCCCGCCCTGGTCGGTGGGGGCGACGGCGTACAGCACCAGGATGGCCTGCATGCCGTAGAAGCCGAACCGTTCCCAGAGCTCCGCCACGAACAGGCTGCGGAACCACCCGCTGGTGAACAGCCGGTCGGTCGGATCGATGCGGGGCGGCGCGACGGCCGCCGCGGCGGGGGACCTGGTCGTGTCCACCATGGGGAGGTCACCTCCGGCTGGGGGGGCGAATGGGGCCAAGGGCCGGTGTCGAGGGCCCGGCGCGGCCGGGCTGTGACTTCGATACCGGCGCCAGCGTCGAGCAGCGGTGTCGTGCCCCGATCGAGTGCCGCTGGACCCGGGCTCGCGGGTCGTCGCCGCTTCCCGGAGGCGCGTCGAGCCGCCGTCGGCCGGCGCGCTCCACACTCTTGATCACTGTCCGCATCCTGGCGACCGCAAATGGTTGACATCGAATGGTCGATCCTGGATAGTCGATGTCGACCTATGAGGAGTGTCGAGTGGAGCGACGTCGTCGAGTGCCGAACCCGTTGGCGCTGGCCGTGCTCGCCTGGCTGCTCATGGAGCCGCTGCACCCCTACGAGCTGGGGCGCCGGCTCCAGCAGAGTGGCAAGGACCGCCACATCAAGTACACGCGGAGTTCGCTCTACATGGTGGTCGAGCAGCTCACGAGGGCGGGCTTCATCGTCGAGCGGGAGACCGTGCGTGACGGCCAGCGGCCGGAACGCACGGTCTACGGGATCACCGACGAGGGGCGTCGCGAGTTCCACGACTGGCTGCGCGCACTGCTGGCGCAGCCGCGGGAGGAGTACCCGCACTTCGCGGTCGCGCTGTCGCTTCTGAGCCTGCTCCCGCCCGACGATGCGGTCGAGGTGTTGCGGAAGCGGCTGACGGCGCTGGCCGTCAAGATCGACGAGGGTCGCGCCGCCACCAGCGAGGCCCTTGCCCGGGGCGTCGACTGGTACTTCCTCATCGAGGAGCGGTACGCGCTCGCGGTGATGGAGGCGGAGAGCGCGTTCGTCACGGAACTGATCCAGTCGCTCGCAGAGCCCGGCTACGTGAAGTCCTGGCAGGAAGCCATGGGAAGCCGTACGTGACAGCCGCAACGACGCTGGGGTCGTCACTCTGACATCACTTTGACGTCAAAATCTGCTTGACTGACGTCACAAATGACGTCAATATGGAGTCACGGAACTTGATCCAGTCGCTCACAGCCCGGGCTACGTGAAGTCCTGGCAGGAGACCATGGGGAGTCGCACATGACAGCCGCAAAGAGGGCGCTGGTCATCGGGGGCGGCGTCGCCGGCCCGGTGGCCGCGATGGCGCTGCGCAAGGCCGGCATCGAGGCAACGGTCTACGAGGCGTACCCCTCGGTGGCCGACGGCATCGGTGTCACCCTGACGCTCGCCCCCAACGGGGTGGAGGCGATGCGCCTGGTGGACGCCGACGACGCCGTCCGGTCCATCGGCCTGCCGATGAACCGCACCGTGGTCAGCGACGGCTACGGGGTGCGCATCGGCGAGTTTCCGCACGTCTCGGTCCAGCCGACGACGCTCGGTCTCTGGCGTGACGAGCTGTCCCGGGTGCTGCACGAGCGGGCGGAGGCGCAGGGCGTGCGCGTCGAGTACGGCAAGCGCCTGGTCGACGCCGAGGAGACCGCGGACGGGGTCATCGCCCGATTCGAGGACGGCACCACCGCCACCGGCGACGTCCTGGTCGGCTGCGACGGCGTGCGCTCGCGGGTGCGGACGCTGATCGACCCGAACGCGCCGCGCCCCCAGGTGATGCCGCTGCTCAACTTCGGTGCCGCCGCCGACTACGCGGTGCCGGACGCCGACCCGGACTCGATGTACTTCGTCTTCGGCAAGAAGGCCTTCTTCGGCTACTGGGCGCAGCCCGACGGCCGCACGGCCTGGTTCGCCAACGTGCCGGACAAGCGCCCGATGTCGTACGCCAAGGCCAACGAGATCGCGGCGTCGCAGTGGCTGCGCGAGCTGCGCGCCACCTTCGCCGACGACGTGCCGGCCCGCCAGGTGGTCGAGCACACCAACCCGGAGGCCCTGGTCTCGATCGGGTCGATCGAGAGCATGCCGTCGGTCCCGCACTGGTACCGGGGCCGCATGGTGCTGGTCGGCGACGCGGTCCACGCGCCGTCGCCCAGCTCCGGTCAGGGCGCGTCGATGGCCACCGAGAGTGCCATCCAGGTGGCCCGCTGCCTGCGGGACTTCGACGACCTGCCGAGCGCCTTCGCCGCGTACGAGAAGCTGCGCCGGGAGCGGGTCGAGAAGATCATCCTGCGGGGCAAGCGCACCACGAACAGCAAGACGGTCGGCTCGTTCGCCAAGACCATGATGCGGATCATGATGCCGCTGGCGCTGAAGACCTTCCTCAACCCGGAGAAGACCCTCGGCCCCGAGCAGCGCTACCGCATCGACTGGGACGCCCCGGTGACGTCGGAGGTGCAGGTGCCCGTACGGGCCTGAGCACGGCGGGGAAGCGGGGCGGTCGGACCGGCGGCGGTCCGACCGCCCCGTCCGTCTCGCATCTGACGTCATTTTGACGTCAGATGCGCTTGACTGACGTCACTTATGACGTCATGATGGTGTCATGAACCTGGCACCGTACCTCGCCGACCTCGACGCCGCCCTCGCCCGCACGGCGGCCGCCGGGGACGACGAGACCCGCCGCACCGCCGCCCTGCTGGCCGCCGCGCTCGAACCCGCGGCCCGGCTGGCGCTGCTCACCGCCCTGTCCGACCTCGCCGCCGAGGTCACCGACCGGCTGGCGGGACCGGTCGTGGAGGTCCGGCTCGACGGCCGCGACGTCGCGGTCGTCGTCAGCGACCTGCCCGAGGCGGAGGAGGCCGCCCCCGAGCCGCCGGCGCTCGAGGCGTCGGGGGAGACCAGCCGCGTCACCCTCCGGCTGCCGGAGGAACTGAAGGTGCGGGCGGAGGAGACCGCCGGCGCGCAGGGCGTCTCACTCAACACCTGGCTCGTGCGGTCCGTGCAGGAGTCGCTGGAGCGGCGCGGCCGTCGATCCGGCCTCGTCCGCAGCCGGATCAGCGGCTGGGTCGTCGGCTGACGCAGATCACCGTTCCACCCGACCACGCGGTGCACCGGCGCCGTACCGACCGAAGGAAGGGTCCGCCATGGCTGACATCGACTCCACCGTCCGCATCGAATCGTTCAACTGCCCCGAGCCGGCCGACATCCAGGTCCACCTGAGCACCGGCGAGGTTCTGGTCGAGCTGGTGGAGACCGACGCCGTCACCGTCGCGGTGTCGCCGGCGTCCGGTGACACCCCGGCCGACGCGATCGCCGACGTGCTGCGTGGCACGACGGTCCACTTCACCCGCGGCCGGCTGGTCGTGCAGCCACCCCGCCGGCGCCTGCGGCCGGTGCCGGTGCGGGTGGTCGTCCGGGCCCGCCCGGGCTCGAAGATCCAGCTGACCGGCAGCGACGCCCAGTTCACCGTCAGCGGGCGGGCCGGCTCGCTCGAGCTCCAGTCGAGCGCCGGCGGCCTCACCGCCGACCGGGTCGACGGCAAGTGCAAGATCCGGAACGGGGACGGGTCGCTGCGGCTCGCCGAGAGCGGCGGCCAGCTCGACGCCCGCATCGGGCAGGGGCACGTCGAGATCGGCCGCGTCAGCGGTGGCGGCGCCCGGCTCACCACCGGCAGCGGCACGGTGAGCATCGGCACCGTCGAGGCCGACCTGTCCCTCACCACCGGCGCCAACCGCATCGCCATCGCCGAGGCGGTCACCGGCCGGATTCAGGTCCGCACCGGGCCGGGCTCCATCCGGGTCGGTGTCCGCTCGGGCGTCACCGCCCGCGTCGAGCTGTCCAGCCGCAGCGGTACGGCCCGCAGCGACCTGCCGGTCAGCCAGACCGCGAGCGGTAACGCTGCCCTGCGGATCGAGGCGGCCAGCACCAGCGGCGACGTCCTCGTGACCACCGCATCCTGACGGCCCCACCGTTCCCGTCCCGGGCCACGGACGTGCCGGCCACCGTCGCAGGTGGCCGGCACGTCGCGCGTGGCGGGGGCGGATCAGAGCGGCGGGGTGACGTCGCGACGCTCCTCCACCCGGCGGTACTCGACCGGCTGGTCGGTGGTGCTGACGACCGTCCGCCGCCGGCCCCAGACCAGAGTCGTCATGATCAGGCCGAGCACGCCGGCGGCCATCAGGATCCAGCCGACCACGTCGAGGTCGATGCCGCCGAGCGTGGCGTCCAGGGCGAAGGTCAGGATCGCGCCGAGCGCGAGCAGGAAGATGCTGGTGCCGATACCCACGACAGCCTCCTTCTTCGGGATGTGGTGTGCTGTCGATGTGCTCTGTACCCAGCGCCCGACCTGCGCAACCATGCGGGAACGGGGTGGCCGTCGCGCGATCTTGGCGGTCGGGTAGACTGAAGCCCGTCGCCGGGGCGATCCCGGCGGCACGCGGACGTAGCGCAGCTGGTAGCGCATCACCTTGCCAAGGTGAGGGTCGCGGGTTCGAATCCCGTCGTCCGCTCGCGAACCGCCCGCCCCGGGAACCGGGTCGAAGCGGGTCACCACGGGCGATTGGCGCAGTGGGAGCGCGCTTCCTTGACACGGAAGAGGTCACTGGTTCAAACCCAGTATCGCCCACCAGGATCACGTCGTGGCCGGGTCGCACGCGGCCGTCATCATTCGACGCAGGCGGCCCGGGCGATGGCTGCCAGCTGGGATCGGGACGTGATGCCCAGCTTGGGGAACGCCTTGTAGAGGTGGTAGCCGACCGTCCGCGGGCTGAGGAAGAGCTGCGCGGCGATGTCGCGGTTGGAGGCGCCACCCGCCGCCAGCCGTACGACCTCGCGTTCCTGAGGCGTGAGCACACTGAGCGGGTCACCGGCCCGGCGGGGCGCGGCCGGCACATCCCCGGTCGCGCGCAGCTCGGCACGCGCCCGTCGGGCCCACAACTCCGCACCGAGTCGATCGAACGTCTCCAGCGCGCCGCGGAGCTGCGTGCGGGCGTCCGCCCGCCGCCGGGCCCGGCGCAACCACTCGCCGTAGGCGAGCCGCGTCCTCGCCTGTTCGTACGGATTGTCGGCGCTCTCGTGCAGACGGACGGACTCCGCGAAGTGCGCCTCGTCCTGGTCGACGAGGGCCCGGCAGCGCAGGGCGATCGCGTCCACGGCCGGTTGACGGACGTGGCGCGCCCAGGTCACATAGCGCTCGAGTGGCTGCCGGGCCCGGTCCGGTCGGCCACTGCGGACGGCCGCCTCGACCTCGTCGGCGGCGCAGAGAACGCCGAACCCGGTCGGCGGGACGGCCGCCAACTGCTCCAGGGCGGCGTCGGCGTCACCCAGGCTGAGTTCGAGCCGGCCGAGCGCCCAACGCCCGATGGTCGCGGCGAGAACCAGCCCCCGGTCGTCGGCCCGCCGGACACCGTCCTCGGCCCGCTCGCGACTTCCCGCCACGTCGCCCTGGTGGGCGAGCACCCAGGCGAGGCAGCAGGTGAGGTGGGTGACCCGGTGCTCGTGACCCAGGTCCGTCGCCAGCCGCAGCCCCGCGTCGAGCGTCGCCGTCGCCTCGCCGTACCGGCCCAGCAGCCCCTGTGCGAACCCCTGGTCCTGCAACGCGAACGCCAACCAGCCGATCATGCCGCTGGCCCGGCAGTCCGCCACGATCCGTCGGGTGATCTCCTCGCAGAGCGCCGCGCGGCCCGCCGGGAGGCAGGCACCGGCGGTGAAGGTCAGCCCCGGTACGCCCAGCCCGGCGAGCGCCGGTACGTCGAGTACCGGGCTGATGCGTTCCATTCCACCGGCGGTGTCACCGCTCAACAACCGGGTCAGCCCGACCGCCTGGCTGACCAACGGCGAATCGATCCCGGGCAGCTCCCGAAGCGTCTCGGCCGCCTGCTCCGCCAGCGGCGCGTCACCGGCGAACCAGGCACAGCGGACGGCCTCCACCAGTAGCCAGGTGGCCTGCTCGGCGGCGTGTGCCGTCACGCGGGGGACGGCGTCCAGGATGATCCGGCCCGCCGCCAGCGGGGTGCCCGACTCGACCTCGCGGTGGGCACGGACCTGCGTCAGCGCCACGATCATCGCCGGGTCGTCCAGGTCGGGAGTGGCCCGGTCGGCGAGTGCGGCGGCGCGGCCCATCAGGCCGGCGTCGCTCGCGGCCAGTGCGGCGGCGGCCAGCCGCGCAGACCGGCGTACCGGATCGGCGGTGAGCTCGGCGGCCCGCTCATAGGCGGCCGCCATGGCGGCGTGGCCGCCGCGGGTACGGGCTCGGCCGGCCGCCTCCTCCAACCGATGGGCGACGTCCTCGTCCGGACCGAGTGCGGCGGCGGCCAGATGCCACGTCCGCCGGTCGGTGGCATCCAGCGAGGCCGAGTTGGTCAGCGCGTCGGCGAGAGCCCGGTGCACGGCGAGGCGTCGGGTGACGGGGGCACTCTGGTAGGCGGCAGCCCTGATCAGGGGATGACGGAAGCCGACGGCTGACCCTCTGATCTCGATGAGCCGGCTCCGCTCGGCTGCGTCGAGCCCGTCGAGGGAGGCGCCGGCGGCGACCAGCGTCGCGAGCTCACCGGAGCCGTCCGCCGCCGCGATCAGGAGCGCGGTGCGCGCGGGCTCGGGAAGCGCGGCCACCTGCGCGTGGAACGCCTCCTGGACCCGGTCGGCCACCGGCATCGCGCCCACCGGCGACAGTCGCCCCGCCCGCTGTTCCGGACTGAGCGCGGCAGGCAACTCGATGAGCGCCAGCGGGTTGCCGTCCGACTCCTGGACGAGCCGATCCCGGACCTGAGGTGGAAGATCGGCGGGAAGCAGGGCGGCGGCTGCGGTGCCGTCCAGGCCGCCCAGCCGGCGCTCCGGCAGGCCGCTGACCGGAAAGTCCGGGCGGGCGGCGAAGACCATGACGACGCCGTCCGCTTCGAGTC
The DNA here is from genome assembly GCF_052068455.1 of Micromonospora sp. H33. Lineage (NCBI taxonomy): Bacteria > Bacillati > Actinomycetota > Actinomycetes > Micromonosporales > Micromonosporaceae > Micromonospora > Micromonospora sp. H33. The sequence continues at coordinate 73,988 of NZ_JBQHDE010000004.1, read as the reverse complement.
GGCGCGCGGCGAACACCAGGGCGTCGACGGACGCCTGGTCGAACCACTGCGCGTCGTCGACGAGACAGAGCAGCCCGCCGTCCCCAGCGAGCTCGGACAGGAGGCTCAGCGTGGCCAGTCCGACCAGGAACCGGCTGTCCGGCGGGGCGCCACGCAGCCCCAGCGCACCGTTGAGCGCGGTCGCCTGCGGGCCGGGCAGCGCCTGGATCCGGTCGAGCCCGGTGCGCAGGAGCAGGTGCAGTGCGGCGAACGGCAGTGCCGCCTCCGACTCGATTCCGACACCGCGCAACACCCGCATGCCGGCCGCCCGCTCGGCGGCGTACGCCAGGAGCGCCGACTTGCCGATCCCCGCCGGGCCGCGCAGGACCAGGGCGCCGCTCCGGCCGTCCCGGGCGCCCTCCAACAGCCGGTCGATCTCCGCCTGTTCCTCGGCCCGTCCGTGCAGCACGACTGGCAACCTACCGTCACGATGACTGATTCGGCATGGCCGCGATCTCCGTAGCTTCGTGACCAGACGCACGTCAGCACCACGAAGGGACCTCCGAGATGGCCACCATCGCCAGCACCGTCCAGACCGCCGACGACGCCAGGCTGCTTCGCTTCGCCCTCAAGCAGGACGCGATCGGCTCGGGCGCCAACGGGGTCGTCTACCTCGCCGCCGCGGCGATCTTCGGCGAGATGTTCGGCCTGCCCGCCGCCTTCCTCTACCCGATCGGTGCGTTTCTGATCGCCTTCGCTGCCGGTCTGCTCTTCCTCGCGTCGCGGCCGGGTGTGAGCCGGCCCGCGGTGGCTGTCGTGATCGCCGTCAACGTCGCGTGGGTGGTCGCGAGCGTCGAGCTGCTCGCCGCCGGCTGGTTCCCGTTGACCGGTCTCGGCACCGCGCTCGTGATCGCACAGGCGGTCGTGGTTGCCGGGTTCGCCGCTCTCCAGGTCGCCGGCCTCCGCAAGGCCTGAACCCGCTGCGCCTCCGGTGCCCGCTCCATCCGGAGCGGGCACCGAGCGTCGGCGACCGCGGGGCGCGTCCGCAGTCCCGGCCTCGTCGGGTCAGCGCGCGGCGGACCGCAGGTGCTCGGCCCAGCCGGCCTCGAAGTCCGCGTACGAGACGCCGAGCACGTCGCGCGTCACGTCGCCGATCGGCGTACCCCGGTAGTGCTCGGTGACGAGCTGGAACACCTTCTGCTCCCCGTGGCGCTCCGCGATGTAGCTCATCGCCGAGTGGCCGAGCCAGTAGTGGTAGCTCAACCGTCCCTCCATCTTCCAGGCCGCGTTGCCCGGCAGGTCCTGGCGGTAGTCGTACGAGCGGAGGATCTTCGTCGACTCGGCGGTGCGGTCGCTGGTGGTGAACGGCTTCCGGCCGTGGGCCAGGTACTCGGCGAACCCCTCGACGACCCAGTTCTCCGGCCCGTCCAGCGCCGTCGCGCCCGGACCACGCTTCAGGAGGACGTTCACGATCGCGTGGGCCAGCTCGTGCCGGAAGATCTCCAGCTCCCGGTCGCCCTTGGTGAAGTGGTACTCGTCGGCCACGTCGATCACCACGCGGCTGGTGCCCACCTCCGGCGCGGACGCGTCCTCACCGTCGATCGCCCCGGCCGGTGGCACCGGGATCGCCACACCGGACTCGGCGGGCGTCTCCTTCGTCGTCCGGTACAGCGAGCCCAGTTCCTTCTTGCCCTTCACCAGGGAGATGACGAAGCCCTGCGGCACCGTCGCGTCGACACCGCCGGCCCGCCAGGCGGCCAGGTCCTCCGTGGCGGCGCGCTCGGCGAGCGGCGCGTACCGCTGCGCCTCGGCCCTCAGCGACTCGTCGGCGATGACCACGGTGTGCGGGGTCTTCTCCACGTGGAGGGGGCGGCCGGTGTCCCACGGGGCCGGGTAGTAGGTGGTCATGTCGCGGGCGGGACCGTCGACCAGGGCACCACCGACGGCGGTGACCTTGAACGGGGCGTCCGCGCCGGCGCGGCTGACCGTCCACTTGTACAGTTCCTCGACCGGGGTCGGGTCCATGCCCTCGAACCGGTGCACGAACGACACCCGGACGTCGAAGGTGGCCTCGGTGTCCGTGGTCGCGCCGAACTCCTCGTACCGGGCCTCGGCCAGCGGCAGCTTGGTGAGGTTGTGGAACAGGGTGGTCTGCCGGGCGACCAGTTCCTTGTCGGCCGGGTCGAACGGCGCCAGGTACGCCGCGAGGTCCCGCTCCTTCAGCGCGCGGGTGTGCTCAGCCAGCAGGGCGTCGATCTCGTCGGACCCGGCGGCGGTGCTGGAGGAGGAGCGGTCCAGGTAGACCGAGACGGCGACCACCGAGCCGACGAGCAGCACCAGCAGGGCCACTCCGACGGCGCCCAACGCGATCCACAGGCCGCGCCCGGACTTGCGGGGTGGTGGCGGCACGGGGGCGGGTGGCTGGGCCCAGGGCGGGGCGGGCGGGCTCGGGACGGAGGGGTGGCCCTCGGTCATGGCGGATCCTCGCTCGGGTCGGTCGGGCCGGGGGCGGCTCCACGAGCGACGGTCCCCCGGACGGGCTCGCGTCATTATTCCTGCCGCCGCCGTCACCGTCCGTCCCGACCCGGCGACGGAGGTCGCGGCGCGGTGTTCTGCCGTGGGCAGATCCGCTGACGGTGAACGTGGGGCCGGGTGGCCGGTGGCGACCGGCACAGTGGAGCGCATGAGACTGCTGGTGCTGGGTGGTACGGGATTCGTGGGCGGGGCGACGGTCACCGAGGCGGTGCGCGGTGGCTGGTCGGTGACGGTGTTCAACCGGGGCCGGCACGGGACGGCGCCGGCCGGCGTGGAACGGCTGCGGGGCGACCGGACGGCACCCGGCGGCCTGGCCGCCCTCGCCGGCGGCGAGTGGGACGTGGTGGTCGACACCTGGGACGGGGTGCCGCGCGTCGCCGGGGAGTCGGCGCGCGCCCTGGTCGGGCGCGTCGGGCGGTACGTCTACGTCTCCAGCGGCTCCGTCTACGCCGAGCCCGTCGAACCCGGCTCGGCGGAGGACGCGCCCGTCGTCGACGCCGCGCCGGACGCGGACGAGGCGGACTACCCGTCCAACAAGGCCGGTGCCGAGCGCGCCGTGCGCGAGGTGTACGGGAAGAGCGCCGTGATCGCCCGCGCCGGCCTGATCCTCGGCCCCGGCGAGGACATCGGCCGGCTGCCGTGGTGGCTGCAGCGGGTGGCCCGGGGCGGCGACGTGCTGGCGCCGGGCCCCGCCGACCTGCCCCTGCAGTACATCGACGCGCGCGACCTCGCGGCCTTCCTGCTCGACCCGGTCGTGCCCGGCGGGACGTACAACGTGGTCAGCCGCACCGGACACGCCACGATGGGCGACCTGCTGGACGCCGCCGTCGAGGTGACCGGGGCCGATGCGCGGCTGCGCTGGACCGACCCCGAGGCGATCCTGGCCGCCGGCGTGGAACCGTGGAACGACCTGCCGATCTGGATCCCGGCCGGGCACCCGTACCGCTGGTTGCAGGAGCGCGACGTCAGCCGTGCGTACGCCGCCGGCCTGACCTGCCGTCCGGTCGCCGAGACCGTCGCCGACACCTGGACCTGGCTGCGGGCGGTCGGCGCCGTGCCGCCCCGGGCCGGGCGCCCGCAGCGCGCCCCGGTCGGCCTCGACCCGGCCCGGGAGGAGGCCGTCCTGGCCTCCGCGCCCTGACCGGGCTGCCGGCTGCGGCCCGGCCGGACCGTCGCGCAGGGCTGCCGGACCGGCAGGTCGAGCACCTCGTCGACCGGCCGGCGGGGGGTCGGCCAGCCGGGCTGGCCGTAACCCACGCGCATCACCATCTGCGGGGTGCCGAACCGCCCCAGCGACAGCCGCAGCTGCTCGCGGCGGTCGGCACCTCGACCGGCTGGGACAGCATCGACACCGCGAGCCCCGCGTCGGTGCTTCGGCCCGCCCCGATTCCCCGATGCGCCATCCGGCCCCTTCGCGGGGGGACGATCCGCAGGCTCAGCGTTCGCGGACGACCGCGACCGGGCAGTGCGCGTGATGCAGGAGCTGCTGGCTGACGGAGCCGAGCAACATCCCCGTCAGCCCGCCCCGGCCCCGGGTGCCGACCACCACGAGCTGGGCGGTGCGGCTCGCCGCCACCAGCAGGGCGGCGGCGCTGCCCTCCGCCACGTCCACCGTCACGTCGACGTCCGGGAACGTCCGCTCCCAGCGGGTCAGCGGCTCGTCCAGCTCGGCGCGGTCGGCCCGGATCGCCGCCAGGGACTCCGGGGTGGCCGGCGGGCGCTGCCCGGGCGGCACGTGCCAGGCGCGGAGCACGCGCAGCGGCACGTTGCGGGCGGCGGCCTGCTCGAACGCGAAGCCCAGCGCCAGGAGCGACTGCTCCGAGCCGTCCACGCCGACGACGACGTGCCGCGTGCGCCCTCCGGTGTTGCCGCGGACCACCACGACCGGGCAGTGCGCGTGGGCGGTGACCGACACCGCGGTGGACCCGGCGAGCAGGCCGCCGAACCCGCCGTGGCCCCGGGTGCCGAGCACCAGCAGACCGGCCTGCGCGGACCGTTCCTGGAGCACCAGGGCGGGCGGGCCGTCGTACACCTCGCCGGTGACGGTGAGCCCCGGGCGGGCGACGTCGGCCGCCGCCCGCTGGACCAGCTCCTCCACCTGCCGCCGGGCCGCCTCGTCGGGCCACACGCCCGGTGCCACACCGGGACCGATCCAGCCGGTCACGGTGAGCCACTCGAAGACGTACGCGAGCCGCACCGGCCGCCCGCTCCGTCCGGCCTCGTCCAGGGCCCAGTCCAGCGCCCGCGCGGCGTCCGGCGAGCCGTCGTAGCCGACCAGGATCTCGTCGCCGCTCACTGTTCGCCCCTGAGCTCGGGGTCGCTCTCCCGGATCCACCGCCACTCGGCCACCCGCGGGTCGTCCTCGCCGTACCGGCGGGTGTAGTCGCGGCAGGACTCGCGGGCGTCGACCATCTCCTGCCGCAGGTGGGCGGCCCGGTTGGCGAGCCCCGGAACCCGGTCGATCACGTCGATGACCAGATGGAACCGGTCCAGGTCGTTGAGCATCACCATGTCGAACGGCGTGGTGGTGGTGCCCTCCTCCTTGTACCCGCGGACGTGCAGGTTGTCGTGGTTGGTCCGCCGGTACGTCAGCCGGTGGATCAACCACGGGTAGCCGTGGTACGCGAAGATGACCGGCCGGTCCTGGGTGAAGATGGTGTCGAACTCCTTGTCCGACAGCCCGTGCGGATGCTCCGACGGTGGTTGCAGGCGCATCAGGTCGACCACGTTGACGACCCGCACCTTCAGGTCGGGCAGGTGCCGGCGCAGCAGGTCGGCTGCGGCCAGGGCCTCCAGGGTCGGCACGTCGCCGGCGCAGGCGAGCACCACGTCCGGTTCCTCGCCGGCGTCGGTGCTGGCCCAGTCCCAGATGCCGATGCCGCGCCGGCAGTGCATGACCGCCTCGTCCATCGTCAGCCAGTTCGGCGCGGGCTGCTTACCGGCGACCACCACGTTGATGTAGTGCCGGCTGCGCAGGCAGTGGTCCATGGTGGACAGCAGGGTGTTGGCGTCCGGCGGCAGGTAGACCCGGACGACCTCCGCCTTCTTGTTCATGACGTGGTCGATGAACCCCGGGTCCTGGTGCGAGAAGCCGTTGTGGTCCTGCCGCCACACGTGGCTGGAGAGCAGGTAGTTCAGCGAGGCCACCGGCTGCCGCCACGGGATGGCCCGGGTCACCTTCAGCCACTTCGCGTGCTGGTTGACCATCGAGTCGACGATGTGGATGAACGCCTCGTAGCTGGTGAAGATGCCGTGCCGGCCGGTCAGCAGGTACCCCTCCAGCCAGCCCTGGCACAGGTGCTCCGACAGCACCTCCATGACCCGCCCGTCGGGGGACAGGTGGTCGTCGCCGGGCACCGTGCCGGCCACCCAGGCCCGGCCGGTGACGTCGAACGCGGCACCGAGCCGGTTGGACTCAATCTCGTCCGGGCCGAAGAGCCGGAACGTCTGCGGATTCGCCGCGATCACGTCCCGGATCCACGGCCCCAACGCGCCGGTGGCGCCGCCGATCGTCGCGCCGGGGCGCGGCACGTCCACCCCGTACTCACGGAAATCCGGCAGCGTCAGGTCGCGCAGCACCAGCCCGCCGTTGGTGACCGGGTTGGCGCTCATCCGGCGGTCCCCCGTCGGGGGCAGCGCCGCCAGGTCGGCGACCGGGGCCCCGGTCGCGTCGAACAGCTCCTCCGGCCGGTAGCTGCGCAGCCAGCGCTCCAGCTCGGCCAGGTGCACCGGGTTGGTGCGCACCTCCGACAGCGGCACCTGGTGCGACCGGTACGTCCCCTCCACGTGCTTGCCGTCGACGTCGCGCGGCCCGGTCCAGCCCTTGGGCGTACGGAGGGCGATCATCGGCCAGCGCGGGCGCTCGACGGCACCGCCGGAGCGGGCCCGCCGCTGGATCGCGGCGATCTCGTCCAGCGCCCGGTCCAGCGTGGCGGCGAGCGTCTGGTGCACGGTCGCCGGGTCGTCGCCGGCGACCACGTACGGCTGGTAGCCGTACCCGCGCATCAGGTCCAGCAGGTCGGGCTCGGGGATGCGGTCGAGCACCGTCGGGCTGGCGATCTTGTAGCCGTTGAGGTGCAGGATGGGCAGCACCACCCCGTCCCGGGCCGGATTGAGGAACACGTTGGACAGCCAACTGCCGGCGAGCGGGCCGGTCTCGGCCTCGCCGTCACCGATGACGCAGGCGACCAGCAGGTCGGGGTTGTCGAACGCCGCGCCGTAGGCGTGGCTCAGCGCGTACCCCAGCTCGCCGCCCTCGTGGATCGAACCCGGCACCTCGGACGCGACGTGGCTCGGGACGCCGCCGGGGAAGGAGAACTGGCGGAACAGGCGGGCCATTCCGGCCTCGTCGCGGCCGGTGCCGTGGTAGAGCTCGCTCCACGTGCCCTCCAACCAGGTGTTCGCGACGAGGGCCGGGCCGCCGTGCCCCGGGCCGGTGATGAACATGGCGGAGAGGTCACGGGCGACGATGACGCGGTTGAGGTGCGCGTAGAGCAGGTTCAGGCCGGGGCTGGTGCCCCAGTGCCCGAGCAGCCGCGGCTTCACGTGCTCCGGCGCGAGCGGCTCCCGGAGCAGCGGATTGTCCAGCAGGTAGATCTGCCCGACGGTGAGGTAGTTCGTCGCCCGCCAGTACGCGTCCAGCCGGCGCAGCTCGTCTTCCGTCAGGGGCCTGTGCAGGTCGGTTGCGGTGTCCATACTGCCTGAGCCTCTCGCGGGTCGGGGAGTGGCGCATCCGGAAGGAGCGGTTCCGTCATCAGCGTCGCCGAATCGGCCGACGTGGATCAGGGCCCTTGGTCCCGTGCGTCCGGGCCGTCCGCCGGGGCGAGCCCGCGTACGACGATCACCGGCGCCGGCGAGTGGTAGAGCACCGACTGGCTCACGGAGCCGAGCATGCCCCTCCCGGGCTGGTTGCCCCGCGCGGCCACCACCGCGAGCTGGGCCGACCGCGACTGCTCGACGAGGACGGCACCCGGGTCGCCGCGGATGGTGTGGCACTCGACGGGCACGGTCGGGCGCCGTTCGCCGACCCGGGCCACGATCCCGGTGAGCACCGCCGGGTCGTCGTCCGCCCCCGGCTCCGCCACCCGGACGGCGACCAGCCGGACCTCTCGCCGGGCGGCGTACTCGAACGCCCACGCCAGAGCCTTCCGGGAGTCGATCGAGCCGTCCACGCCGACCAGCACCGGGCCCTCCGACGGTGGATCCCGGCGTCCCACCAGCACCGGGCACCCGGCCCGGGCGGCGATCCGCACCGCGGGGGCCTCGGCGGGCACACAGCTGCCGGGGTTGGTGCTCATGCCGCTGTCGCCGACGGCGACCAGGAAGCACGTCTCCGACCGGCGCACCAGCGCCTCCACCGCGGGTTCCTCGGAGATCTCGCCGCTGACCGGGAGGGTCTCGTCGACGTCCTTGGCGACCTCGGTGGCGCGGGCGAGGAGTTCCTCCGTCGCGTCGTGCTGCCCGGCCACCGACGGCGCCGTCAGGGCGGCCCCCCAGTCGAACGCGTGCAGGAGACGCAGCGGCCGCCCGTACGCGGCGGCCTCCCGCGCGGCCAGCCGGACCAGCGGCAGGTTGCGCTCCGAGCCGACACCGGCGAGCACCGGCGCATCGGTGACTGCGGCCATCCGGCATCACCTCCGCAGGCGTCGCGCCCGGCCCCCGTCCCGAGGCTAGTCGCGCCGGTGCAGCGGTGGGGCGGGATCGGCGCGCGACGTGCGCTCCGCTTCCGTGCCGGTGCGTTCGTCCGGTGCCGGCGGTTAGGTTCGTCCGGTGCGTTCGTCCGCTCGCGGCTCAGTTCGTCCGCTCCCGGTTTCAGTTCGTCCCGCGGCGGCTCAGCGGAACTGGAGGCGGTTGATCGCGTCGAACACGCGGGCGCCGAAGAGACGCCGCGTGTGCACCATCGCCCACGCCGCCGCCGTGACCAGATAGCGGGTGCGCGGCCGGCGGGCGGTCACCGCACGCTCGATCACCCGGGCCACCGCGTCGGGCGTGACGGCGAGCAGGCGGCTCTCGTACGAACGCGCCATCGTCTCGTCCACCGCGGCCACCATCCGCCGGTACGGCCCGGCCGGATCCGCCCCCTTGCCGAGCGATTCGGCCGCGACGGCACCGAAGCCGGTACGGATCAGGCCCGGCTCGACGATCGCCACGTCGACGCCGAACGGCCGCACCTCCTGGCGCAGCGCGTCGGAGATGGCCTCCACGGCGTACTTGCTCGCGTGGTAGTAGCCACCACCGGGGAACACGATCCGGCCACCCATCGAGCTGACGTTGACGATCCGGCCCCGGCCGGCCCGGCGCATGCCGGGCAGCACCAGCTGGGTGAGCCGGCTGAGCCCGAACACGTTCGTCTCGAACTGCGCCCGGACCCGATCCATCGGGGTCTCCTCGATCGGGCCGTACTCCCCGTAGCCGGCGTTGTTCACCAGGACGTCGACCTGGCCGTGCTCGGCCTCGATCGCGGCGACGGCGGCGGCCATCGACGCCTCGTCGGTGACGTCGAGGGGGAGCAGCCGGGCACCGGCCCCCGCCAGGTCGGCGATGGCCTCGACCTTGCGGGCGGTGGCGTAGACGGTCAGCTCGGGACGCCGGGCCAGGCGCGTGACGGTGGCCCGGCCGATGCCGGACGAGGTGCCGGTGACGAGGACGGTGGTCATGCGGGATCTCCAGGGGTGTCGAGGCCGGCGACGATCAGCGCGACACCGTCGCGCAGTCGCCGTCGGGGCAGGTCAGGATCGGTGAGGTCGGCCTCCAGGCCGCGGGTCAGCGCGACCAGCACGTCGGCCACCGCGCGGGCCCGGGACCCGGCACGGTCGGCGAGCGCGCCGGCCACCGCGTCGGTCAGCTCCCGGGTGTACGCCTCCACGAGGTCTCCGGTCAGCTTCGTGCTCTCGTCGAGCAGTTCGGCGGCGTGCCGGCTCTCCCGGTGCAGGGTCAGGGTGAGTTCCAGTTTGGCCCTGAGCACCGTGATGAGCCGCTCGACCGTGGAAGCCGTGGGGTCGGCGGCGGCCCGGCGCGCCTCGGCGAGGGAGCCGGTGAAGAGCCGCTCGGCAAGCCGTCGGTACGCGTCGTCCTTGTTGCGGACGTACTGGTAGACGGCCGGGCGGGACATGCCGGCGGCGGCCGCGATGTCGTCCATCGTCGTGCGGCGCACCCCGTGTCGGGTGAAGCACTCGTACGCCGCCGCGAGGATGGCCTCCAGCCTGTCGTTCGACATGCTGACAATCCTTGCATGATTTGTCAGACCGTCAAGGGCCGGCGTTCACACCCACGGGCAGATCTTGGAAGCAAACGGCCCCCAGAGGGGCCCAAATCTTCCAAGATCTCCGGGCACCCCTGCGCGCGGTGGGCGGTATGTCCGGCTCGGCTGTGCCGCCTCGGGGCCGGGTGTCCGGTTTCGGGGTGTGATCGGCGGCATCCCAGGGTCGGAATCGTGGCGGGGGCGGGGTCGTTACATCACCTGGACGATCGAGCAGCGCCTGCCTTCGTGGCTGGGTGCGGGGGCCCCGGAATGATGGCGGGCCGGCGGTCGTTACATCTGGACCCGGCACCACGAGAGCAGCCCGCCCCCCGGGGCGTGGCCTCCGGCTCCCGGTCAGCCCGCCCCCGCGGGCGTGGCCCCCGGTCGCCGGGTCTGATTCACCCCGTCGAGACGGTCCACCCCCTGGGCCCTGGCACCGACGGAAATCCCTCAAGTCTTCGGGCGCCTGATGGTGCTCGCGTCACCACGCCCGTTCCCCCCTTCTTGTGGCTGGTGGCGCCTTCCCCCGAATGGAGCTTCTCTGATGAACACGAAGCTGCTGCGGAAGAGCGTTCTGGGTATTGCTGGTCTGGCCTTCGCCGGTGGCATGGTCGCCGGCCCGGCCACCGCCAACGCCGCCCCGACCGTTGAGTCGGTCAAGCCGGTCGTCGCGACCGCGCAGGCGGACAAGGTGGACAAGGGCACGCTGATCCCGCATGGTGTGCAGGGCGAGCAGTCGCGCATCGACCTCACCGACGAGCAGGTCGCGAATGTGAAGGCGATCATCGCGGCGACGAAGAAGGCCGACATGGACGAGCGCGCCGCCGTGGTCGCGATCGCCACCGCGCTGCAGGAGTCGAAGCTGGAGAACCTGGGTCATCTGGGTGAGCGCAACGACCATGACTCGCAGGGCCTGTTCCAGCAGCGCCCCTCCAGCGGGTGGGGCACGGTGGAGCAGATCACCGACCCGGAGTACTCGACGATGGCGTTCCTGAAGGGCCTCAAGCAGGTCGACGGCTGGCAGGACATGCCGCTGACCAAGGCCGCCCAGACCGTGCAGGTCTCGGCCTACCCGTTCCACTACGCGCAGTGGGAGACCCAGGCCGCCGACCTCGTCGCCGAGCACTGGAACAGCTGAACTCACTGACCTTCCTCACAGGGGGAAACAAGTCGCTGGCCGGCACCCGACACGGGTGCCGGCCAGCGGCGTCTCCACATGATCCACCTGCCCGCCGGCCACCAATTTCAAGATCGACGGGCGAGTGCCGGCGTCTTGAGGCCCAGAGAGGGCCCTACGTCACGCGGATGAGGATGGCGGTGGCGTTGTCGGTGCCGCCGGCGGCGAGGGTGGCGTCGAGGAGGGCGCGGAGGGCCTGGCTCGGATCGGGGTCGGCCAGGAGTTCCCGCAGGCGGTGGTAGTCGACCTGGTCGCTGACGCCGTCGGTGCAGAGCAGCCAGGTGTCGCCGGGGCGCAGCGTCACCGCGAGCAGGTCCGCCTCCGGTTCGCCGGGGTGCCCGGCGTAGCGGGTGAGCTGGTAGCGCGCCCGGGCGGCGGCGGGGGAGTCGGCCGCGTACCAGCCGTGGACGACGCCGAGCCAGGCCGCCGTGTGGTCGACGGTCAGCAGTTCCAGGAGGCCGTCGCGCAGCCGGTACGCCCGGGAGTCACCGAGTTGCACCAGCCAGCCCGGTCCGCCGTCCGGCTCGACGAGCAGGGCGGTGAGGGTGCATCCGGTCAGGTCGGCGAGGTCGGCGCCGGCGGCGCGTACCGCGGACTGGACCCGGGCCACGGCGGTGCGCAACCGTCGGGCGTCCACCTCGGGCCACGCGGCTCGGACCTCCGCGACAAGCGTGTCCACCGCGGTGCTGCCGGCCCGCCGGCTGCCCTCACCGGCGCCCATGCCGTCGGCGACCACGGCGAGGGGCAGGTCGGGGTCGACGTGGAGGACGTCGAAGTTCGCCGGGTACCGGTGGCCGACGATGGTGCCGCCCACCAGTTGCAGGCGCAGGTGCCCGACCGACAGCAGGTGGGGATCGTCGAACGAACTCGCGGGCACGGCCGGACCCTAACAGGAGTGTCAACCGGGGTTGACAGAGCCCGTGTCGTCAACGTAAGTTGACAGGATGAGTCAGGCGACGGAACTCGCGGCGGCCGCCAGCAGCACCGACCCCCGGGTCGGGCTGCGCGCCGTCCGCGCACTGCGCCGGCTCCTCGAGCGGCTCGAGGTGGTCCAGGTCGACAACGCCCGGCGGCAGGGCTGGTCCTGGCAGGAGATCGCCGACGCGCTCGAGGTCAGCCGGCAGGCGGTCCACAAGAAGCACGCCGGGCGGCCGGCGGTCGATCGATCCTGGGAGGCGTGATGTTCGAGCGGTTCACCGACCGGGCCCGCACGGTGGTCAAGGGGGCGCGGGACGAGGCCCGTGCCGAGGGGCAACGCCCGGTCGGCACCGAGCACCTGCTGCTCGCGATGCTCGCCGACGGGGACAGCCTGGCGGTGCGGGTGCTGCGCGAGGCGGGCGTCAGCGCCGACGACCTGCGCGCCCGGATCCGGCGGCACACCGAGCGCGCCAGCACCGGCCTCGCCGACGCCGACGCCGCCGCGCTGCGCGAGATCGGCATCGACCTCGCGGCCATCGTCGCGCGCATCGAGGAGACGTTCGGCCCGGACGCGCTCCGCGAGGCGGCGCCGGCTCCGCGCCGCCGCTGGGGCCGTCGACGGTACGCGGGCGGCCCGTTCTCGGCGCGGGCGAAGAAGGTGCTGGAGCTGTCCCTGCGGGAGGCGCTGCGGCTGCGCCACTCGCACATCGGCACCGAGCACATCCTGCTCGGCCTGCTCCGCGAGGGCAACGGCCTCGCCGCGCTGGTGCTCACCGAGGCCGGTGTGAACCTCGACGACCTCCGCCGCCGCGTCGAGGCCGCTCTGCGCGCGACCGCCTGACCCTCGCCCGCCCGTCTCGGGCCCCGGCCTGGGCCCGGGCGAAGCGGGAGGACACCCGGCGGCGGCGGTGAGTGACGGAGACCGCGGAGCGGGCGGCCCGGGGTGGGCGGACGAACCGGTGGCGGCCGCGCTGAAACCTCCTTGTGGCGCTGCCGACCCCGCCCGCGCACGAACTCGCTGAACCCGCCGCCGTGCTGCACACTGGCGCCGTGGATGCTGCAGAGGGCAGGGGCGGCCTGCGGTCGGCCGTGGTGGTGAACCCGTCGAAGGTCGCTGACCTGGACGAACTCCGCCGTACGGTGGACGAAGCCCTCGCCGCCGCCGGCTGGCCCGAACCGCTCTGGTTCGAGACCACCGTCGAGGACCCGGGGCGGGGCCAGACCGAGGAGGCCGTACGGGCCGGCGTGGACGTGGTCTTCGCCTGCGGCGGCGACGGCACCGTCATGTCCTGCGTCAGCGCGCTCGTCGGCACCGAGGTGGCGCTCGCCGTGCTGCCGCATGGCACCGGCAACCTGCTGGCGGCCAACCTGGGCCTCTCCAACGACCTCGCCGCCGGCCTGGAGGTGGCGGTCGAGCAGGGCCGACGCCTGCTCGACGTCGGCCAGGTCGAGGAGCAGTACTTCACCGTGATGGCTGGCATGGGCTTCGACGCCCAGATGCTGGCCGCCACCTCGGAGACCACCAAGAGGCGGATCGGCTGGCCGGCGTACGTGATGGGGGCCGCCCGGCACCTGCGGGACCGGCCGATGAGGGTCTCCATCCGCATTGACGACCAGCAGCCGTTGCGGCGCCGGGCCCGGTCCGTCCTGGTCGCCAACGTCGGCCGGCTCCAGGGCGGCGTACGCCTGCTCACCGGTGCCGAGCCGGACGACGGCTATCTCGACGTCGCGGTGCTCACCCCGCGCACGCTGGGGCACTGGCTCGCGCTCGGCTGGGCGGTCCTTCGGCGGCAGGAAAGGGTGCCGCGGATGGAGGTGTTCCGCGGGCGCCGGGTGGAGATCACCAGCAACCGGCCGCAGCCCCGGGAGCTCGACGGGGACCTGATCGAGCCGGGTCGGACGCTCAAGGCGGAGATCCGGCGGCGGGCGCTGTGGCTGTGCGTACCGCAGCCGGAGGAGGCGCCGGACCTGGCGGTCGACGTCGACGCCGCCGCCGAGCGGGGCGAGCGGCTGGTCGAGGAGGCGGGCCGTGAGTAGCACCCGGATGGTGCCGGAGACCCGGCTGATGGCCGACGAGGAGCTGTCCGCCGACGACGCCTGGCACGCGCTGCGCCGGGAGGGCGGCTGGTGCCTGCTGCGGGACGCGTTCATCCGGTTCCGCTACGGCGACGGGTTCAGCCACTCCCGGGCGTTCGCGTTGCAGCTCTGCCTCGCCGTGGTGCCGTTCCTGATCGCGCTGACCGGTCTCATCTCCGAGCTGGGCGTCGAGGAGGGCGGGCAGGTCGTGGCCGACACCGTGCTGGCGCTCTCCCCGGGCGCCAGCGACGAGGTGGTGGGGGAGCTGCTCGGCGAGGGGGAGCGCACCGAGGAGGTGGGCGAGCTGGCCTTGACCCTCGGTCTGCTCACCGGGCTGGTCGCGCTCACCATGACCATGGCGCAGATCGAGCGGGGAGCCAACCGGATCTACGGCGTCGAGCGGGACCGCCCGGCGCTGTGGAAGTACGTCCGCGCCGCGGTCCTTGCGCTCACCGCCGGCCTGCCCGCGTTGACCGGGTTCCTCATCCTGGTGGCGGGCGGGGCGATCGGCGACTCGGTGCAGCGGCACTACGCGTGGGGTGAGGGCGCCGACGGCGTGTGGGACGTGGTGCGGTGGCCGCTCAGCCTGGGGCTGACCGTGCTGGCCGTCGCGGTGCTCTTCCGGCACGCGCCCCGGCGCAACCAGCCCGGCCTGTCCTGGCTCTTCTTCGGCGCCGGGATCGCGACGGCGCTGTGGTGGCTGACCAGCCTGCTGCTCGCGGCGTACGTCGCCTACAGCGACGACTTCAACCAGACGTACGGCGCGCTGACCGGCGTGATGGCGCTGCTGCTGTGGGCCAACCTCACCGGTATAGCGCTCTTCGGCGGGCTGGCCTTCGCCGCGCAGTTGGAGGCGGTGCGGATCGGCGTGCAGGAGCCGGCCCAGCCCGACCTGTGGGAGCCCGAGGCCGACCGGGTCGAGGTGCACGACACGGGCGAGATGACCGCGCTCTAGCCCCCGCCCCGGTGTACGCGAACTTCCGATCGGGTAAAGCGCCACGCCAGGAGCTGAGAGGGAGGCTGCCGTGAGCGCGGTCATCGACGTGTTGCGCCGACCCCTGGGGCACTTCACCGAGCGGACGCTCGCCGGCCTGGCGCTCGTGCTCGGCACCGGGGTGGGGTTCGGTCTGCTGCTGGTCCTGGTACGGGTCAATTGGACCCCGCTGTACGACGTCGACCATGGTGTCGCCGCCTGGCTCAACGACCTCGTCTCGCCGTACGGGCCGCTGGTGACCGTGCTCAACGCGCTCACCGACCTCGGCGGCCGGGCGGTGCTCATCTGGCTGATCTCGGTCGCCGTGGTCGGTCTGCTGATCCGCCGGCAGGGGCGCCTGGCGGTGTTCCTCATCGTCACCGGCGTCGGCGCGCTGATCCTGGACCCGGCGCTCAAGACGCTGGTCGACCGGCTGCGCCCCGAGGTGGAGGTGCCGATCGGGGCGTACGCGGGGCAGAGCTTCCCCTCCGGCCACGCGCTCGGGTCGTTCGTCGCGTACGGCGCGCTGCTGCTGGTCTTCCTCCCGGCGATGTCGCCGCGCTGGCGCAAGCCGGCCATCGGCCTGGTCGCCACGATCGTGGTGCTCATCGGGCTGACCCGGATCGCGCTGGGCGTGCACTTCGTCTCCGACGTGCTCGGCGCCTGGCTGCTGGGCGCGGCGTGGCTCGGCATCACCGCGTACGCCTTCCGCCTGTGGCGGCTGGAGCGCGGCCGGCCGGTGCCGGCGCTGACCGAGGGCCTGGAGCCGGAGGCCGCGCACGACGTGGCGCCCGCCCCCGACGAGGCGCACCTGCTGCCGCACCCCCGGGCCGCGGTCTTCGAGCTGATCGTCGGCTGGGTGCTGGTGCTCGGCGCCCTCTACGGCTTCGGGCTGTTCGTCAGCTATCACGCCGGCGGGACGTTCCTCGCCACCCTCGACACCGAGGTGCCGCGCTGGCTCGCCGAGCACCGCACCCCCGCCCGGGACGACTTCTCCTGGTGGTGGAGCAAGGCCGGCGACACCCACGCGATCCTGCTGATCTCGCTGGTCTTCTGCCCGCTGGTGCTGGCGGTCTGGCGGCGCTGGCGGCCGGTGCTGTTCGTCGCGCTGACCATGTTCGGCGAGCTGACCCTCTTCCTCGCATCGGCCGCCGCCGTGGACCGGCCCCGGCCGCCGGTCGGGAACCTGGACGGGCCGATGCCGACGTCCTCGTTCCCGTCCGGCCACATCGCGGCAACCCTGTGCGTCTGGGTCGCCATCGCGATCATCGTCTTCCCGCGCACCGACCGCTGGTGGCGGTGGGCGTTCGTGGCCCTGGCCGTGGTCATGCCGGTCGGGGTGGCGGTCTCCCGGATGTACCGGGGCATGCACCACCCGACCGACTTCATGGGCGCGATCATCCTGTGCACCCTCTGGGTGGGGCTGCTCTACTGGGTGGTCCGACCGAACGCGGACCTGCGCGAGGGCAACCGGCCCGCCATCGAGTCGGAGGACGTGCACACCCTCGACGACGAGCTGGCCAGGGCCGGCCAGGTGGAATGACGCGCCCATGCTGCGGGTGGCGACCTGGAACATCCGTACCGGCGGCCGGGACGCCGGCGGTGGCGACCGGCGGGACCTGATCGTCCGGGTCGTCACCGACCTGCGGCCGGACGTGCTCGCGGTGCAGGAGCTGCGCGGTTTCGACGACCGCGTCCTGGCGGCCTTCGCCGAGCGCCTGGGGATGCGGCCGCACCTGGCCCGGTCGTGGTTCGCCCAGCCGGTGGCGGTGCTGGTCCGCCCGCCGCTGCGGGTGCTCGCCGCCGGCCGGGTACGCCGGCCGTTCCACCACGCCGCCCAGCGCGTCACGGTGGCCACCGACGCCGGGCCACTGACCGTGTTCAGTACGCATCTCAACCCGTACTCGGGCGGCCGGCGGCTGATGGAGGCGGACTGGCTCGCGGCGGCCCTGCGCCGCACCGGCGGCGAGCTGGCCTTGGTCGCCGGTGACCTGAACACCCTCGACCCGTCCGTCGACCACACCGAGCGCCTGGCCGGGCTGCCGGACCGGTACCGCTGCCGGCACCTGCGCCGCGACGGCCGTACCGTCGACACCCGCGCGGTCGCCCGGCTCCTGGACGCGGGCCTGGTCGACCTGTGGCGGCACGGTTCACCGGAGCCGGAGGGGTGGACCGTACCGACCCGGCACGGCGGGGCGGAGTTCGTGCCGATGCGCCTGGACTACCTCCTGGCCACGCCGGCGGTCGCCGAGCTGACCCGGCAGGTGCGGGTGATCCGGAACGGCGACGCCGACCGCGGCTCCGACCACTATCCGCTGAGCGTCGACCTCGACCTGGCGCCGGCCTGACCGCCGCCTTTGCTCTGCACCCTCATCCGCACCGAGCACGCAGAGTGACCGGTGCGAATCCGGGTGCAGAGCAAAGGAGCGCGGAGGCGGCACCCCCGCGACGCAGGCGGCACCACGGCCACGCAGGCGGCGCCGCGGCCACGCGGCCACGCAAGGCGGCACCGCCGCTACCAGGCGGCGCTACAGCACCAGGTTGAGCAGCACGGTCAGGACGATCGAGGCGACCACCGAGAAGAGGATCATCAGCAGGCAGCCGAGGCCGCCACCGGCCGGCCGGATCTCCGTGTTGCCGATACGCATGAGGAATCACCTGTTCGTGAGCGAGGGAGCCAGCAGGAGCCGGACGGCGTCGGCGACCTGCGCCGGCGCGGTGGTGACGACGTTGTGCGCGGCACCGGGCACCACCACGTCCCGGGCGCGGGGCACGAGCCGGGCCGCCTGCGACCGCCACCCGGCCGGCACCACCGGATCCCGCGAACCGGTCACCACCACGGTCGGCGCGGCGATCCGCACCAGGTCCGCCTCGATCGCGTTGCGCACCGAGTGGGTGAGGGTCGCGGACACCCGCCAGGGCCGGGCGTCCCACACGTCGCGGAGCAGGATGGGCGCCTGCAGCGGCGCCTCCCGCAGCGCGTCGACCAGCCACCGTCCGATCTGGCCGCGCCGCGAACGCGCCGCCGGGTCGCTGGTCGGGCCGGCCAGCACCACCGCGCGGACCGTCCCGGGGTGGCGGGCGGCCAGCGCCGCGGCGACCTCCGCGCCGAACGAGTGGCCGAGCACGCAGACCGGCGGCATCCGGTACGCGGCCAGCCAGGCGGCGAGGTGGTCGGCGTGCCGGGGCACGTCGTACGCGGTGCCGGGGCGCTCGGTCAGGCCGAAGCCGGGCAGGTCCGGCGCGTACACCGGATGGGTGTCGGCGAGCGCCACCGCGAGCGGGGTGAGGTACCGGTGCGAGACGGCGAGGCCGTGCACGAGCACCACCGGCGGGGCACCGGTGCCCGGGTCGGCGCTGCGGCGGGTGTGCGTCCGGAGCCCGTCGACCAGTCGCCACTCGCTGGTCAGGCCGGCGGCGGGCCGGGGTGCGGCGAAAGCGAGGCGCAGTTCCGCCGGGCCGAAGCGTCCCGGTGCCGTCGGCCGGGGCCGCCGCAGCGGCGAGGCTCTCACAGCTCCCGCAGGCGCGGCAGCAGCTGCTCCTGCGCCCACTCCAGGAACATCGGCTGGCTCTCCCCGCCGACCTGCACGATCGCGACGTGGCTGAACCCGGCGTCGACGAACTTCTTGAACGCCTCGACGTGCTGGTCCACGTCCGGCCCGCAGGAGATGGTGTCGGCGACGTCCTCCTCGCGTACGAACTGGGTGGCGGCGGCGAACGACTCGGGGCCGGGCAGTTCCGCGTTCACCTTCCAGCCCAGCCCGAACCAGCGGAACTGGTCGTGGACGATCTTCCGGCACTCGGCCTCGTCGGGGCCGTAGCAGATGGCGACCTGCCCGAACCGTGGCTTCCCGACGCCGCCGGCGTCGTCGTACATGTCGACGAGGTGCGGCAACGGCTCGGTGGCGACGAGGCCGTCGCCGTACTCGGCGGCCAGGGTGACCGACTGGCGGCCGGAGGCGGCGATCACCATCGGCACCGGCCGCTCCGGCCGGTCCCAGACGTAGGCGTCGGGCACGTCGTAGTGGTTGCCGGAGAAGGTCAGCGTCTCCCCGTTGAGCAGCGGCCGGATGATCTGGAGGGCCTCCTCGAACATCTCGTGCCGCTGCTGCACGTGCGGCCAGCCACCGATCACGTGCTCGTTGAGGTTCTCGCCGGAGCCCAGGCCGAGGGTGAACCGCCCGTCCGAGAGCACACCGACGGTGCTCGCCTTCTGCGCCACGACCGCCGGGTGGTAGCGGCGGATCGGGCAGGTCACGAAGGACATCAGGTGCGCCCGCGAGGTGGCGTGGGCGACCGCGCCGAGCACCGACCAGGCGTACGGGGAGTGGCCCTGGGAGTCGAGCCAGGGGTAGTAGTGGTCGGACATGACCAGGTGGTCGAAGCCGGCCGCCTCGGCGCGCACGGCGTAGTCGACCAGCTGCTTCGGGCCGGCCTGCTCGCACATGAGGGTGTAGCCGACGTTGACCATGGTGCCTCCTCGTTCCGGCCGCGCGGATCCTCCCGGGATACCCCGGTCGGCGTCGGCCAACCCTTGGCCGATGGAGTTCCTTAACCGGTTCATTGCGCTCGGCCGGTCGCCGTCCTACGCTGATGCCTGCGCCGCCGGGAGCCAGGTAAACCTGTGCGCCGGTTGAAGCAGAGCAAAGGGCCGACAGGTCATGTTCCCTGTCGAGTGGCGAGGCGGGCGGCGTGCATGCGCAGGTACCGCTGCTCCGGCAGGCTCGTGGTCAGGTCCGCCGCCACGCCGTAGTCGGCGATGGCGCGCTCCCGGTCGCCGGCCATCTCGTGCAGGTGGGCGCGGGCGGCCGGGAGCCGATGGTGACCGGCGAGCCGCGAATCGGCGGCGAGGGTGTCGAGCGCGGCCAGCCCGGCCGCCGGGCCGTGCACCATGGCCGTGGCCACCGCCCGGTTCAGGGAGACCACCGGGCCGGGGGAGAGCCGCTCCAGCACCTCGTAGAGCGCGAGGATCTGCGGCCAGTCGGTCTCCTCGGCGCTCGGCGCCTCGTCGTGCAGCGCGGCGATGGCCGCCTGCACTTGGTATGGGCCGACCGGCCCCCGGGGCAGCGCCCAGGTGACCAGCGCGACGCCCTCGCCGATGGCCGCCCGGTCCCAGCGCGAGCGGTCCTGGTCGGTCAGGGAGACCAGTTCTCCGGACGGGCCGGTGCGCGCCGCGGACCGCGCGTCGGTGAGCAGCATCAGCGCGAGCAGCCCCGCGACCTCGCTCTCCTGCGGCAGCGCCGCGTGCAGCGCCCGCGCCAGCCGAACCGCCTCCTCGGCGAGGTCCACCCGGCGCAACTCGGCGCCGACGCTGGCGGTGTGCCCCTCGGTGAAGATCAGGTAGAGCACGTGCAGCACCGCGGCCAGGCGGGCCGGCCGCTCCGTCGCGTCGGGCATCCGGAACGGCACACCGGAGGAGCGGATCCGCTGCTTGGCGCGGCTGATCCGCTGCGCCATCGTGGCCTCCGGCACGAGGAACGCCCGGGCGATCTCCGCCGTGGTCAGGCCGCCGACGGCTCGCAGGGTCAGCGCGATCGCCGAGGCGGGGGAGAGCGCCGGGTGGGTGCAGAGGAAGAGCAGGACCAGCGTGTCGTCGCGGTCCGCGCCCAGTTCGTCGTCCGCCGCGGGCGCGGCCCGCCGGTCGTCCGGCTCGCGGGTAGCGGCCAGATCCTCCCGCCGCCGCCGCGCCGTCTCGGAGCGGACCAGCTCAATCATCCGGCGGTACGCAACCTGGATCAGCCATCCCCGGGGGTTGTCCGGCAGCCCCTCGACGGGCCACTGTGTCACCGCCGCGAGCAGCGCCTCCTGGACCGCGTCCTCGGCGGTGGCAAAGTCACCGAAGCGGCGGGCGAGCACGCCGAGGACCTGCGGCGCCAGGTCGCGCAGCAGGTCCTCGACGTCACGGTCAACCGTGTCCAGGTGTCACAGCTCCTCGGGCGGGGCCGACATGACCGGGTGCACCTCGATGGGCATGTTCAGCGGCCGGCGGCCGGGGCCGGGCGCGGTCGAGATGTGCGCCGCGATCGCCACGGCCCGCTCCGGGGTGTCGACGTCCACGATCCACCAGCCGGCGAGGAACTCCTTCGTCTCGGCGAACGGCCCTTCGGTCACCACCGGCGTCCCGTCGGCGCCCGCCCGCACGATCTTCGCCTGCGCCGGGCCGCCGAGGCCCTCCCCCTGGACCCACTCACCGTCGGCGACCAGCTTCGCGTTGACCTCCCCCATGAACCCGATGTGCGCCCGGATCTCCTCCGGCGTCCAGGTGTGGACCGGCGGGAAGTCGGTGCCGGCGGCGCTGAACTGCATGAGCAACATGTACTTCACGTCTGGCTCCTCAGGTCTCGGGCACCATCGTCGGTGCTCTCACCCGTAGGTAGAAGCCGACGCACCGCCGCTCGACATCCGGCGCCGAGAAATCTCCGAAAAAGTTCAGTCGACACCGGTGACCTCCAGCAGGAGGGCCTGCTCCGGATGCAGCGCCGGCACCTGGAGCCCGACCGAGGCGAGCGCCGCCCCGGACAGGGTGGCGCCACCGGCGGCCAGCCAGCCCGGTTCGGTCATCTGGAGCACCGCCGGTTCCGGCACGCCCGCCGCCGGGCGGACCGCGTACCGCCGGGTCCGGTCCAGCCCGGGGAGCCGGACCGGGCCCGGCGCCTGGGTGACCGAGGTGGCCAGCCGCGCCACCGCGTACACGGCCCGGGAAGCGTCGTGGGCGACCACGCCGTGCGCCCAGACGGCTGGGTCCGGATGGTCGACCCGGACCACCCGCCCGGTGTGCAGCAGCGGGCGGAGCCGCTTGTGCAGGGCCACCCAGGCGGCCAGCTCCCGGCGCTCGTCGGCGCTGATCGCGCCGATGTCCCACTCGATGCCGTGATGGCCGAAGAGCGCGGTCGCCGCCCGGAAGCCCAGGTCGTGGACGCGGTGGGTGGTGTGCGACCGCTCCGGCCCGACGTGGGTGCCGACCAGTTCGGGCGGCAGCAGCAGCCCGGTCCAGCGCTGGATGGCCAGCCGTTCGAGGGCGTCGTTGCAGTCGCTGGCCCAGACCCGGTCGGTGCGGCGCAGGATCTCCAGGTCGACCCGGGCGCCGCCGGAGGCGCAGCTCTCGATCTCGACCTCCGGGTGGCGGGCTCGCAGCTCGTCGAGGAGCCGGTAGACCGCGAGGGTCTGCTCGTGCACGCCCGGCCGGCCGTGGTGGGCGGCCTCGGTGAGGTCCCGGTTGTGGTCCCACTTGAGATAGCTGATGCCGGGATGCTCGGTGAGCAGGGTGTCGAGCCGGCCGAGCAGGTACGCGTACGCCCCGGGGTGGGCGACGTCGAGCACCTGCTGGTGCCGCCACTCGGGCGGCAGCCGGCCGGGTACCGCGAGCACCCACTCGGGGTGGGCGCGGAACAGGTCCGAGTCGGGGTTGACCATCTCCGGCTCGACCCACAGCCCGAACGCCATCCCGCGCCCGGTCACGTGGTCGACGAGCGGTGTCAGGCCGTCCGGCCAGACCTCCTCGTCGACGTACCAGTCCCCGAGGCCGGCGCGGTCGTGCCGCCGGCCCCGGAACCAGCCGTCGTCGAGGACGAACCGTTCCACCCCGACCTCGGCGGCCCGGTCGGCGAGGGCGCACAGCCGGTCCAGGTCGTGGTCGAAGTAGACCGCCTCCCACACGTTGAGGGTGACCGGCCGGGGCGTGCGCGGGTGGGTCGGCCGAGCCCGCAGGTGCCGGTGCAGGGCGTCGCTGAGCCCGTCCAGTCCGGCGTCGGACCAGGCGGCGTAGAGCAGCGGGGTGGCGTACTCGGCGCCCGGCGCGAGCATCACCTCGCCAGGGGCCAGCAGCTCGCCGCCACCCAGGATCGAGTCGCCGGTGGGCCGGCGTTCCGCGAAGGTCACGTGGTCACCGCTCCACGCGGTGTGCACCGCCCACACCTCGCCGTGCCCGAACCCGAACCCGGCCGTGCCGGCCACCAGCAGCAGGGTGGCGTCGTGGCCGGTGCGGCCGTGCCGGCCCTCCCGGACCCAGGTGCCCATCGGCCACGGGTGCCGCTGCGGCGACCGTTCCCGGCACCACCGGCCGGTCAGGTCGAGCAGTTCGGTGGCGACCGCCGGCACCGGCAGCACCGGCGTCAGCTCCCGCAGTTCGTAGCCGGTGGCGCCGTCGTTGCGCAGCCGGTGCCGTACGGTCAGCACCCCGTGCGGGTCCAGCGCCAGCTCGAC
Organism: Micromonospora sp. H33; assembly: GCF_052068455.1. NCBI lineage: Bacteria > Bacillati > Actinomycetota > Actinomycetes > Micromonosporales > Micromonosporaceae > Micromonospora > Micromonospora sp. H33. Next base: position 50,888 of record NZ_JBQHDE010000004.1, on the reverse strand, counting down.
GATGAGCGAGAGACCGGCGGCCGGGTCCGACGCCCGCACGGACACCCGCGCCGCGCCGGCCCCGTGGTGGTCCCGCTCCTCATCGGGTACGCGCACCGCGTCGCCGCCTCGGGCCACGCGACCCGGGTCGGAGGCGCCGTCGGCGACGTCGATCCCGTCCAGGCGGAACGCCGTGGACCAGGCCGCACCGTCCCGGTGCCCGGCCAGCGCCGGCCGGCCGCTCCACCCCGCACCCGGCTCGGGCAGTAGAGACAGCACGGTCGGCGCGTCGAAGCTGCTCGGCACCACCGGTGGTACGGTCGCGGCGACCAGTGTGGACAGGTCCTCGTCGGTGAGCGGGCCCAGGTCGGCGCCCCAGTGCACGACGCGCGGCAGACCGGGCCCGCGCGCGTCGAGCACCAGGCTGGCCCGGGCGCGGCGGAGGTGCAGGATCGTCATCCTTTGCTGGCTCCCAGGGTGAGGCCCCGGACGAACTGCTTCTGCAACAGGAAGAAGATCACCAGGGTCGGGATCGCGACCAGCACCGAGCCGGCCGAGACCAGGTTGTTGTCGGTGAAGAACTCGCCGCGCAGGTTGTTCAGCGAACTGGTCACCGGGAACTTGTCCCCGGTACGCATGAGCACGGTGGCCCAGAAGAACTCGTTGTAGATCCAGGTCACCTCCAGCGTGGCGAGGGCCGCCAGGGCGGGCCGGCACAGCGGCATGGTCACCTGCCAGTACTGCCGCCAGATGCTCGCCCCGTCGACCATCGCCGCCTCGTACAGGTCGCGCGGGAGCGCCTTCATGTAGTTGCTCAGCACGAACACGCAGAAGCCGCACTGGAAGGCGACGTTGACCAGGATCAGGCCCCAGTAGCTGTCGTACAGCAGCTCGGAGTCGCTCATGAACTCCGGCAGCGGCACCTGGGTGAAGAGGCGGAACAGCGGGATCAGCAGGGCCTGCTGGGGCAGCAGGTTCGCCGCGGTGAACAGGCCGAGCAGGACCAGGTTGGTCCGCCAACTGAACCGCGCGATGACGAACGCGACGCAGGACGCGAGGAAGAGCGTCAGCAGCACCGCCGGCACCGTGATGTACACGGAGTTGAGGAAGTGCTGGCCGAACTCGGCGGTCCGCCACGCGGTGACGTAGTTGTCGAAGGTCCAACCGCCGAGCGAGACGTAGCCGTTGGCGGCGGTGTACTCGTACGACCGCAGCGAGGTGAGCACGGCCCACAGGATCGGGAACAGCCAGCTCACCGCCACGACGGCGAGGAAGACGTGCAGCAGCACCCGGGCCGGGCGCAACGGCCGGCGGGCCGGGGCCGGCGCGGTCGCCTCCTCGGCGCGGCTCAGCGTCGCGGTGCTCATCGCCGGTCCTCCCTCATGACGGTGGCCAGGTAGACGGTGATGAAGACCAGCGAGACGACCAGCATGATGGTCGCCAGCGCCGAGCCGAAGCCGATCCGGCTGGCCTCGCCGACCACGTTCGCGGTGACCAGCGCGGAGATGAGCTCCAGACCGTTGCGGCCCTTGTTGATGACCCAGACCAGGTCGAACGCGCGCAGCGACTCGATCACGGTCACCACCAGCACGATGATGTTGATCGGGCGCATGACCGGGAAGACCACCTTGAAGAAGGCGCTGGTCTCCGAGGCGCCGTCGACGGCGGCGGCCTCCCGCAGCGACGGGTCCACGCCCTTCAGCCCGGCCAGGTAGAGCAGCATGATGTAGCCGACGTGCCGCCAGCCGGCCGCGACCAGCACCGCCCAGATGTTGACGTCGGGGTCGCCGTACCAGTCGACGCCGGTGCCGAGGACGCCGTTGAGCAGCCCCTGGTCGCGCGAGTAGATGAGCTGCCAGACGAAGCCGATCAGCGCGAGGGAGAGCACGACCGGCAGGTAGAGCGCGGTCTGGTAGAACCGGGTGCCGCGCAGTTCCTTGTCGAGCAGGACGGCCAGGAACATCCCGAACGGGGTGGCCACCACGAAGAGCGCGGCCAGCCAGAGCATGTTGTTCTGCACGGCCGGGACGAACGGCGGGTAGATCTCGACCACGTCGGAGTAGTTGCGGCCACCGACCCACTCGATCTCGCTGATCGGGCCGATGCCGTCCCAGTCGGTGGCCGACAGCGCCACCGTGGCCAGCGCCGGCAGCCAGACGAGCGCGACGACGAGCAGCAGCGGTACGAGCACCATCAGCGCGATGACCACGCGGTCGGTGCGGGACAGGAGCCGTAGCCGACGGCCGCGTCCACGCGTGGTGGTGGTCGCGACCGGCGGCGGTACGGCGCGGTCCGCTTGGACCAGGGGCAGGTCGGACACGATGTCCTCCCCCTTCCGCCGTCAGTCGGTGAAGATCGATTTTTTCTGGTTCTCGATGCTGTTGGTGAGCCCGTCGATGTCGGCCGGGTCCTTGATGAACTGCTGGAGCGCCGGGATCATGACCGTCGAGGCGAAGTCCGGGCGGGTGTCCCGGTCGAGGAACTGGGCGATCTCGGTGGCCGAGCCGACCAGCTCCGCGGCCTTCTTCTGGAGCGCGGTGTAGCCGCTGGTGTCGGCCTCGCCGTTGGCGACCAGGGTGCTCGGGTCGTTCTTCACGGTGATGTCCGCGGCGGCCTTGGAGCCGACGTACTCCAGCAGCTTCCTGGCGTTGTCCTCCTCCTTGGGTCGGCGGGCCATCATGTAGCCGTCGATCGGCGCGTCCAGGGCCTTCGCCCCGATGGCCGGGTCGATCTCCGGGAACGTGAAGAAGTCCAGGTCGTCCTGCTCGTCGTTGTTGAACTGCTGGGCGACGAAGAGGCCGAGCAGGTACATGCCGCTCTTCTTCTGCTGGAGCGACTGGGCCGCCTCCTGCCAGGTGCGGCCGAGGCTGTCGGGCTGGTGCAGCGGCAGCAGCCCGCGCCAGGTGTCGAACACCTTCTTCACCTTGTCGGAGGTCCACGACTCCTTGCCGGCCATCAGGTCGACGTGGAACTGGTAGCCGTTGATCCGCAGGTTGAGGATGTCGAAGGTGCCCATCGCCGGCCAGCCGTCCTTGTCGGCGAAGGCGATCGGGACCAGTCCGTCCTTCTTCATCTCGGCGGCGAGTGTGGTCAGCTCCTGGAGGGTCTTCGGCACCTGGTAGCCGTTCTGCTGCCACACCGACTTGCGGTAGAAGACCGCCCACGGGTAGTACGACGAGGGGACGAAGTACTGCTTGCCGTCGTCGCCGGTGGACGCCTTCTTGAACGCGTCCGACATCCCGGAGAGCTTGCCCCAGATGTCGCTGACGTCGCCGGCGAGCCCACGTGCGGCGAAGAACCGCATCCGGTAGCCGGCGAACCACATGAAGACGTCGTCCGGCTTGCCCTGGAGATAGTTGTTGATGTTCTCCTGGTAGGTGTTGTGGTCGACGGTGTTGACCGAGACCTGGAGGCCGGACGAGGTCTGGAACCCGTCCACGACCTTCGCGATGACCTCCTTCGGCTTCGGGTCCGACTGGTTGGAGCCGAGCGACACGGTCTTGGAGCCGGAGCCGCCCGAGTCGTCGCCGCCGCAGCCGGCGAGCAGGCCGGTGCCGAGCAGCGCGCCGGTGCCGGCGGTGCCCGCGAGCAGTGAGCGGCGGCGGAGACCGGCGACCGAGGGAGGTACGAGCCGGGCGAGGTACTCGGCTTGGGATCGGGGACGGGACATGGTGCCTCCTGCGGATGAAGAGGTGCGCTGCGCCCGAGGGCCGTCGGCTGGCAGTACCACCCGTCGTGATTCCACATGTCGAATCCACCGCGAATCCACATTGGCGAACACGAACTGCCAGTGGCCGCTCAAGCTACTCGCCTAACGGGCCCTGTCAAGAGGGGTGCACTGCGCGGATAACCCAGTCGCAACAAGCCTGTTACGAGGTAAACGTTGGAAACAACGGTCGATGTTGGAAAGTGTTGACTTGCGCTCACCAGCGGGGCACCCTCTGCTGTCATGCGGCGGTGGCAGGGCGAGCGGATCTTCTTCGGCGGCGACTACAACCCGGAGCAGTGGCCCGAGGAGACCTGGGTCGAGGACGTCGCGCTGATGCGCCGCGCCGGGGTCAACCTGGTCTCCGTCGGGATCTTCTCCTGGGCCCTGCTCGAACCCGAGCCGGGCCGGTACGAGTTCGGCTGGCTGGACCGCGTGCTGGACCTGCTGCACGACGGCGGCATCGCCGTCGACCTGGCCACCGCCACCGCCAGCCCGCCACCGTGGCTGGCCCACCGGCATCCGGAGACGCTGCCCCGGCGCGCCGACGGCGCGGTCCTGTGGCCGGGAGGCCGGCAGGCGTACTGCCCCAGCTCGCCCGTGTTCCGGGAACGGTCGCTCGCCCTGGTCGAGGCGGTCGCCACCCGGTACGCCGACCACCCGGCCGTGGTCATGTGGCACGTCTCCAACGAGCTGGGCTGCCACAACGTGCACTGCTACTGCGACGTCAGCGCCGAGGCGTTCCGCGGCTGGCTGCGCGAGCGTTACCGCACCGTCGACGCGCTCAACGACGCCTGGGGCACCGCGTTCTGGAGCCAGCGCTACGGCGACTGGGCCGAGGTCAATCCGCCCCGGCTCGCCCCGACCTTCGCCAACCCCACCCAGCAGCTCGACTTCCTGCGCTTCTCCTCCGACGAGCAGCGTGCCCAACTGCGGGCCGAGCGGGCGGTGCTGGCCCGGCTGGTGACCCAGCCGATCACCACGAACTTCATGATCGGCACCGGCGTCAAGTACCTGGACTACCACTCCTGGGCGTCCGACGTGGACCTGCTCGCCAACGACCACTACCTGACCGCGGCCGACCCGCAGTCGCACGTCGGGCTGGCCCTCGCGGCCGACCACACCCGCGGCGTCGCCGGGGGCGAGCCCTGGCTGCTGATGGAGCACTCCACCAGCGCGGTCAACTGGCAGCCCCGCAACGTGGCCAAGGTCCCCGGGCAGCTGCGGCGCAACAGCCTCGCGCACGTCGCGCGCGGCGCCGACGGGGTGCTGTTCTTCCAGTGGCGGGCCTCCCGGGCCGGCGCGGAGAAGTTCCACTCCGCGCTGGTACCGCACGCCGGCCCGGACACCAAGGTGTTCCGCGAAGTGTGCCGCCTCGGCGCCGACCTGGCGACGCTGTCCGAGGTGATCGGCAGCCGGGTGGACGCCGAAGTGGCGATCCTGTTCGACTACGAGGCCTGGTGGGGCGTCGAGTTGGATTCGCACCCGAGCGTCGACGTCACGTACGCCGACCGGCTCCGGGCGCTCTACGAATCGCTGTGGCGGGCCGGCATCACCGCCGACGTCGTGCACCCCTCCGCCGACCTGTCCGGCTACCGCCTGGTGCTGGTCCCCACCCTGTACCTGGTGCGGGACGCACACGCCGCGGCGCTGCGCGCCTTCGTCGAGGCCGGCGGGACGGCGCTGGTCACCTACTTCAGCGGCATCGTCGACGAGAACGACCACATCCGACTCGGCGGATATCCCGGGGCGTTCCGGGACCTGCTCGGCGTCCGCGTGGAGGAGTTCTTCCCGCTGCGGGCGGGGGAGCGGGTCACCCTGGACGACGGGTCGGGCGCCGACGTGTGGACCGAGTGGCTGCACGCCGAGGGCGCCGAGGTGCTGGCCGCGTACGCCGACGGGCCGCTGCCGGGCGTGCCGGCGGTGACCCGCCACCCGGTCGGCGCGGGCGCCGCCTGGTACGCCGGCACCCGGCTGGACGGCGCGGCGACGGACCGGCTGGTGACCCGGCTGGCCACCGAGGCGGGCGTGCGACCGCCGGCCGAGGCGCCGCCCGGCGTCGAGGTGGTCCGGCGCCGCGCCGGCGAGCGGAGCTGGCTGTTCGTCCTCAACCACACCGGGGAGGAGGTCCGGCTCTCCGCCAGCGGCACCGAACTACTCGGCGGGACGCACTGCTCCGGCGAGCTGACCGTCCCGCCCGGCGAGGTGGCCGTGGTACGGGAGGACGTACCCGCGGCATCGACGGCCGTTGCCGACGCGGACCCGGCGCCCGGCCGGCGGGATCGCGCCGCGGACGCCGCCTGACAGTTAGTGTTCCCCTCGACGCGCGAAGGAGGTTCGATGCTCGCCCAGCAGCGGCAGACCGCCATCCTCGACCTGATCCGGCAGCGGGGCGGCGTGCGCGTCAGCCACCTGGTGAGCCGGTTCGGCGTCTCGGACATGACCATCCGGCGCGACCTGGAGGTGCTGGCCGAGCGCGGGCTGGTCGACAAGGTGCACGGCGGGGCGACGCTGGCCGGCCCGGGATCCGCCGAGGAGCCCGGCTTCGCGGCCAAGTCGGTGCGCCAGCAGGCCGAGAAGCGCGCGATCGCCGAACGGGCCGCGACGCTCGTCGAGCCCGGCATGGCGATCGCGCTCTCCGCCGGCACCACCACCGCCGCGCTGGCCGGGCTGCTCGCCGACGTCCGCGGGCTGACCGTGGTGACCAACTCGATCCCGGTCGCCGACGCCCTCTACCAGAACCCGCGCGCCGACCAGACGGTCGTGCTGACCGGCGGCATCCGTACGCCGTCGGACGCGCTGACCGGGCCGGTCGCCGAGGCCGCCATCGGATCGCTCAACGTGGACCTGCTCTTCCTCGGCGTACACGGGATGAGCCCGCGCACCGGCTTCACCACCCCGAACCTGCTGGAGGCAGGGGTGAACCGGGCCCTGATCGCCGCGTCCCGGCGGCTGGTCGTGCTCGCCGACCACACCAAGTGGGAGACGATCGGCATCGCCACCATCGCGCCCCTGGAGGACGCGGACCTGCTCGTCACCGACGCGGGCCTGCCGGCCGAGGCGCGCGGCCAGATCGGCGACCAGGTCGGCGAGCTGATGGTCGTCGACCCCATCCCGCTCTGACAGCACGAGGCGATCACCCTCGCCCAGCCGGGTGGCACGGACCGTCGTGGTCGGCCCGGCGAACGCACCGACTCCGGCCCGGCATGGTCCGGTCGCAGTACACCCAGTGCCGTACGTGCTGGGCGTCCTCGGTGGAGACGGTCGTGCCGGCCGCCTCGATACCCGGCACCAGTGCCAGCGAGCGGGTCAGCGTGTACGCGAAGCGCAGCGCTTGACCCAGCTCGGTGAAGGCCACCGGGAGGTGGATCACGTGGCGGGGAGCGGGACTGTGCGTGCCGGTGGCGGCGTCGACGGCAGCTCCGGGCAGTGACGCGAAGACACCCCCGTCTGGCTGGCCTGACCCCGCGCTCACGACATCCTCCGCTGCGCCTGGGCGCTCTGCCAGTCGCGCAGCGCCCGCTTGATCCGGGTGTTCTCGTCGTTGAGCCGGGCCACGTCCTGGTTCAGGGCAGCCAGTTCGAGTGCGACCCGGTGCAGGAACTGCCGTACCTCCTGGGGGTCCAGGCCGCGCCGACCGAAACTCACGTGGAGAACTGACGGTCGCGGACGTGGCGCGGATGCAGCCGGGGCGGTGCGCCGCCGTAGACGGTGCCTCGATTCATCGGTCGGCTCCCTTCGTTGTTGGAGGGGCGGCCCTGTGCGAAGGGGGAATTTCCGCACAGGGCCGCCCGCCCGGCGACCGCAGCCTCAACCGGCGGGTACGGCCACCGGGCTGCCGGTGGAGGAGCAGGTAGAGCGACAGGGATCGCACGGCCCGCGTCCGTGGTTGTTCGGACGACCGGCACAGTGCGCCTACCCCTAGACCACTCTCTGTGCCGGTCGCATTGCTACGGTAATACCTGTCTGTTCGACCTGTCTAGACAGGTACTAGCGTGGGCCCAGAAGGGAGCCGGCAAAGATCGGCGGTACGGTGACCGATGTGCCTACCCCGCACTCGCAGCCCCGCCGGTATCGGCTGGTTGCAGACGAACTGCGCCGCCGCATCCGGGCAGGCGTCATCCCGCCAGGCTCGCTGCTGCCCAGCGAGCCAGCGCTCATGGCTGAGTTCTCCGTCGCGCGGGGCACCGTTCGAGAAGCCCTGGCTCTGTTGCGTGCCGAGGGCTTGGTGGTCACTGAGATGGGGCGCGGTACCTACGCCCGCCCCGCTGTGCCGGTGCGTCGTCTCGGCTCCGACCGGTACCGTGCGGAGCTCGAACAGGTCCGCAGCGGCGGGCTGACGACATCGTTCACCGTGGACCGACAGGTCGAGTGGTCCGACTACAGCCTCGACAAGGAGTTCCGGGAGTCGCCAGCCACGTCGCCAGTGGCCGAGCTGTTTGGGGTTGAGCCCGGGACGATGCTGCTCGAACGCCGGTTCGTCTTCCGTGCGCACGGGATCCCGCAGCAAACGTCAACTTCGTACCTGCTGCTGGATATGGTTGCCGGAACTCCTGTCGCCGATCCCGCCAACGAACCCTGGCCAGGGGGCAACACTTCACAGCTTCATAGCCTTGGCTACACGATCACCGCCATACGCGAGCAGGTCCGCGCGAGGATGGCCGTAGCGGACGAAGCTGATGTGCTCCGAATCCCCGGTGGGGTGCCAGTTTTCGTCATCACTCGACAGACGTACGTGGAGGCCAAAGTCGTTGAGGTCGCGGAGATCGTGATTCCCGCTGATCGGGTGAGTCTCGACTATCGAATCGACTTGGCCTGATCTTTGCCGTCCAGCTTGCCAAGGGCGGCCCGTAGCGACTCGTGCAGGAGGTTGTCGGCGCCCGCCACGATGGCGGCGAGTGCCGGCCTCCCGCCGGCGGTCCGCTGGAGGTCCCAACCTCGGCGACAACGGCGGCGGCGCGTCGATGCGCGTACGCCAGTGGTTCTGACCTGGGCGCGGCGGCTGGTGGCCGCGCGGCGTCGGTGCCACACTTTTCAGCGACCTCACAGCGGCACCGGATACGGTGCACCCCGTCACCGTCCCGCTCCGGGAGAGCGTGGGCATCAGACCCAGCGGGAGTTCCGATGGTCTTCAAGAAGATGTTGAGTGCGTTCGGTGTGGGCGGGCCCAGCGTGGACACCGTCCTCACGAACCCGAACACCCGCCCCGGCCTCACCCTCGACGGCCAGGTCAACCTGCTCGGGGGTGACGCGCCGGCCAACATCGAGCAGATCGTCGTCGGCCTGGTCACCCGCGTGGAGATCGAGGGGCACGACACCGAGTACGCGGGCATCATGGAGTTCCACCGGATGCCCGTCTCCGGGCCGCTCCAGCTCGCCGCGAAGCAGCAGCTGTCGATCCCGTTCCAGCTGCCGGTGCCGTGGGAGACCCCGATCACCGACGTGTACGGCCAGCGCCTGCACGGCATGACGATGGGCCTGCGCACCGAGCTGGCGATCGCGCGGGCCGTGGACAAGAGCGACCTGGACCAGGTCAACGTGCATCCGCTGCCGGTGCACGAGCGGATCCTCGAGGCGTTCCAGCGGCTCGGCTTCCGGTTCAAGCACGCCGACCTGGAGCGCGGCCACATCCGCGGGACGCAGCAGACGTTGCCGTTCTACCAGGAGATTGAGTTCTTCGCCGCTCCGCAGTACGCGCAGACGATCAACGAGGTCGAGCTGACGTTCGTCACCAGCCCGCACGGGGTCGACGTGATCCTGGAGTGCGACAAGCGTGGCGGCTTCTTCAGCTCCGGGCACGACGTGTTCGGCCGCTACCAGGTCTCGCACGCCGACGCGGACCGCGGCGACTGGACCCAGGTGGTCGACGGCTGGCTGCGCGAGACCACCTCCCGGTACGGGAGCCTGCGGGCGCAGGGCTTCGGCATGCCGCACCAGCACGGCCACGGGCGCCACGGCCGGGGGATGGGCGTCGGCGGGGTGGTCGCCGGCGCCGCGCTCGGCATGGCCGGCGGCATGGTCGCCGGCGAGATGATCGAGGACGCGGTCGAGGGCGACTTCGGCGGGGACTTCGGCGGCTTCGAGGAGTAGGACCCGGACCCGCGACGGTGCCCTCCGGGACGGGATCCCGGAGGGCACCGTACGTCGTGCGGAGTGGCCGGTCAGTGCCGGGCCTTGCGCTCCTCAGCGGTGCGCCAGTTGCTGCCGGCCTTGGACAGACCACGGCTGACCAGGTAACCGATCGTCAGCAGCGTCACCATCAGCCAGGCGTTGTCGGCCCGGAAGATGTCCACACCGGCGGAGTTCTGCCCGGCCAACTGCGATGCGGCCAGCACACCGATCACGGCCGCGATGAAGACCCAGAACTCGGTGGTCCGTAGGGACGGCTTGGTCTCGGTACCCGGAGCCTGCACCGGCTCCCGGCGACCGTCCGGTATCGCCGCCATCGGCCGGGTGGGCGTCTCCTGCATGGCCGCGCGGTTCTGGACGTCCGTCGCGGGACGGTTCATCGGCCTGGTGGATGCAGCCTGCGTGCTCATCTGTCCTCCTCAGGATGTGATGAGTACCTGCGATCCCTCGCCCCGCTACCGCGTGTCGGCCACGGCACGGTTCACGTACTTGGCGGGGGCACCCCGCGTCTACCCGATCGGCCGGGGGCAGTAACACCGCCCCCGGCCGGAATCGGCGTACCGGTCAGCGGAGGCCGTTGCGGATCGCCACGCTGATCAGCAGGTCCGGGTCGTCGGTGATGATTCCGTCCACACCCAGGTCGATGACCCGCTGCATGACCGTCGCGTCGTTGACGGTGTACGGGATCACGCTCAGCCCGTACCGCCGCTGGAGAGTGCGGACGTCCGGTCCGTGGAAGTATGCCGGGTTCTCCCGCAGGTACCAGTCGGCGGAGCTGACGGTGCCCTGCGCCGGGTCGTGGACCTGCCAGTTGGCCGAGACCGTCCCGGCGCCGGCGGCCCGGGTGAGCTTGCCGAGGTCCTCGTACTTCCACCAGTCCAGGCCCCCGGTCCACGGGCTCTTCACGGTCGGGTCGTCGTGGACGGCGCGCAGCGAGCACTCGTCGGCGAGGCTGGCGCACTCCGCCGGGCCGTACTGCCAGACCAGGGCGACGGTGCCGATGCGCCGGTCCAGCTTGCGCGCGTACCGGATGGTCCGCCAGTCGAACGACTGGATGGTGACCCGGTCGGTGAAGCGGGCCCGCTGGACCGCCGTGACCAGCTTGCGGGTGAAGACGTCGTACGGGGCGGTGTCCGCGACCAGCGGGCTGATCTTCGTCTCGATGTTCAGCCGGACGTCGTCGCGGCCGCTGGTGCGCACCAGGGCGAAGACCTCGTCCAGGGTGGGGATGCGCGCGCCCGGCACCGCGACCTGGTCGGGCGCGTCGGCCGGGGTCTTCGAGCCGCAGTCCAGCGTCTTGAGCTGCGCCAGGGTCAGGTCGTGTACCCGCTTGCCGACGTACGGGAACTCCGGGTCGCCCGGCCGGGCCGGCGCGGTGTCCTCGCAGTGCGAACCGTTGACGGTGCGGTCGTGCAGCACGACCAGGTGCCCGTCGGCGCTGACGCCGGTGTCGAGCTCCAGGGTGGAGATCGCCGGGTTCTCCAGCGCGTGCGCGAAGGCGGGCAGGGTGTTCTCCGGCCGGGTGGCCCGGCCGCCCCGGTGCGCCTGCACGTCGAACGGCGACGCGTACGCCTTCGGCAGGCGCATCCCGCGCTGCGCGAGCAGGCCGCGCAGCCGGTCCGGGTGGTCGGTGATGATGCCGTCCACCCCGTCGTCGAGGAGCTTGGCCATGGTGGGCACGTCGTTGATCGTCCACGGGACGACCTTGATCCCGTTGCGGTGGGCGTGCGCCACCATCTGCTTGGTCACGTACGGCCGGTAGCCGGGGTCGGTGACGGTGCCGTTCTGCGGGAAGCCGTGCACCGGCGAGAACGTGGTCGCGCCGAAGCTGCGGATCGCGGCGATCGGGTCCCCGCCGAAGTCGTCGATGTCCAGCCCGCCCAGCCACGGCGAGGCGCCCGACTGCCCGGTCTGGAGGAAGTCGTAGTTGGTCAGCGCGACCAGCGGCAGGCGCGGCTCGACCTGACGCATCCGCATCAGCGCGCCCCAGTCGAAGCTCTGGATCGTCACCTGCTTCAGCAGGCCGGCGGCGCGGATCTCGGCGGCGGTCACCTGCACGAACTGCTCGCGGGGCGCCGTCTCGGCGGGGGCGCCGGCCTCCACCTTGGTCTCGATGTTGAGCGTGACGTCGTCCGCCCGGTACCGCTTGACCAGCGCGAACACCTCGCGCAGCAGCGGCATCCGGGCGCCCGGCACGGCGAGCTGGCCGGGCCGGTACGCGAGGGTCCGCGACCCGCAGTCCAGCGTGCGCACCTGCGCCAGGGTCAGCGTGTTCACGTACTTCCCGACGTACGGGAACTCCGGGTCGCCGGGCGTCACCGGTGCGGTGTCGACGCACTTGGCGCCGCTCACGCGGCGGTCGTGGGTGACGACCGCCTGGCCGTCCTCGGTGATCTGCACGTCCAGTTCGAGGGTGTCCACACCCAACTGGAGCGCGTTGCCGAAGGACGCGAGGGTGCTCTCCACCCGTAACCCGAGGCCGCCGCGGTGGGCCTGCAGATCGAACGTCCGGTCCGGTCGCGGCTTCGCCTCGGCGGGCGCCGCGAGCCCGGCTGTCACGGTCGCGGCCACCAGGGCGGCGACGGCGGTACGGCGTACGGTGCGCACGCTGTTTTCTCCCTCCCGCGGGGGTGTCCCGCTGGTCCGCCGCTCAGCATCGGCAGCGCGGGCGGCGGGCGGGCGAGCACGGGGCGACGTCCGGGTGAACCGGCCGTGCGGGTTTGGCCCCGGGCCGGCCTGCGGGTTTGGCCGGCCGGGCGTCGGGCACGCAGTGGGACACCGACGATTTCTGCGAGGTGAGACAGCATGCGTGAGGACGACGTGCGGAACGAGGCCGCCCGGCGGGCCGAGGAGCGGATCGCCGGTGGGGTGTACGGCGAAGGCGTCCTGGACGAGGTGACCGTGCCGCAGACCGACGTGCAGCGGGTCATCCAGGACGAGGACCCGGACGACCCGGCGCATGTCCGCGTCGATCCCCAGGTGCTGCGCGACGGCGGCCCGACCCGGGGTCAGGGTGCGATCACGACGACCGGCGGCACCGCCGGCCCGGCCAGCGTCCGCCGTGTGGCCCGCCAGCCGGAACGGCACCCGGGCAAGGTGGCCCCGACGACGACCGGCGACGCGACGACGGGTGGCCTGAGCACCCCGACCTCCGGCTCCACGAGCGACCAGTCCGGACCGGCGACCCACATCGCCAACGTCTCCCGCGACTGACCCAGCTTCCTGTTGATCATGAGGTTGGCGGCAGTAGAAGAGATCGACATCGCCGCCAACCTCATGATCAACGCTGGTCAGGGGGTGGGGCGGAGGATGGTCAGGCGTTGGGTGGCGCGCGTCAGCGCGACGTAGAGGTCGTTGCGGCCGCGCGGCGACTCGCCGGCGATTCCGTCCGGGTCGACCAGGAGAACCGAGTCGAACTCGAGACCCTTGGCCTGGGCGACGGTGAGGACGACGGTGCGGCTCTCCAGGTCGGGGTCGGCGCCGACGGTCGCCTCCGGAAGGGCCGTCGTCAGTGCCGTGCCCAGGTCATCGACGGGGGCCCCTGGCAGGATGATGCCGACGCGGCCGTCGGTCAGGTCGGCCACCTCCCGGATCGCCGCGTCCACCAGTTCAGCCGCGAGCCGTTCCCGCGGCACCGCCCGGTCGGTGGGCGGCACGCCGGTGGAGCGTACCGAGCGCGGCGGGCGCAGCGCCGGGTCGATCTCGGCGAGCACGTCTGCCGCGACCGCCATGATCTCGGCCGGGGTGCGGTAGCTGACGGTCAGCTCCTCCAGTCGCCAGCGCTGCGCCACGTACGGCTCGAGCGCGTCGGCCCACGACGCGGTGCCGGCGAGCGCGCCGGTCTGGGCCACGTCCCCGACGATCGTCATCGACCGGCTCGGGCAGCGGCGCATCAGCAGCCGCCACGCCATCGGTGACAGCTCCTGCGCCTCGTCGACGATGATGTGGCCGAACGCCCAGCTCCGATCGGCGGCGGCCCGCTGGGCGGTGGTCAGGTGCTCCGCCTCCTCCTGCCGTTCCAGCAGGCGGTCGGCGTCGAGCAGGTCGGTCACCCCGAGGATCTCGCCGCCGTCGGCCTCGTCCTCGACGTCGATCGACCGGGAACCCCGGGCGATCTCGAGGACGCCCTCGGCGTACTCCCGCTGGAAGGCCCGGATGCGGTCCCGGCGCGCCTCGGCGGCGCGGTCGTCCTCGCCGAGCAGCTCCGCCGCCTCGTCCAGCAGCGGCACGTCCGCCGGCGTCCAGCCGCCCGGCTCGCGGTGCAACAGGGCCCGCTCGGCGTCGGTCAGCATCGGCGCGGCGACGGCGATACGGTCCGGTTCGGCGTACAGGTCGGCGAGGAGGCGCTGCGGGGTGAGCACCGGCCAGAGTTGGTCCAGCGTCGCCCGGACCTCGGGGTCCTCCCGCAGCTCGCGGCGGATCTCGGCCAGGTCGGCCTCGTCGAGCAGGTTCTCCCCGCCCAGCGGGTCGGCGCCGATGCGCTCCGCCACCTGCGTCGCGAGCGCGTGCACGATCTCGACGTCGAACAGCGCCCGCGCCAGGTTGTGCGGGCGGTCGGCGCGGCGGGCCCGTTCCCGGGCCGCGCGGACGGTGTCGGGATCCAGCACCAGGATCTCCCGCTGGGGCTGCTCGATCTCCAACGGCTCGTCGGGCACCCACTGCCGGTCGCGTACGGCGGCGGCCAGCACGTCGACCATCACCTCGCGGCCCTTCAGCGCCGCCGCCTCGGCCGACTCGACGCGCCGGGCGGTGACGCCGGGGAAGAGGTCGGCCTGGGTACGCAGCAGTACCCCGGTCTCGGCCAGCGCGGGCAGCACCTGGGAGATGTAGCGCAGGAAGGTGGCGTTGGGTCCGACCAGCAGCACGCCCCGGGTGGAGAGTTCCCGCCGGTGGGTGTAGAGCAGGTACGCCGCCCGGTGCAGCGCCACCGCCGTCTTGCCGGTGCCCGGCCCGCCCTGCACCACCAGCACGCCCGGCAGGTCGGCCCGGATGATCCGGTCCTGCTCGGCCTGGATGGTCTCGACGATGTCGCGCATCCGGCCGGTGCGGCCGGCGGTGAGCGCGGCGAGCAGCGCCGCCTCGCCGGTCAGCTCCTCGTGGGCGGTGGGGGAGGCGGTGGCGAGGTCGAGCACCTCGTCGTTGAGCCCGACCACCTTGCGCTGCCGGGTGCGCAGGTGCCGCCGGCGGCGGACGCCCTGGGGGTTGGCGGCGGTGGCCAGGTAGAAGGCGCGGGCCGCCGGCGCCCGCCAGTCGATGAGCAGCGGGTCGTAGTCGCCGCTGGTGTCGAAGATGCCGATCCGGCCGATGTAGTGTCGCCCGTCGTCGTCGGTGTCCAGCCGGCCGAAACACAGGCCGTTCTCCACCGCGGAGAACTGCTCGACCTGTTCGGCGTACATCCGCACCGCGCCGTCGCGTTGGGAGCGGGCCTGGAGGGTGCCGCCGGTGGCTTGCAGCTCCTCGCCCAGCCGCCGGGAGGCCTGCTCACGCAGCCCGTCCAGCCGGTGGTAGAGCATCGAGACGTACTCCTGCTCGTGGCCGATCTCGTCGTCCCCGGACAGGTCACCGGAATTGCCGGAGTGCCTTGACAAGCCGTCTCCCAATTGGTTAGTATCTCTCTCAGAACGGCCATTGAGCCGTTCTTTTTTATTGCCTCGAATTGAGAAAGATACCGCGCGACGACCCGCTGCCCCAAGCTTTCCCGGCCATGTCACGGGACGAGGGGGCCCGCGCGGCGCGCGGACCCCCTCGTCGGGTGGGCGTGGTCAGCCCCGGGCCACCTCGTAGAGCCGCTCCGGGGTCACCGCCCCGGCGATCAGGCGGCCGTCGTCGGTCAGCAGCGCGGTCACCAGGTGGCTGCGGAACAGCCGGCCGCTGCCCCAGTCGCCGCGGACCGCCGGCAGCTGCCCGCTCAGCGCGTCCAGGTCCGGAGCGTCGGCGGTGTCGCCAGCCGCGCCGTCGACCTTCGCGACCACCACCGTGGTCCAGCCCTCGCCGACGGTACGCACGTCCGGCCGCTCGTCGCCGGCCGGCTTCTCCGGCCTGGCCGGGCGGGCCCGGTCGGTTCCCTCCTCGGTGACCTTCACACCCGGCGGCGGGTTGAACCGGAACTGGTCGTCGTCCGGCCGGGCGTAGTCGATCTGGGTGAACGCCACCTCGAACGCCGGGCGGTCACCCCCGTCGGCGAACACCTCGAACCGCAGCGGCAGGTGCTCGGTCGCGTCGATGGCGATGCGCACCTGGTGCACCAGGGAGGCGGCGTCGCGTGGCGTGAGCACCAGCTCGTACGCGTCCCGCCCGGCAACCGTGGCGGCCCGCCCGACGCTCACCTCGGTGGTCGGGTCGACGGCGGCGAGGGCCGCGTCGGCGGCCTCCTGCGGGGTGTCCGGCAGCTCCGGCGCGGCGTCGGCGCCCTTCTCCTCGGGCAGCGTGCGGTGGGTCGCCGTGTTGGTCCGGCTGCTCCACGTCCACACGTCGCGTCCGTTACGGACGATGTCCCGCTCGCCGAGCGTGTCGACCAGCGCGACCCGCTGCTTGTCCGGCCCCGAGTGCCAGACCCGCAGCGTGTGGGTCCCGGTGAGCAGGTCGGCGGGACCGTCGCCGCCGACCAGTGCGGCGATCGGCGGCAGGCCCAGGTCGGCGCGCTGCACGACGGTGCCGGAGAAGCCGTCGTGGCGGGCGGTCTGCAGGTCGACGAGGAGCTGGGCGGCGGTCCGGGGCGGCAGGCTCGGCTCGGCCTGTGCGGCGAAGCGGCCGAGCGCGGCGCCCCCGCCGACGACGGTCACGACGGCGGCCACCGGGACCAGCCAGCGCAGGGTGGGACGGCTTGTCAGGACGGACATGTGTGGCACCTCCTGCCGACCATCCTGCCCGCCCCACCCTGTGAGGGTGCTGAGGACGCACGTTCGGGTACGGGCGTCGGGGTGGCACCCTTGACCCGTGCGGCTGCTGGTGGTGGAGGACGAGGCCCGGTTGGCGGCCGCCCTGCAACGCGGCCTCCAGGCGGAGGGGTTCGTCGTCGACGTCGCGGCGACCGGCCCGGCGGGCCTGGACTCGGCCCGGCACGGCGAGTACGACGCGATGATCCTCGACGTGATGCTGCCCGGCCTCTCCGGGTACGAGGTGGTCCGCCTCCTGCGGGCCGAGCGGCGGTGGCTGCCGGTGCTCATGCTGTCGGCCAAGGACGGCGAGTACGACCAGGCCGACGGGCTGGACTGCGGCGCCGACGACTACCTGACCAAACCCTTCTCGTACGTGGTGCTGCTGGCCCGGCTGCGCGCGCTGTTGCGGCGCGGCGCGCCCGAGCGGCCGACCGTCCTCGCCGTGGGCGACCTGCGGCTGGACCCGGCACGCCGGCGGGTGACGCGGGACGGCGCCGAGGTGGCGCTGACCGCCCGGGAGTTCGCGCTCCTGGACTATCTGATGCGCCGCCCCGGCCAGGTCGTCTCCAAGACCGAACTGCTGGACCACGTGTGGGACGCCGCCGTGGACACCGCCCCGAACGCGGTGGAGGTCTACGTGGGCTACCTGCGCCGCAAGCTCGGCCGCGAGCGCCTGGAGACGGTCCGCGGCGCCGGCTACCGGCTCACCACATGACCCGCGACTCTCCCGGCCGCCGGCACCGGACGGGCTCCCCGTCGACTCGGGAGTTCGGGCCGCACCGGCGGCTGTGGGCCGCCCTCGGCCTGCGCGGCCGGCTGATGGTGATCGGGGTGAGCGGGGTGTCGGCGGGCCTCGCGGTCGGCGGCCTGGTGCTGCTCGCGGTGCTCGGCTGGGCCCTGCACCGCAACGTCGACACCGAGGCGCTGCGTACCGCCGACGCCGTCGCGCTGCTGGCCGCCGAGGACGCGCTGCCCGACCCGCTGCCGGTCGCCGGCGGCCAGGTACGGGTGCAGGTGGTCGACGCGCAGGGGCGGGTCCGGGCCGCCTCGATCGACGCCGACCGGCTGGTGCCGATGGTCCGGCCGGAGCAGATCGACCGGGACGCCCGACAGGGAGTCACCGTGGCGGGGGAGCGGATGGGGCTCACCGGGCCGGTCCGGGTGGTGGGCGTCCCGGCCGGCACCGACGCCGACCCGCTCACCGTCCTGGTCGCCCGGTCGCTGGTGGACGTGCGGCAGAGCACGCACGTCGTCCGGACCATCCTGCTGGTCAGCTTCCCGCTGCTCGCGGCGGTGCTCGCCGCCGTGGCCTGGCGGGTGGTCGGCGCCACCCTGCGCCCGGTGGAGGCGCTGCGCCGGGGCGCCGAGGAGATCACCGGGCGGGACGGGAGCGGTCGGCTGCCCGTACCGCGGTCGCAGGACGAGATCCACCGGCTCGCGGTCACGCTCAACGACATGCTGGACCGGCTGCGCGCCGGCCGGGACCGGCAGCGGGCGTTCGTCGCCGACGCCGCGCACGAATTGCGCAGCCCGCTGGCCAACATCCGCACCGAGTTGGAGGTCGCGCAGCGGCTGGGCGACCACACCGACTGGCCGGCGGTGTCGGCGGACCTGCTCGCCGACACCGAGCGGCTCGGCCGGCTCGTGGACGACCTGCTCCTGCTCGCCCGGCTCGACGAGGCCCCGCCGACGCGGGCCACCGGGCCGGTCGAGCTGGGCGCGCTGCTCACCGAGGTGGCCAGCCGCCAGCCGGCGCGGCCCGTCGAGGTGGTGCCGCCGCCGGAGCCGCTGTGGACGGTCGGCGACCCGGACGAACTGCGCCGGGTACTGACCAACCTCGTCGACAACGCCGTCCGGCACGCGGGTACCCGGGTGGTGCTCGCCGCCGGGCCGGACGGGTCCGCGTACCACCGGGTGACGGTGACCGACGACGGGCCCGGCATCCCGGCCACGGACCGGGAGCGGGTCTTCGGCCGGTTCACCCGGCTGGACCCGGCGCGCGACCGGGACGCCGGCGGGGCGGGCCTGGGCCTGGCCATCGTGCGCGAGCTGGTCCGTCGGGCCGGCGGCCAGGTCGACCTCGGCGACGCGGATCCGCCGCCGGGACTGCGGGTACGGGTGCTGCTGCCGGCGCTGCCCGACGAGACCGAGGCGGCCTAACCGCGGTCGGTGCAGATCTCCTTCGACCGGGCGATCGTGTCGGTCGACCAGACCACCGCCACGGTGAAGCAGTAGTCGGTGCTGCGGTTGAGGCCGTACACGACGAAGTCGGTGCTGCCGGCGGGCAGGTTCGCGAAGGCGGTCTGCGGTTGCCCGACCCGGCCGCCCGAGATGACGACCGGCCCCTCGCCGCCGGCCGGGTACGTCCAGCGCAGCGCGACGTTGTCGCGGTTGTCCCGCAGCGTCACCGCCTCGGGCGGGGTGCCGGGCGTGGCGGCCGCAGGGGGTGTCGGGCTCCCCGTCGCCGGGGCGGTGGTGTCGGTCGCCGGTCCCGCCGTGCCGGTGGCGACCGGCGGCGCACCGTCGAACCGGGCCACCCCGGCGATGACCGCGGCCGTCCCGAGCAGCACCACCGCCACGCCGCCCACCACGAGCGGTAGCAGCCGGGTGGCCGGAGGCGCGGGGGCGTGGTGCACCGGGACGGGCAGCAGCCGGGACGGCTGGTACGCCGGCTCGTCGGGTGTCGCGGGGTGCCGGACGCGGTGGACCCCGGCGGCCTCCTCGCCGCCGGCGAGGGGCAGCACCGACGGCGGTACGGCGGCGGTCCGCTCCTCGGCGGGCGGCCGCCAGGGGTCGTCGGTGTGCGCATCGTCCGGCGACTCCGGCCGCCAGGGGGCGTCGGCGCGGGCCTCGGTCGGCCAGCCGTCCCCGAGGTCGTGCTCGGGCGGCCACCGGTCGTCGGCCTCGTGCGGCGTCGACCGCCGGTCGTCGGCCTCGTGCGGGGTCGGCCGCCCGTCGTCGGCGTCGGGATCCGGGGGCCAGTGGTCGGCGCCGCTGTGCTCGGGCGGTCGCCAGGCCTCCTCGGGCGGACCCGGCGGCGTCGGCCCGGCCGTGCCGTCGAGCGGCTGGCGGGGCGTCGGCACCGAGGGCGGTGGCGCGTACCCCGTCGCGGGGTGCTCGTCCGGGTCGGGCCCGCCCGGGTCCGGCTCGGTCGGGGCGGACGGGGCGGCGGGCCGGTAGCCGGGCTGCGACGGGTGGTGGGGACCGTGGTGGGCCTCGTCGCCGGGCGGGGGAGTCCGGGCGGTCGGCACGATCGGGGTGTCCCGCCCGACGGGCGCCGTGTCGGCGCAGGTGTGGTCCGGGCTGGCGGCCGCCCGGGCGAGCGCGGCCACCTGCGCGGTGAGCGGGTCGTCCGGCGCCAGGTGCTGCCGGCACAGCTCCTCGGCCAGCGCGAGGTTGTCGTGCGCCTCGGTGAACAGGCCGCAGTCGCGGTGCATCGCGCCGAGCCGGGCGAGCATCTTGATGCCGCTGGGGTGCCCGTCGCCGTACACCTCGCGGTGCAGTTCCCACGCGTCGGCGAGCCGGTCGCGGGCGACCTGGCACTGGCCGCGCGCGTACTCCACAGTGGCCAGGTCGGCGTGTGCGGCGAGGACGCGCAGCGACTCGGGACCGTCCAGGGCGGTCAGCTCGATGATGACCTCCTGGTAGAGCCGGGCCGCGCGGGACCAGCTGCGGACGCGGTGCAGCACCGCGGCGAGGGTGGCGGCGGCGGCCACCGTGCGCTCGTCGGAGCGGCCGTACAGCCGGGTGGTGGCCGCGTACGCGTAGGCGGCCCAGCCCCGGGCCGCGTGCGGGTCACCGAGGGCCACCAGCACCCGGGCCTGCAGGCTCGCCGCCTCGGCCAGCTCGGGCGTGGCGTTGGCGGGGCGGGGATCGGCGTCGGCCAGCGCGTCGGCGAGCAGCCGCTGGGCGCCGGCCAAATCGCCGGTCGACACCAGGTGGTGCGCGTGGTCAGTCAGGTCACCGAAGCCGGAGGGCACGCCCCATCGTGCTCATCCGGCGACGGTAAGTACAAGACCCGCGCCGGTCAGGTTTCCCGGAGATGGTCGACCAGGGTTTCGCTGATCCGGCGCAGCTGGTCGACCTGCGCCGGGCTGAGCGCGTCGAACAGGTGCCGGCGTACTCCCTCGACGTGGCCTGGCGCGGCGGCCGCCAGGGTCGCGAAGCCCTCGTCGGTGAGGAGCGCGAGCTGCCCCCGCCGGTCGGTCGGGCACTCCTCGCGGCGGACCCAGCCGGCGGCCTCCAGCCGGGCGATGGCGTGCGAGAGCCGGCTGCGGGACGACCCGGTCGCGTCGGCCAGGTCGCTCATCCGCAGCCGCCGCTCGGGCGCCTCGGAGAGCCGCACCAGGATCTCGTAGTACGCGTGCGGCATCCCGGCGTCGCGTTGCAGCTCGCGGTCGAGCGTGTCCATCAGCCCCCGGGTGGCGGTGAGGAACGCCCGCCAGGTGCGCTGTTCGTCGGGGTTCAGCCAGCGGGTCATGACCACCATCATACGCAGGTAGTTGAAGGCTCAACTAAATCGCGCTACCGTCGTACGCATGGGAATCCACCGCCTCAACCACGCCGTCCTCTACGTCAGTGACCTGGAGCGCAGCGTCGCCTTCTACAGCGACGTGCTGGGCTTCCGCCGGGTGCCGATGACCCCGGACGGCTTTCGGGGCGCCGCCTTCCTCCAGGCGCCCGACTCCACCAACGACCACGACCTCGGCCTGTTCGAGATCGGCACGGGCGCCGGCCGTTCCGCCGCCGGCCGGAGCACCGTCGGCCTCTACCACCTCGCGTGGGAGGTCGACACTCTCGACGAGCTGGCCGCCACCGCGCAGCGGCTCGCCGCCGCCGGGGCGCTGGTCGGCACCTCCGACCACGGCACCACCAAGAGCCTCTACGGGCAGGACCCGGACGGGCTGGAGTTCGAGGTCGTCTGGCTGGTGCCCGCCGACCGGCTCGACGACGCCGTCCTGGCCGCCCGCAAGCGCATCGGCCGCCTCGACCTCGACGCGGAGCGCCGCCGCTACGGCGGCCAGACCCGCGGCGGCATCGGCATCAGCGTCCCTGCGGCGAGCTGAGACCGCCCTCCCCTCTCGTCGATCATGGGTCTTGGTGCCGGTTCCGAGGCGATCGGTCCATGTTTGTCACCCCACCACAACTCCATAATCGCCGGGGTGCGGTAGAAATCAGGGCGTGATTGACGAGGTGCTGCGGGAGGTGCTCGTCCGGCACGCCGAGGTGTGGGTGCCCCGGGTGTCGGGGCGGGGGCGGCGGGGTGTCGTCGCGCTCGCGTACGGGGACGGCGGGTCCGAGCCCGCGGCCGCGTCGGCGGAGGCGGTGCTCGGGGTGATCGCCGAGTACGCCGACCGGCTGCGCGGGCGGCAGGTCACCGTGCTGGTGCTCGCCGACGGCACCGAGGAGCTACCGGCCCGGCTCGGCGCCGTCGAGGCGGCGCTGCCCGCCGAGGTCGCCGTCCACCTGGTGCCCGGCGGGCCGGCCCGGCTGCCCGTCGCGCTGAAGGCGGCCGGCGCCGCCGGGGCACCGCTGTTGTCGTACCTGGACGGTGCCGAGGCGGCGGACCCGTCCGTGCTGACGGCCGCCGCGGCCGGCCGCCCGTCCGAGGTGCTCCTGGTCGCCGACGCCGACGCCGGCGCGGACGTGTCGCTGCGAGCGGCGCTCGGCGGCGCCGGGTTCCCGCTGGTGGTCGAGGTCGACCTCGTGCCCGCGGACGGGTCGCCCGCACGGCGGCTGGCCTTCGGCACCGGGCACGACCGCAGCCTCGAGGCGTTCAAGGACCTGCTGTGGGCGGTCGACGAGTACGCCGGGGTGCGCTACCGCGACCCGGCCGACCCCGCCGGGCGGCTGCTGGACATCGCGCTGGACCCCGAGCCCGGGCCGCTGCGCCGGGAACTGCTCGCCGAGCTGGCCCGCTCCGGCCCGCGTACGGTGACCGAGCTGCGCCGGCACGCGTTGACCGCGACCGTGTACCGGTCCGCCGACGCGCAGCGGGCGCTGGCCGGCCTGCTCCACTCCGGTGCGGTCACCCGCGACCCCGAGCACGGCCGCCTCGGCGGCGACGTGCTCATCGCGGCGGCGGCCCCGCCTCCGCCGCCGTCCGACCCGCCGCTGGGCCGGCCGAATGTGGATCCGGGTGCCGGCCCGGGGCCAGCTGCCTGACCACGAGCGACACTCATCAGGGGCGGGACTTGTCCTGCTTCCAGGACAGCGGGCCGGGCAGGTCCACGCGGTGCGCCCGCGCGCGGGAGTTCCACGACCAGCGGCCGATCTTGATGCTCCAGGAGGAGAAGCCGTTCTCGGTGAAGTTCAGGATGATCGGGCCGTACTTCTTGCGCTTCCGGAACATGAGGCCCATCGCGGGGCTCCCTTCGGTATCCCTTCCCTGCCGTGTCGAACCCGAACATGCCCGGAACGTCTTTCCACGAAACCCGGGTGCATCCAGGGTGGACGGACGGCTGTCCATAGGGATCGGGCGGTGGTGAACGCGGCTGACGCCGTGCGTGACGACCTGAGCGGCGTCAGCCGGCCGGCCTGGCGGCGACGACGCGGGTGGTCGTGCCGTCGGCCTCCGCGATGTCGCGCTCGTAGGTGAAGCCGATCTTGCCGAGCAGGGCCAGGCTGGCGTCGTTGGCGTCGGCGACCGTCGCGTACACCACCGGCAGCGCGAGCGTGTCGAAGCCGTACCGCACCAGGGCGCGGGCCAGTTCGGTGCCGAGACCGCCGCCCCAGGCCGGCTTCGCCAGCGCGTACACGATCTCGTGGCCGTCGACCTGGTCGGTGCGCTTGATCTCGGCGTGCCCGACGTAGCGGCCGTCGTGGCGGACGGCCCAGAGGTCGAACAGGTCGTTCGCGTACACCTTGCTGAACACGCGGCCGAACAGCGCGCCCGCGTCCTCGGCGCTCAGCGGGCCGTCGCCCATGAACCGGCCCACCTCCGGGTCGGTGAAGAGGGTGACGAAGTCCTCGGCGTCGTCCGGACGGTACGGCTCCAGCCGGAGTCGGTCGGTGTGCAGCACGGGGGTGGGCATCAGCGGGGCTCCCAGGCGTCGGGTAGGGCCGTCAGTTTGCGGACGTGCGCGGGGAGCCGGCCACTGACTATCTCGGCGAGGCTCACCTCGTCGACCACCCGCCGCACGGCCGCCCGGACGGCCACCCACAGGCCGGGGAGGTTCTCCGCCGCGCCCTCGTACCGTGTCTCCTCCGGACGCAGGCCGCGCACTCCGGCGAGTGGGCCCTCCACGGCCCGCAGCACCGCGCCGACCGTCACCTCCCGCGGGGGTCGGGCCAGGGTGTAGCCGCCCTCGGCGCCTCGCTGCGCGCGGACGATCCCGGCCCGCCGCAGGTCGGCCAGGACCGCCTCCAGGAACTTGCGGGGCATGTCCTGCTCCGCCGCGATGGCCTGGGTGGAGAGCAACCGGGGGTACGCGGTGGCGAGGCTCAACGCCGCCCGCACCGCGTAGTCACCGCGCGCCGAGATCTGCACTAGGCCATCATGCCGGGCGCCGGTCCCGGGCGGTGTCGGCAGGTGGGCGCGGGCGGACCACCCGCCCGGTCGTCCCGGTCTCCCGGCCGGCCCGGCCAGATCGGCGTTCCGGCGAGCCGCCGGTCGGGGAGGCCGGCGTACCGCTCACCGGTGCGCCCGGTGCGGGGGCGCCGCTGGTCGGTGCGCCGAGAGCGGGCGCTCCATGGTGGCCGGCAGCGCCCCCGTGCGTGGACTCCGGCGAAGCGGTCAGGGGCTGCTCGCGGGCGGCGCGGAAGGCGCCCGGGCTCACCCCGACCTCACGGGTGAAGAACCGCCCGAAGTTGGTCGGCTCGGAGAAGCCGAGACGGCGGCCGATCTGCGCCACGGGCACGTCGGTCGCCGCGAGCAGTCGCTGGGCCTGGAGGGCCACTCGGTCGTCGACCACCTGCTTGGCGCTGCGCCCGGTGACCGCCAGACAGGCCCGGGTCAACGTCCGCACCGAGCAGCCCAGGTGGGCGGCGTAGTCCTCCACCCGACGAGTGTGCTGGTAGCCGCGCTCGACCTCCCGGCAGAGCCGCTGGAAGGTGACCGTCTCGGCGCGCGGTGTGGGCCGGGCGGCGTCCGGCAGCAGGGTAAGGCGGAGCAGCAGCACGGCCAGCTGATGACGGAGCAGGCCGGCGGCGTCGGGTACGCCCCGGTGCCGCTCGCAGTCCACCGTCAGCTGGCTGACCTCGGTGATTATCGCGTCCTCGTCCTCACCGGCCAGCTGGAGCCAGGCCGGGACGGCGTCGGGGTCGACGTCGAACCCGCGCAGCGCCTCCGGCGCCCAGCGCACCACGGTCGCGTCCAGCTCGGGTACCGCGCACCGCAGCACCTGCCCGGCCCGGACCCGCAGCAGCGTGCCCGGCCGGCACGCCACGGCCTGGAAGTCCAGCTCAGCGCCACCGTGCCCACCGGTGACCAGGACCAGCAGATCCTGTTCCAGCAGCAGCGGACGCCGCCACGCCGGATCGGCCACGAGGTCACCCAGGGCGAGCGTCTCGATCTCGGGCGGCGCGGAGAACGGACCGGGGGAGGGCTGACCAGGAGAAACCATCACCTGCGACCGTAGCCCGGGGCGACGATCATCGCATCCTGAACATGCGTCCGGCGCGTCGGCCTGGTTCGTGCCCGCCCACCCTCATCCGTGCACTTTCACGGAAAGTGTGGCCTCGGGCGCCCGGATGGGCCCTCTTTCACCGAAAGTGCGCTCGCGATCCGGGTGCGGTCGGGCGGGCGGTGGGGGCTGGTGGGGTTGTGGGGGCCGGTGGGTGCGGTTACGTTACCGGGCGGTAGGGGCCTATTGCGAGGGGATGGCATGACGGATCTGTTCTCGGTCGACGGCAAGACGGTCCTGGTCACCGGCGGTTCGCGGGGGATCGGCCTGATGATCGCCCAGGGCTTCGTCCAGGCCGGCGCGCGCGTGATCATCTCCTCACGCAAGGCGGACGTCTGCGAGGCGGTCGCCAAGGAACTGTCGACGCAGGGTCAGTGCGAGGCGATCCCCGCCGACCTGGGCAACGACGCCGGGGCCGAGGGCCTCGCCGCGGCGGTGCGGGAGCGGTACGACCGGCTCGACGTGCTGGTCAACAACGCGGGCGCCACCTGGGGCGCGCCGCTGGAGGCGTACCCGGAGACCGCGTTCGACAAGCTGTGGGCGGTCAACGTGAAGGCCGTCTTCCGGCTCACCACCGAGCTGCTGCCGGCGCTGCGCGCCGCGGCCACCGCCGACGACCCGGCCCGGGTGATCAACATTGGCTCGATCGACGGCATCCGCGTGCCCTGGATGGAGGTGTACGCGTACTCCGCCACGAAGGCGGCCGTGCACATGCTGACCCGCAGCCTCGCCCACCAGCTCGCCGGCGAGCACGTCACGGTCAACGCGATCGCACCCGGCCCGTTCGAGAGCAAGATGATGGCGTTCGCGCTCGAGGACCCGACGTCGCGCGCCGCGATCGAGAAGCAGGTGCCGCTGGGTCGGATCGGCCGTCCGGAGGACATGGCGGGCACCGCCATCTACCTGTCCTCGCGAGCCGGGGCCTACCTCACCGGGGCGGTCATCCCGGTCGACGGCGGCATCACCACCCACGGCTGAGGGTGGCTGTCGGCAGGGAGGCTGTCCGCGTACTCCCTGGGTAGGCCGGAGCCGCGCGGACTCGGCAGATCCGCGCGGCCCCGTAGTGGCCGGTTGTTCCGGTTCTTCAGCGGCCGGCGAGCAGCCGGTTCACCGCCGTGTCGACGTCCAGGTGCTCGGCCTCGCGGCCGCGCGGGACGACGACGTAGGTCCGCCGCAGGAAGCGCACCAGGACGCTCCGCGGCACCTCGAACAGGGCGTTGCCGTCCGGGGACGACAGCGCCAGAGCGACGAAGTCCCCGCGCGGGGTGGCCCATGGCCAGACCCGCACATCGCCGATGCCGGCCGGCTCGTCGAGGCCGGTCACCAGCAGTTCCCGGGCGAACGACCAGCTGACCGCCTCGCCGCCCGCCGATTCCGCATGGAACAGGACATGGACGGCATACGGGTCAGCAGGGTCGTAACGCAGACTTGCACGCACCGGCAAGGCCGTGGCGTCAGGTGCGACGAGCCTTAGCGACGTCTCGACCTCTACGGTCGTCGGTCGGATGACACTCATGGACGTTCTCCCCCCGGCACCGCTGCGGAACGCGCGTGTCCCGCTTTTCCCATACTCAGGTGCTGCTCCTGGCTACGCTCCGCCATACGCTGACTTCACCCAGTGGTGGGAAGGCCATTGGAACGTCCTCGAGAATGTGAAGATTCCTGTAGGATTTCCGGTTCTACCCAGTCCGCGGTGCCGCCCGGCATCGGGTGGTTCAGACGTCGACTTACTCCGGTAACGTCCAGTCCACGGTTGCAGTGACGGGCGCGCGCCACACTGGGGGAGGAAATGGTGACGAAGCGATCCTCAATGGATCCGGTCACGCTGCCGGGCGCGCCGAAAGTCGCGCTCCGGGCAGCCGAAAAGCGGGGGTACGGGGTGCCGAACGAGCAGCGTGACCGGCCCGGTCGGCCGGCACGGGACAGGGGTGGGCCGGCTGGGGGTACGGCGCTGGCCGCCCGACGGGAGCGGCCGCGCTGGCGACAGCGGGTGTCCACCACCCTCGCGCTCATCCGGGCCAACCCCACCGGGCGGGTCGCCCTCAAGATCTTCATCGCCGTCGCCGGCGCCCTCGTGGTCACGATCGGTGTGGCACTGATCCCGCTGCCTGGGCCCGGTTGGCTCCTGGTGATCGCCGGCCTCGGCATCTGGGCGGTCGAGTTCCACTGGGCGCGGCGGCTGCTCACCTTCACGAGACGGCACGTCCACAACTGGACCGAGTGGGTGAAGCGACAGTCACTCGCAGTACGCTTCGTGCTCGGCGTGGTCGGCCTCGTGTTCGTGTCGACCGTGGTGTGGCTGTCGCTCAAGTACAGCCTCGGCATCGACGTGGTGGCCCGGGTGCTGCACTACCTCGCGACGCACTGAGGGGCGGTTTTGGTCCGCGCTGACGATCAGGTAGAGTCGTCGGCGCTGAGGGCGATTAGCTCAGCGGGAGAGCGCTTCGTTCACACCGAAGAGGTCACTGGTTCGATCCCAGTATCGCCCACGCAGGTCAAAGGCCACTTCCCGGGTTCGGGAGGTGGTCTTTCTGCTGTCGTACAGCAGTTAAGTACAGCAGCGGTGTTCAGCGGCCGAGGGAATCGCCGAGACGCTTGAGTGCTTCTCGCGTCGCCTTGGACGAGACCTGGGTGTAGATCTCCATCGTCACGGAGAAGCGGGCGTGCCGGAGGATCTGCATGGCGACTCTCGGGTGGACGTCCAAGTCGGCCAGGAGCGTCGCGCAGGTGCGCCTGGCGTCGTGAACGGTGATCGGACGGACCCCTGCTTTGTCGCACCGGGTTTGCCAGGAACGCTGGAAGTTGCGCGGCTCGATTGGCGTGCCATAGCGGGTGGTGAATACCAAGTCATTGTCGTGCCACGCATTGCCGGCGGTCGCTCGTGCCTCGTCGCGTTGTTCGCATCGCAGCTTGAGCGCCGTCAGACAGATATCGGGCAGGGGGAGTGTGGCGTCGGAGGCCTGGGTCTTGGTGTCGCGGTGGAGGAGTTGCCCGCGGACCCGTTGCAGTTGGCGGCCGACGGCCAGCTCTCCGGCGTCGAGGTCGATGTCCTCCCAGGTAAGCCCCAGCGCCTCGCCCTTGCGCAGACCGACGACGAGGACCAGGGCGTAGGCCGCGTAGAGCGGGTCCTCGTCGGCGCGGGCCGATTCGAGGAACTTGCGGGCCTCGTCGCTCGACCACGACTTGCCCCGGCGGCGGCGGACCGTGGCCAGGGTGACCGGCACGGCCGGGTTCTTGGTGATGAGGTCTTCGGCCTGGGCGTGGGTGAGGGCGGCCCGCAATGCAGCCCGGATGTCGCTGACGGTGCGCGTTGACGAGACGGCCTGGCAGCAGCGGCCGACCGTGCAGCAGCGCCGCTTGTCCTTGGGCCGGGCGGCGTCCTTGCCCTGGGCGCAGCACTGGCAGGTCCGGGCCACCTGGTTGATCCAGGTCTGCACGTCCCGCGACTGGAGCCGATCGAGCCGCTTGGCCCCGAGGCCGGGGGCGATGTAGCGGCGGACGAACGTCTCGTAGGTGGCGTAGGTCAACGGTGCCCGGTTCGGCTGGATGATCTCAGTCAGCCAGTAGGTGAGGAAGCTGCCGACCGTCGGAACGGTGGTCGCCACCGGTCCCTGTTTCGCCTGCTGGTGCAGCTTGATCCACTTGTCGTGGACGGCCTCCCGCGTCTTGCCGTAGACGTACTTGCGAGTGCGCTTGCCGTCAGGCTTGGTGACCCAGACGTAGGCGGCGAAGCCGTTGCGGTAGGGGAAGATCGAGCCTTCCCCGTTGGCGCGGGTGCGTCCGGACATCAGGCGGCCTCCTGGCGTTCGATCTGGTCGCGGATGTAGTCGTCGACCCATTCGGGGAGGATGCGGCGGTACTTGCCGTCCTTGATGGAGCGCAGCTCGCCGGTGGCGATCTTCATCTTGACCTTGGAGATGCCGAAGCCGAGGAGGACGGCGACGTCGGCGGGGGAGTACCAGCGCGGGGTGAGGTCTCTGCTCATGCGGCGGCCCCGATGAGCCAGGCTTCGTGGGCGAGTTCTTCCCGGCCGATGCGTCTGGCCTGCCGGCGCTTGGCGGCGGCGGTGTTGACCAGGAGGGCATCACCGTCGCTGAGCCAGCCGGCCCCGACGTAGGTGAGGGTGCCGATGGTGATGCTGTCTGTACTGTCGTCGTCTTCGCTGCGGCGGTAGGTGGCGCGGGTGTCGCGGAGCAGGCCGAACGTGACGGAGTAGCGGCGGGCCTTGGTGAGGAAGTGGCCGCCGAACCCGAGCATGTGCGCCCAACGGCGTAGTCCGGCGTAGGGGCTCGGTTCGTCGTCAAGGCCGTCTTGACGGTGGTTGGTCGGTGCGGCGCCGCTGGTTGTCTCGATGTGGGTGGGGCGGCCGAGGTGCCAGCAGGCGTCGATGAGGCGTGCCAGGTGGCCGCCTTGCGGGTCGGCGTGGTCGTCAATCGTGGCGGGGGTGAGGCGGGTGGAGCGGTGACCGGTGACCTCGGTCGATTTGGTGGCGTACTTGGCCAGGTAGGCGGCCACCTTGTCGTCGGTCACATCGCCATCTGTCGTGCCGATGCGCTGCACGTCGACCTGTTCGCCCCAGGCCACCTCCCAGCCCTGCGGCCGGTCGGGGTGCGGCGGTGTGGTGACGGTGATCTGTCGGGCGGCGGCGTGGACGGCGGCTTCCAGGTCATCGACGGTGATGCCGGCCGGCGGCGGCACCAAGGCGGTCCGGTCGTCCGGGTCGACGCCGTCGAGGCGGAGCAGGGCGTGGAAGTGCACCGCTCCTCGGCGTTGCATCTCGGCGACCTTGCCGTGTGATACCCGCACGGGCGGCACCCGGCAGACCTTGCCCGAGTCGGTGACGACCTGGACGTGAGGGATGCCCCGTCGGCGGCAGAGGACGGCGAGGCGGCGTTCGATGGCCTGCTTGGTGCGCCGCCACAGCTCACCCGAGAACCCATTCCAGACGACCTGGTGGTCGTGGTTGTAGCAATCCAGGCACAACGGCTGCCCGAGCTGTGGGACGTCGGCGTCGTGGCGGGCGAAGCACACCGCGGGCTGTCCGTGCTGGCAGGTGGCGGCGGTGCGGCGGGCGTGGCAGGGGGCCGGGCGGCAGTCGCAGCGCTGTCGGTTGTCGCAGGTGTGGCGGGGGATGTGCCGGTGGTGGACCGCGCCGAAGGACGGGGCGGTGAAGGTGGCGAAGACGACCGGGTGCCGGCCGACCGAGGCGGGTACGCCTTTGCCGCCGGTCAGGCCGCAGCGTACGACCTGGTAGGCGTCACCGGCGTAGACCCAGGCGCAGTCGGGGCACTGGGCGGCGCGGCGGTTGCCACACGCCTTGTAGAGCACACGGTCGGGCAGCTCGTCGGTGTGCTGCTCCCGAAGGACTCTGCCGCTGTCAGTATCGACAGCGGTGAGGGTGCCGGTGAGGCGGATCGGGCGGGTGCAGCCGCTGGCGGCGCGGGTGTGCTCCAGCCAGCCGAAGAAGTCCGGCGCGGCAGCGCGGTGCAGGACTTGAGCGTCACGGCCGGCGGCGACGTCGGGGCGGTGCAGGGCGAGCGGGGTGGACATGGATCTCTCCTCAAGGGGTGGCAGGGACGAAAGACGAACCGCCACCAGCCGTGGACCTCTGTCCGCTGGTGGCGTTCGTGCTGTCTCCTGGCACCGCCGAGAGGGGGGCGGCTGACGCCGGAGGGCGGATGTGTGGGGTGCCACTTCCCGCCGATGGGGCATGTCCTTTCGCGCTCGTGGACTGGCGAGTGGTGCCGGCACGGGTGGGGGACCTGAGAGTCGGCATCCGGCGGGTTGCCGCAGGCTGCCCCACCCGTGGAGGTGTGCGAATCCGGGCCATCGTGGACGGCAGGGAAGGCCGTGCTGGGCCGTTCAGCGGATTCAGGGGACCGGCACACCGGCCGATGTGATCGAGAGCCGGCGGGACGTGGCCCGCATCAGCGGCAGGAAGGCCGCTCGGCATCTCCGAAGTCGAGTCCAGCGATCCGGCATGAAGGCCGCGCTGACGTGCTCGATGAGCGTCAGAGTAGCACCGGGCGCCGACACGTCATCCGCCGTGACTCCGCAGCCTCGGGGGGCGTGAGGAGGGCATACGCCGCTGGTTGCGGACCACGCACCGTCGCGCAGAGGTACCGGCCTCCTGGAACGACGCCCGATTCCAAGCCGAATCGGGCAGCCTCGTCACCGGCTCGAACCTGCACGCAGCAGCGGTAGATGCCGGAGTCGTCGAACACGCCAAAGAACCTGCGCCCCCGCAGCGACCCGAGCATCGTCTCCAGACGATCCCAGGCCGCCCCGATCTCGTCGGACCCATCTCTGGCCGCCACAAACATGACCGGCGTCTCGATCCGCTCGACCCGCCGGACCGGTAGTCCCATCCTCGGCACCCCTTCGACGTGTAGTCCGCGTGCCTAGAAGCTACTGATGGCGGACGACATGTGGGGTCCCCGGAAGCAGATTCCTGAGGCGGGACAGCCGGCCGCCGGCCTGTGTGGGAGAACTTTCCTTACGTCTATGAACTTTCCTTACGTCTATCAAGGCGGCCCGCAACGGGCCGCACGCGCCGCCGCCAGGGCGCGCGCCCGCCGCTCCGCTGGCGCTCTGCGGCCGGCACGCCTGACGCCCGGCGGCTGGCGCGGAGAGCGGGAGCGCGGAGTGCCGCCGCGGAACGACAGACCGTTGACCGGTGAGGTGGTGGGCCGGCGGGCCACGCGGCTAGGACCCACGCGGCGCAGGGGAGCCCACGCCGGCCGCGTCGGCGAGCTGGCACCGTCGCGGGGTTGCGGTCACTACGCCTCCGGCCGGGGGCGCTCCGGCTCCAGGATGGCCGAAGATCGTCGGCAGCCGCCGGGTCCGTGGGTGGTTGCGGTAGGCCATCCCGCCTGCCATCGACCCGGGCGAGCCGAGCAGACCACCACCCGACCCGCCAGCGTCCGAACGAGGCGTCACGGTGCGTACGTCATGGCGGGCCGGACGGCGGCCCGCTCCCCGAGGAGGGCGGGTCGACGGCATACGGGATGGCAGCCAGCGCGACGGCCATAGGCCGTCTGTCGCCCTCAAACCGGCAGCCCAGCGTCAACGAGCACGACGCGTGAGAACTCCCCCGCTGGACGCTCTTACCGTCTTGGCCTTGGTTCATGCAAACGATCGTCAGGGCATGACTCGGAAGCGTATGTCGGCAATCTGCCCCGCGTGCCCATCAGGTTCCCCCCTCTTGCCTGTTTACCTTGCCTGTTGGTAGCGATAGCCTACAAAGCTATCCAATCGAAGCGGAAGGGTTCCGTATGCCGTTCAGATCGCTGGCAGAGAACGAAGCGTCCAAGGCAGCCGAGTTGAACGCGTTTCGTGGGTTCAGTTTGGATCTAACGCGGGATAAGGTTGACGAGGCGTTGAAGCACTTCGGGCGCCTGGGAATATTCTCTGAGTACACCAAGCATGATATCTCGCACATCGACGGCATGCTCGAGATCTGCGATTGGCTTGTCCCCCCCGGGACGCGAGACGCCATGACGCCTGCGGACTGGCTTCTAACCGTCTTGTCGACCTATTTTCATGATTTCGGCCTGCTTGTTACCGCTGACGAGTTCAGCAGAAGAAGAGATACCGGGTTCGATGACTACGTTCGGAGCCTCGAAACAGCACAAGATGCTAGCTCCAAGGACTACCTGGCGAAGCTAAGCGTCCTGGGGGCTGAGGAAAGGGAGCGGTTCCATTATCAGGAGTTCGTCCGAGCCAATCATGCAACGCGCATCAAGACGTGGCTCTCTGGCAATCCAGGTGCGCACCTTGGATATGACCCCAAGCTAGTAGAAGCCCTCAGCCAACTTCTGGCACCGCTTCACCCCAGTTTCGTGAGGGACCTCGGGATTGTTTGCGAGAGCCATCACAAAGAAGATCTCAATAACGTCGAGAAGTATAAGGTTCGCGCTCCATATGGGCGAACTGATGCCGAGACTGCGAACGTTCAATATGCGGCAATTCTATTACGGACGACGGATCTGTTGCATATCACCGAGGATCGAACGCCCTCTGTGGCGGCGCTCGTAATCAACCCCTCAAATCCCGTAAGCCAAGACGAGTGGGCGAAGCAGCAGGCCGTTAGAAACGTTCGGTCGAAGGTTGCAACTAATCGTGAAGGGGCACTCGATGAGAATGCAAGCAGAGATACTGTCGAGATTTTCGCCACGTTCTCCGATGAGCGTGGCTATTTTGGGCTCACTCGGTATCTGCGATACGCAGAAGAGGAGCTGAGGAGATCCTTCGGCTGGGCCCTTGCTAGCCGCAAGCAATACGGCGTGCGGCACCATTTCCCGTGGCGGTATATCGACACAGAGAATGTCGAAGCGGAAGGGTTTATAGCGCACCAGTTCGAGTTTGAAATCGATCAACACAAGATTCTCGAATTGCTGACCGGGCACACTCTATATAATGACACGAAGGTCGTTCTTCGTGAACTAGTGCAAAACAGTATTGATGCCGTCCGACTGCAGCAGGTAATCGAAGAATCCTCGTCTTTCGAACCAACTGTGAAAGTCACGTACCTTCACCCAAACGTCGAAATAGAGGTTATGGACAACGGTACGGGCATGTCTCAGGAAATCATTGAGGCAAACTTCCTCAAAGTCGGCTCTTCCAGGTACCAAGATCCGGACTTCAGGAAGCTGTATCCAGGGTTTCATCCCATCAGCCGATTTGGCATCGGCGTGCTATCGGCGTTTATGATTGCGGATCATGTGCGAGTTGTAACTTCGCATCCTGACGACGAGGAAGCGAGAGAGCTGACGCTTGAGTCAGTTCACGGAGATTACCTAATCCGTCTATTGGATAAGAGTTCGACTGAGGTGCCGGAACACATCCGAAATCACGGCACGTGTGTACGTCTGAAAATCAGACCTAGTGCCGGATTGGAGGACGTGGAATCGATCCTTAGGCACTGGCTAGTCGTGCCGCGGTGCAAGATTGAGTATGTGACCGATGAATCAACGAAGCGTATCGGTTACGACGACCTTCGTGCCGCTCTAGAGTATTCCCTCACGCTTAGCGGAAGATCAATTGCTGCCGAGGACAGCGGCAAGCCGCCTAAATGGAAAGTAAACGTCCATGCTGAGGATGGCTTCGAAATCGCTTATGCGACATACTGGGACGGCTGGAACCAAGAGTGGCAGCTCGGGGAGACTAAGTCCCATCTCCTTGACGAAGACGGCGAGGAAGGGGACCGCGATCCCTCTGCGGATATGATTGGCGTCTGTGTCGAGGGGATTCGAGTAACAAACATCTCCCCAGGGTTTCAGGATGAGTCCGGTGTGATTGCGGTCTTGAACGCTACTGGGCCGGGCTCACCTAAGACTAATGTGGCTCGATCTAATCTGGAGCGGACGCCCGAATATCGGTCCCTCTTGAAGAAAATCTACGGAGCCTATTCCCGCGAAGTCGCCTCCGAGTTGCACGAACTCAGCCAGACTCGCAACTTCTCCTTGTCTAGAGCCGCACGTGAAGCACAGTACCTTTTGGGGCCGCTAGGCGACCGTAGTCGATATGCTCGTGTAGAATCTCGTTCTCTTCTCGACCAAGCAATTAGCGACGTTCCCTGCTTTTTAGTAGAAGACGGCGGTGGTCGACAACTCAAATCCCTTAACGATATAAAGCGGCTCGTTGAGATCGGAACTGTGCAGGGCCCGATAACTCGCCATTTGGGCTACTTCCTAGAGCAGGTGCAGACCGACGTAACTATCAGGGCTATCTTGGACTTGGTGGCTAACGCGCATGTTCCGATGCCTGAACTCCCGATAGTTGGAGCGCACGAGGATTCTCTCTATCTCTCGCATCTTCTGCGAAAGCAGTGGGAGGTTTCCTCACTCGAGACGTTCGTGGAGCCTCCATTTGTGGTGGCGCGCTGGAAGCATCGGGAAACCCCTTCGCGCTGGATTCGCATGGAGGACGAGGCAAGGATGTCGGCGGCAGCAGTGCAAGCGGCCAAGGAACTGGCTGGCCTATATCGGAGAACATCTCGCACCGGACGCCTCTTCAACGTTATGGTACCCACTGGATCAGTCGCGTTTAACGTGAGTCATGACAATGCTTATGCCGTCGAGGTGGGGCGCGATCTTCTTCTCACGCACAACAACCCATTTCTTGCTATTCGACCGTCCGGGCGGGATGTACCGGAACTAGAGCGGCTTTGGTTAATTGGGCGGGTCGCGCGTCATTACTATGTCCGTGGAAACCGGAGCTACTTCGCGGCGCAAGATTCGAGCGAATCGGCCGCGAAGAACCGGCTCGCCTTGGCCTGCGCCCGCTACTTGTCATCGTTTCTTGATGAGAGATCGGTGAAGGAGGCGGTTGAAGCGGCGCAGCCTAACACGTTAAATGTTCTGCTTTGGGACCGCCGATACACAGACTCAAGCGATTGAGCTGTAAGGTCTAGTCGGAGACGTTGCGCGGGGTGAACAGTGGGGAAGGCATATGAGAGGCGAGCGGACCTTATCTGAACTGCACGTTGAGCGCTACAAGTACATATTGCAACAGCTTAACGCGAGCAATGAGAATGTGCACCGTTTCCTGGCGATTTACCAATCGCTCGCGACAGGCATACTTGGCGCAGGGCTGGCGCTTTTTGTGGGTTACCGTAAGTGGGGAATCGGCGCCAGCGTGGCCCATGCTGGCCTTATCGGGCTTGTGTGCCTGCTGACGATCGTCGCCGCCTTCACAGTCTTGTTAGTGGTATCGAGCGTATTTTCATGGCTTGATTACCGCAAGGAGGAATGTGCTTTGACTGATGATTTGATAGGTCCAGGTTTTCGCGATCCTCCCCGTCTTGCCAATTTAGTGCGATGGCACGAGACCTATATTGTTGGATTTATTGTGGTTTCGACGACAGCGATCTGGGTGCTTGTGTTCCACTTCGCTCTTCCGAATATGCGTTGACCGGGCGAAGGCCGTCAGCATTGCATGAGGCTGCTGACGGCCAGCCCGTTCGGGGCAAGGCGCCTCTACCTTGCGGCGGCACGCCATGTGCCCTCTTTTGTAGGACGGCAGCCACGAGCACGGGAAGTCCGTCAAGTTGGCAATCCCCTAAATCGCCTGGCTGCAAGCTACTCGGCGACGAACATGCTGAACGTGCCACGAGATCACGGTACCGGGACCGGCGCCAGTGCGTGTTCTGCGCGTCGTCGACGAGGGCGTGGTCCAGGCCCTGACATCTACGGCTGACATCAACCATCGGGGACTGCGAGGGACGGACACGTACCCATCGTGTGCGGCGGCCAGGACGTGGCGGACGACGACGGACGCTACGACCAATCGGGAAGTCCTTGTAAGCGAGACGTCGTCGACAGGCCAGTCACGCGGCTTGCAGCCGCCGCGCGATGTCGATGAGAGAGTTGAAGGTGTCTCGCTCTGCATCGGTTGGAGGCGGAAGCGGGGTGGCGACCTGGTGGTGACGACGGACGTAGTCCGCTGCGGCGGCGATCACCCCACTCGCCCCCCAGCCGCGGGCTTGATCTGTGGCGAAGTATTGCTCGATGGCTCTAGGCCGTGTTTCGTAAGGCGCGCAGCCATTGGTTGATGGCGGCGATGGTGAGGGTGGCTTCGTAGCGGACGGCGAGTTTGTCGTACCTGGTGGCCATGGCGCGGTGCTGTTTGAGCTGGTTGATGCCGCACTCGACAGCGTGCCGCTGCCGGTAGACAACGGGATCAAATGCCGGTGGGGCTGCACTCTACCGACCTAGAAGTGGCGTTAGACTCGCCGGCCATGGGACTCCTCACCTTCAGCCTCAACCTCACCCTGGACGGTTGCGTCGACCACCAGGAGGGGATCGCCGACGACGAGACGCACGCTTTCTTCACCCGTCTCATGGACGAGGGCGGGGCAATGCTGTGGGGTCGCGTCACCTACGAGATGATGGAGAGCTACTGGCCGGCCGTCGCCCGCGGCGACGAGGAGGCGCCGCCGGCCATGCGCGAGTGGGCGGTCAAGCTGGGGGCCAAGCCCAAGTACGTGGTGTCGTCGACGCGCAAGGACTTCGCGTGGACCAACAGCCACCACATCGCCGGCGATCTGCGCGAGGGTGTGCAGAAGCTCAAGGACGCGACCCCGGCCGGGGTCCTCCTCGGAAGCGGCAAGCTCGCGACCGAGCTCGACCGGCTGGACGTGATCGACGAGTACAAGCTGCTCGTCCATCCCAGGATCGCCGGCCACGGCCCGACGCTGTACCAGGGCGGGCTGCCCGGCACGCGCCAGCTCGAGCTGCTCTCGGCGAAGCCGCTCCGCAACGGCGCGGTGGCCATGCACTACCGCCGCGCGCGCTGAATCACAGGAGTCCATCGCCGCCAGCTCACCGGCAGCGCGGCGTCCTCCTCGCGCTCGCCAGGCCGTCATCAGGTCGTCGGAGGTCGACCACTCTGAAGGCAGCAAGAAGGCAGCGAACGCGTTGCCTGCCGTCGACAAGTCGCGACCGCAGGCGGGGTCGCAGCCGAACTGATAGGCGCGGGATGACAACCGATGACAGCAGACGATGCACCGCAACCGCGTTCACACCGAAGCGCTTTCATGGCACTGACCTGATTCAGGCCGCTGAGTACCTACTCGGCGACGAAGACGCCGACGCCGGGCAGCGTCTCGGTCATGCCCTTGATCCGTAGCACCTGCATGGCGCGGTCGATCACCGGCTCGGTGACCCCGTAGTGCTCGATCAACTCTCGCCGGCTGGGCAGTTTAGAGCCGCGTGGGAACTCTCCGGACGCGATGCGTTCGGCGAGGTCGTCGGCGATCTGCTCGTAGCGGTAACGCGGTGGCACGGTGTTTCTCCTCGGTTGGCAACACGAGTAGACCACCTACGTCAGCCCTTGACTACCCAACGGTACCTGTGGGAGGTTTCCGAGGAGGTCGATTCCCTCGGTTGGCGCTGTCGGACCCGTCCTCGCCGGCGTGGATGTCCGGCGCATCCCCCGCGTTCGGGCATCCACGCCCCGGATAGAGCTGCCCACGAAGGTGGAGCCGGTGTTCCCTTCGTCTTGGCCGGTACGGCGGTTCCTGGGCCAGGCGAGAGCAGCGAGCCGATGAAGCGCGTCTCCTACGACGCGTACGTCCTGGCCGTGGCGCTGACCCTTGCGCGCCGTCACCGGCCCGTCTGGTCCTGGCGGCACTGGCGGCGCATCTGCCGCTGTGGAGGCGACCTGCCGTGCAGAAGTCGTCATCGCATCCCAATCAACCGCGGGCACTGGCCCGGCCAGGAGAGCCCGAGATGACGACCCACCTCCCGGTGACGCCGGCCTGGACGTGCGGCGGCTGCGGCGCCGACTGGCCGTGCCAAACTCGCCGCCGGGAACTGCTTGCCGAGTACGACCACGCCCCGGTCTCCCTCGCTCTCTACCTGGCTGCCCGCCTCGTCGATGCCGCCGAGGACTTGGCCCACGTCCCCGCCGGCCATCTGCACTACCGCTTCCTCGGCTGGACGCGATGAGCATCCTGCGGCCCGGTGACGAGAAGTTCCACTACAGCGACGGCTCCCACAGGTGGATCCCGCCCGACCCGGACTACGACCAGGAGGTCTGGGACGAGCAGGTCCGCCAGCACAAGCAAGGCCACCTGAGACACGAGCGCCCGAAGGTGCGAATCCAGCGTCTCGTCTGATGCCAGCAGTACCGCAGCGAAGTACAGCAACCGTGTCAGCCGAACCGGACCGAAAAGACCCCCAGCAGGCCGGATGACCTCGGGAAACACTCGATCCAACCGGCCCGCCCAGAGTTCACACCGAAGAGGTCACTGGTTCGATCCCAGTATCGCCCACCATAAATATTTGCAGGTAGCGAGCCCGTCGCCGGAACCACCGGTAACGGGCTTTCGCGTTGTTGCCCCTTAAATTGGGAGCAGATTGGGAGCAGGGCGCAACCGGCTCGCGCTCCTCACCCGGGGGAGGCTGAGCACATCCGTGGCGGCCCCAACGATCCGTCGATCCCCAAGGAGAGCCGTTGCGCAGTTGCGTCGGTTCCTGGGCGGGGCGCGGTTTGATCATCGGCCGGGCGGCTGCTGTGTCGACTGCCGACTCGTCCGCGGCGGCTCGTCTCGCAGTCGGTTGATGAAGAGGTTGACTTGCCGGCGGCTGGTGAGCGTGATCAGCCGGGCATCGGGTCCGTGTTCGCGGACGAGGCGCTGCACCCGGGGTCGCATCCGGCGCCGATAGCTGAGGATGTAGCGGATGAAGCTCCAGGTGAGTCGGTCGTAGACGCCGTCGGCGGAGTGCTGGCCGCCTCGGTATCGCCAGCGTCGTTGGGCGATGCCCCAGAGGCAGGTTGGCGTCGGCAGGTCCAGGAAGATCACGGTGTCGGCCGCGACGAGCCGGATGGGGAGGGTGCTGGCGTAATTGCCTTCGATGATCCACCGCTTGGCCCCAACCAGCTGTCGTTGCTGCTGGGCGAACTGGTCCTGCGGCAGTGGGTCCCACTGCTTGTCGTAGTAGATGGCGTCGAGGTGGATCAGTGGTGCATTGAGGACCCGGGCGAGATGCCGGGCGACGGTTGACTTGCCGCTGCCGCCGCAGCCGATGATGGCGATCCTGTCCATGACCCTCCAGTTGTTGGTGTCTGGGGCGAGTTCTCCAGATGTCTAGGCGACAGAGTGTGGCTTAGCCCCTTCTGTCTGGGTGGCTCGCGATGAGTGGCCGACGTCCACTGCGACCCGGAGCGAGCCGGCTCGGAGAGACCTAAGGATCGGCACGACGGGCGGTCGCTGGCCCCGCAGGGCCAACCCGACGCAACGGCGATCACCAGGTCACGTCCCCAATGATCCAGCCACTCCAGCCGTCGGCACCGGACACCTCATCGTCCCCACGACACGTCCTGCTTGGGCGTCGCTGCGGGAGCGCCTCGGACTACGGATCAGAAGGTTAGGGGTTCGAGTCCCTTCGGGCGCGCCACTCTGAGCAGGCAAAATGCCCCTCCGTCCATCGACGGAGGGGCATTTTTTTTCGCGCGCCCATGGGCGCGCGCCCGCCACCGACACTGCTTTCCCGTTACGGAGAGTCGCCTCCATGGCACCGTTCCTGCAGCATGCGGGAGTGGTCGGGTCGCGACGGCGACCCCGTTGGCCTTGGGAAGCTCGCCTTCCAGATGCTCCACCCGCGCACGGAGCCGGGCCAGTTCCGTGTCCCGGAGGCCCCGCGGGCCGGGACCAGGGCGGCCGCGCGCCCTGGTCCCGCTGCTGACGTCACTGGCGAGGCCGACGACGTGTCACGGTGGCTCTGGCTATCTGACGGGCTCGCCGGGAGTCACCCGCGTCGCCGGAGTCGTTGCGCAAGCTGCCGCAGCCGCCGCTGGTTGTCGGGCTTGTTGAGCTGGTCACGCGCCTGGCCGGTGAGCCGTTGTCCTTGCGGATTCTGCAGGAATGTGCGGATGCGGTCGACCATGGTTGCCATGCGGGTTTCCTTCCTATCGTGGATCTTCGTGCCGGCGGCGGGGCCTTCGCCGGAGTCGGGTGAGGGCGGGGATGGCGGTCGTATGCGTCCTGTGGCGTCCTTCCCGCCCCTCGCCTGTGGAACCCGGCGACCGGCTGGGGCTGAGGGGTGCGGTGGTCCAAGGGCGTCGGGTGCTGTGCGGGCCGCGGCTCAGTGGCGTTGGCGGGACAGGCGGCGCAGGTGGGTGATGCGGGTGGCGCCGACCACCATGGTCAGGATGAAGGTGACGGCGGCTGCGCAGAGACTGATCCAGGCGGCGCTGGCCAGGGTAGGGGGCACCGGCCTGGTGGGGCCTGCTGCGGCCCGCGGCGGCGCTGTGGTGGCCGGGTCTGCCGGTGCGCTTCGGGTGCGATTGACGGACATGACATCCCCTTGGGGTAGGGCCGGTGTGGCTGGCACCTCAGGAGTGGGATGTCGTCGGTTCCGGATAACTCGATCGTACGCTTGTTCGGCCTGGCGCGCTTGGTGCTCTTGGGGGTCGTTGCGTTTCCTCATCGGCGGCCGCGCCGAGCGTGGGTGCGCTGCAGCCAACCGGTTCCATGCGCAGACGGGAGCCTGCAGTGGCGTTCGGTGAACGTTGGCCGATCGCATGTCCACGATGACCGGCAGGCCGGTCGCCATACCTCCGCTGCCCGCGGCGCAGGCGGGCGCCGCTATCTCCGCCTGCGCTTGGCTTGTGGGGTTCAGGTCCGTGACACGACCCACCAGACACACCCCGTGCGCTTCCCGGCGAGGGGTCAAGGGTGCGCAGGGCGTGCCCGACCGCCTCGTGCCCCCGGACATGCCGCATCACAAGTCGCGCGCGAGCGCGGTGAGCATCGTGGACGACCGGTTCGGCGTGGCGTACGCAGTCGCAGTCTGCGCTGTGGGTGTCGCGGTGCCAGGCGATGGGGTACTGCAGGACGAGCTGGTTGACCTGGTAGTCGCGCTCGGCCTTGACCCGGTCGGTGTCGGCCTGGCGGTTCTGGCTGAGCAGGATCAGTGGGGCGGCGTAGGCGGCCTGGGTGGAGAAGAGCAGGTTGAGCAGGATGAACGGGTAGGGATCCCAGCGGTACAGCACGGCGACGACGTTGATGGCTATCCAGAACGCGACGACAGCGGTCTGGACGATGGGAACCGCCAGGACCCGAACACCGAGGTGACCGAGTCGGCCAGGCGTTGTCCGGACGTGCGGTGATCGTGCCGGTACTGGTTAGCGGGGTGTCGGTGGTGATGCGGGGTCATGTCGGCCGCCACCCTTCGGGCCGGAGGGCCTGTCGTCTTCAGCCGGGCCGGGACGAGATGCCTTCGGCGGCGGCCGGTCGATGCGCTGCTGGGCGGGCAGTCGCGGCGCGTTCGGCGGCCCGGCGGCGTCGGTGTCGAGCATCCCCAGACGCATAACCAGGTACGGATGACCGAGGTCGGCCACCAGCCGCCGCACCGACTGGCGGGTGCCGGCCACCTCGACGGCGGCGCTGAGCGGCAGGACGGACACCCCGAGCTCGACCGCGGTGAGCCAGGCCGACGACAGGGCTTCACCCGCGCGCACCCAGTCCACTGGCTGGTCATTGGGACCGTAGAGCACCCCGTACCCGGCATTGCGGTCGTGCCCGGTGCTCACCGGTAGGTCGCCGTGGTGGCCGAAGTCGCGGCCGGGCACGGTCGTCTGCGGAGCACGGAGGGGGATCGCGTCGTCGGGAACACCGACGCCACCTGGTCGGGTGCCACC
The DNA here is from genome assembly GCF_052068455.1 of Micromonospora sp. H33. NCBI lineage: Bacteria > Bacillati > Actinomycetota > Actinomycetes > Micromonosporales > Micromonosporaceae > Micromonospora > Micromonospora sp. H33. Next base: position 8,424 of record NZ_JBQHDE010000004.1, on the reverse strand, counting down.
GGTCCAGTACGCCAGCTCCGCCCGCCACGCCGGATCGGCGGTCTCCGTCTGTTGGGCGTGACTGGCTGCGGCGGCGAGGCCCAGCACCTGGTCCGGTCGCAGGATGTGCAGCCACGCTCCTTCGGCCTGCACCGCGGCGGTGATGGCGCGCAGGTCGTCGGGTCCGACCGCCGGGCCGGTGACGGGACGGCGATCGGTGTGGCGCAGCCGCATGGTGTGCGTACGGCGGACCGCCCGCAGTTCGACTGGCGCCCGCCCGACGACGCGTAGCTGCGCGAGATGGTCGGGGTCGGTCGGATCCGGCATCCGGGTCACGATGGCGCGCCAGCCCTGGGCCGCCAGGGCGATCCGGGCGTGCTGCAGGGCGGCCCCGCAGCTCAGCGTTGCGAGCCGACTGTCAGGGTCCGTGACGGCGAGCGCCCGGGCGCGGTCGGCGAAGAGGTCCAACCGGGTCCCGCCCACCCTCCACCGCCATGGCTGAGTGTTGTGGATCGACGGCGCGTATCCCGCCACGGTTGCTGCTCCGACCAGCGCCTGGATCACGGCCCGAGCGTCGGTTGGTTGAGTCTGCGTCGGCACGACAGCATCCCTTCGTGGATCTCTATGTCGTCTGGCGATGCCGGTCACGCACCTCGCTCGGCTCATGACGGGCGCGGCCCGAGGCCCAGCGGTTGGCGGCATCGGTTCATCGCGCCCGACGCGACCGGCGAGGCCGGCGGCAGGAGTGGTCCGCGAGGTAGCGCCGCGATTGCTTCCCAGAACGGGGATCGGGCCGTCATCGGGGCCTCAACCAGGGCGCGTGCACCAGCGGTGGACTGTCAGCCACCGGGGTCCCGAGCGACACCCGCAGCCTACGCTCCCACACCGCTGGCGGCGATGATCGGATCGAACCCGCTTCCCCACCAGCCCGGCTGATTCGCCCCGGTCAGCGCGAAGCCTTTCCCGCTGACTGCGCGTATGGTGAGGGTGTCGCTCGGGCCCCCGGTGGCTGACCGCCCGTCGCCGTCGATCCGCCCACGAGCCGACCAGATCACGTTGCTGTCGCACTGCGCTGCGCGGGGCCGGCCGACCGGTTGTGGCACCGATTCGCCGGCCCGACCACGTGACCGACCCACGGCCGTTCCCGTCGTGGGACTGCTCGATGAGCATCGAAGGAATGTGAGCGCGATGGCCTACATCGCCAAGGACCACAACAGCACCGTACGCACTACCGTGCCGAGCGCCGGCCTGGCACCGCTGGTGCCGGACGTTGCCGGGCACCAGCCCGCGCGGCCGGCTATGCCCTGACCGGCGGGCGGCGCGATTTCACATCCAGGAGTGCCACCGTACCCAGTCGTTTCGAGGTTCTCGTCGCCGCTGGGTACGGCGACCGGGCCCGCGCCGTGCTGAAGGGCGCGGCGCGCTGACCCGGCCGTGGCCGCGGCCCCACCGGAGAGCCACAGGTGGGGCCGCGCGGGGTCTCGAGCACCACGCTGGGCGCAGCAGCGCCAGCGTGTAGCAGGTGTCGGCCACCCCCTGCCGGGTGCGGATTTGTGGTGGCGCCGGGTCAGCGAGCCAGGTGGATGAACCTGGGTGGCGATGGGGGAGGGAGCGGTGGCGTCGACATGATCGCCACGGCCTTGCTGGAAGCCCCAGGCGTCCGCACGGGCTGCTCCCCGCCGAGCCGCCGACCGCGAATTGTGGACGCCCGATGCGCTCCGTGATCTGACCGGTGGCGTAGGGTGAGAGACGCAGTAGCCGCCCTGGTCCCTGGTGGTGCCCTGACCGCAGGCACACCACCAGGAGCATCGGATGCCTGTTCCGTCTAGCTACGTCGTGCCAGGCCCTGAGTCCATCAATGATCTCGTCAAGCGGATCGCCGACCGCGACCAGGCCGCTTTCCGCCGTTTCTACTGTCGTCTGGTCCGTGCCGTCTTCACGCAGGTGTGTGGGAGCCTCGGCAGCCCGGCGCTCGCCGTGGCGGTGACCCGAGCGGTTTTCGTCGAGGTGTGGCGGCTCGCGCCGATGTCCGGCTCCCGCCAGCTCGACGGCATCGCCTGGGTGACCGCCATCGCCGCTCGCCGGGCCGCTGACCGGCGCCGCGAGATCAACGGCCCTACGCCGGCCCTCGGCGCCGCCTATGACGATCTCCTCGGTCGCGAGCTCGCCGTCGCGCTGGGCGCCGAACCGCCGGCACAGCTCGGACTTCCTTCCGCACACCGACTGACTTACTGATTGCCTGCATGCCGCTTACTGACTCGCGGCTGGCTGTCAGCCGTTGTGGCCGCATATCCGATCCTGGGGTTGGCGAGCACCCGGGTCGTAGCCGATTCCACCAGCGCCGGCCCGGTGACTGGCGGGTCACCGGGCCGGCGCCGCGTCCGGTCAGCCCACCGAGATCGGTGCGGCCTCGGGTTCGGGCTCGCTGGTCACGCGTCGCAGGTCCGGCATCGTCACGGTTTCCGGGGCCCGGGGGCGGCTCGCGACGGCCGGCGCCGGCGCGCTCGCGACGGGCGTGAGGCGATCCAGGAGGCGACGGGGAACGGCATGACGAGGGTGCTGTTCTTCTCGGCGGCGACCTCCACGACTGTCTGCAGCAGTCGCAGTTGCAGGGCGGCGGGGTCGGCGGCCATGGTGGTGGCGGCCTGGGCGAGTTTGGTGGCGGCCTGGTGTTCGCCGTCCGCGGCGATGACCCGGGCGCGGCGTTCGCGTTCGGCCTCCGCCTGGCGGGACATGGACCGCTGTATGGATTCGGGCAATGCGACGTCCTTGACCTCGACACGTTCGACCTTCACACCCCACGGTCCTTCCGTGGGTGTGTCGATGATGCTGGTGAGTTCGGAGTTGAGCTTGTCCCGGTCGGACAGCAGTTCGTCGAGGTCGGCGCGGCCGATCACCGCGCGTAGCGAGGTCTGGGCAACCTGGGAGACGGCGTAGAGGTAGTTCTGCACGTTCACCAGAGCCTTTGACGGGGTCGACGACGCGGAAGTAGACGACCGCGTCGACGCGTACGGAGACGTTGTCGCGGGTGATGCCGTCCTGGGCGGGAACGCTGAGGGTGGTGATCTGCCGGCTGACTTTCACCAGCCGGTCGACGCCGGGGACGATGAGGGTCAGCCCCGGGCCGCGGCTGCCCTCCTGCACCCGTCCGAAGCGGAAGACCACGCCGCGTTCGTACTGCTAGACGACGCGCACCGCGCGTGCGGCGGTGATGAGGGCGATGATGTAGATCGCCACGATCGCGATCACGATGGCTGTCTGTAGAGCGTTCATGCGGGTACTCCAGTGCGAGGATGGGTGGGGGACTGGGTGTGGCTTCGGTGGATTCCGCCCGACGCGGGGCTGCCGCCCTCGTTGTCCCACACCGCGTACGCGTCGGAGCCGGTTGCCGTGGTCGCGCCCTGCGGGGTCGGTCCGGCGGCGAGGATGTCGGGTGCATGCCTGATGTTGGTCGGGTCGGCGGCGGTGGCCATGGCCCGTTCGGCTGTCGCGGGTGTCGTGGCGGGTGGCACGACGAGCAGGTCGAGTTGGTCGTCGCGGCCGGTGGTGGCGATCAGCAGGGCGGGGTCGAGGGTGTCGAACCAGCCGATCCGGACCACGTCCGGCCCGACGGCCAACCGGCGGAACCGGCTGTACCAGGTGTGGATGTTGAGCATGATGTGCCGGATCCGGCCATGTCGTTCGGCGAGGGCGAGGACGAGGCCGGGTAGTTCGGCCACCGGGTCCCAGGAACGTGGCCACCACCCGCCGTCCAGGACCGCCTGCCCCCGAGTGGGGGCGAGGGACAGTCGGGGTTGGATCATCGTGGTGCGTTGTGTGGTGTGCATGGCTCACCTGTCCTCAAGATGTGTGTGCGGCGATGTCACGCGGGCGGTGCCGGTCGCCGTCGGGAAGGGCGGACGGGCATGGATCCGGCGCCGGGATGTCCGGCGGGACGGCGGTGGAGCATCCGGAGTTGCAGGATGCGGGCGGTGCCGGGGAGGGCGACGAGCAGGATCCCGAAGACCGCGGCCAGCAGCAGGGCAACGCCCATCGGGAGGTGTCCGTGCGCGCCGAGGAACGACACCTCGGTGCGCTGGCCGTTCTGCAGTACGAAGATCAGGAGCAGCAGGAGCACGAACGCGAACACCACGGCGGCGACCCAGATGCCGCCCATCCGCGAGCGTGCCGCCGCCGGTCGGTCCGGCGTGGGCTAGGAAGCGGTGTCGATGCCGTCGTGGCCGTTAATCGGGGGAGCCGAGTGAGGATTGTTCTGCCGTGCGGTCATCACGAACCGCCGCCTTCCAACAACAGATGACATGCCTGAATGCCGTGGGGAGCCAGCGCAGGCATGGGGCGATGGCGGGCGTGTGACGCGACGTCCCGGTCCGGAACGCCGGTGTGACGGGACGGGCCGGGCCCAGGGGGCGCACGAGGGGGCTGGCGACGTGACCGGTTGATGTCGTGCGTCGGGCGGCCAACGAGGTGACCTCGATCGGTGGGGGGCGTCCGCCAGCGGCGAACTGTTCAGCCACCGGGGTCCCGAGCGACAACCATCATCGTACGCCTCCGCGCGACCTGCCGGCGATCGTGGCCGCCACCGCCATCTCGGTCCACGTCGACGGGCGCCAGACCGCGCCGGGGGCGCCGCTCAGGAGTACGGTGTGAGCGTCGCCCGGGATCCCGGTGGCCGCAGGGCAGATGTCCGCTGAGGACGATCAGGTCGGAGCCAGCTGTGGACGAGCGAACCAGCGCGACGCGTCTCCGCTTCAGAGTTGTCTCCCCGGTGAGCGCGCGGCGGCTGCTCGGCTCGAATCGCGATAGCGGGACCGCCGCGCGTACGGCCGATCGATGAACTCCGCACGCAGGACCCGGCTGTGGACCCTGGTCGTCGACGTGGCCCGCGGCGGGACGGTCGCGGTCGACCACGTCTGCGCCGCGTCGGTCTCGGCAACTGGCGTCGACTCCGCGGCCGTCGCCGTGACGCTGCGCGCCACCCCACGGGAAGTGCTGTGTGCCAGTGACCGGACCGCGTCGGCACTGGAGGAGCTGACCTTCACCCTCGGTGAGGGTCCGTGCGTGGACGCCAGCTCCGGTGGTCCCGATCTGGTCGCCGATCTGGCGGCGCCGGAGTGTCTGGCCCGCTGGCCGGTGTTCGCCCCGGCGGCGGTGCTTGCCGGGGTCCACGCGGTGTTCGCGCTGCCGCTCCAGGTCGGCGGAATCCGTCTCGGCGTGCTGGACCTCTACCGTGCGCGGTCCGGCGGCCTCGACGGCGAGCAGTTGGCCGACGCGCTGGTGTTGGCTGACACGGCCTGCGCCGTGCTGCTGGACGGCGGGTGGCGCCACCGGTCGGCCCAGGACGAGGGTCGGCCGGAGCATGCCGGTCTGCAGCATCCCGAGGTGCACCAGGCCACCGGGATGGTCACGGTCCAGTTGGGGGTGACCGCAGCGGTGGCCCTCATCCGGTTACGCGCCTTCGCCTTCTCCCACGACCGGCGACTGCGGGATGTGGCAAGTGACGTGGTTGCCCGCCGGCTGCGATTCGACTCCATCGACGACGCACGGGATGGCGGGTCCGGGTGAGAGCCGGACCCGGTCGTCGCGAGGCGGCGGAGCGGACCACGGCCCCGTACCGCCGGAGAGCCGGCGGGACTATCGTATGACGAGGGTGAGTGACATGGCCGAGGGCCAACTGTCCGACGTGTTTGTGGAGATGGCCGACACGCTCGTCGACGATTTCGACGTGCTCGAGTTCCTGCACGTGCTGACCGAACGATGTGTCGAGCTGCTGGGTATCTCGGCGGCCGGGCTGCTGCTGACCGACCAGCAGGACACCCTGCAGGTGGTGGCCGCCTCCTCCGAACGCACGAGGCTGCTGGAGCTGTTTCAGCTGCAGACCGACCAGGGTCCGTGTTTGGACTGCTTCCGCACCGGCCAACCGGTGTCGGTGGTCGACCTGCCCGCCGCCGGCCGGTGGCCCCGGTTCACCGCCGCCGCGGCCGAAGTCGGGTTCGCCGCGGTACACGCCCTGCCCATGCGCTTGCGCTCCGAGGTGATCGGCGCGCTGAACCTCTTCGACACCCACCCGGGCGCCCTCGACGAAGGCAAGCTCCGCGTCGGCCAGGCCCTGGCCGACGTGGCCACCATCGGACTGCTCCAGCAACGCGCCATCCACCGTCGCGACATCCTCACCGAGCAGCTGCAGACCGCACTGAACAGCCGGGTCCTGATCGAGCAGGCCAAGGGTGTCATCGCCGAGCGCCTCCAGATGGACGTCGGTGAGGCATTCGCGTTGTTACGCAACGGCGCGCGCAGCCACAACCGGCGACTGTCCGATCTGGCTCGGGCGATCGTCGACGGTTCCGAGCAGCTCACACCGTGGGCGGCAGCCAGACAACCCGGTTGACCGCCGGCTCAGGCCGATGCGGATGGACCGCCTTCTGCCGGTGATCCGGTCCCGCCGGACGAATTCCGCGGTGCTCAGCGGGGCGATAGGGCGTACGGTGATGGTGTCGCCCGGGCCCCCGGTGGCCGTCAGTCTCGCCGCCGCCAGCCCGTGAGGGGCGTTCAACAATGGTCATCCCCAGCACGACCGCGAGCACAATTTCCCGTTTCCCGCCGCCGAGTGAGCTGTCGGCGACCCGCGAACAGCTGTTGCGTCGACTTGCCGCTCTGACCTGCGGCCATCCCGATCGCGCGAGGCTCCGGGCCCGGATCATCGAGGCTGACCTGCCGATGGCCGGCCGACTGGCCCGCCGATATGCCGGACGCGGCGAGCCTTACGACGACCTGGCGCAGGTCGCGGCTCTCGCCTTGGTCAAGGCCGTCGACGGTTTCGACGTGAGCAGAGGAGTACCGTTCTCCTGCTACGCGGTCCCCACGATTCTCGGCGCCCTCCGCAGGCACTTCCGCGACACGGCGTGGGCGATGCGGGTCCCGCGCCGAGCCCAGGAGCTGAACAGCATGGTGCGAGCCGCCACGGGGGAGCTCACGCAGCGGCAGCGCCACCACCCCACCACCGCGCAACTCGCCGACCACCTGGAAGTGAGCGTCGACGAGGTCCTGGCCGCCCTCACCGCATCGCAGGCCTACCGCCTGGCATCCCTCAACGCGCCCCACCTCGGTGCCGACGACATCGAGACCATCGAACTCATCGGCGCCGTCGATCCTGGCTACGCGGGCGTGGACGATCACCTGACACTACTGCCGTTACTCGCCGTCCTTCCCCTGCGTGAGCGTCGGATTCTCACCATGTGGTTCTACCGCCACATGACCCAGGCGCGGATCGCCACCGAAGTCGGAATATCGCAGATGCACGTGTCCCGGCTGCTGAAGCGTTCCCTGGCCCAGCTCAGGGCCGACCTGCCCAGCTGACGGGCCGCCGTCCCGGTCGCATCCGGTCGCCCGGAGGAGGGCATCAAACGATCACGAGAGGACCTCGATGGCAGTTGGTCCGTCCGTCACGACTGAGTCCTCCGTCATCCGCACAGGGGGATCCATCCCGGTGCGGCTGGGCGTACGGGTGAAGCGGGCCGTCGAACTGCGCGCGGGTCGGCTGAGGATATTCCTGCTGGTGACCGTCGTGCTCCTGCCGTTGCTGTTGACAACACTGTTAGGTGGCCGCTGACCAGGTACTGACCAGCTACCGCAGCGACCCGGTCAGGAAGCGGGGTGGCCAGCCTGTTCCATCTGCAGGCGTGTTTGCCCGAATCGGCAGGTCCGACATATCGGACGTACGTGCACTTCTTCGGCGCGCAGGGGCAACTGCCGATGGGAGTCGCGCTGCTGCTCGCTGCGGTGTTCGGCGTGCTCCTGGTGACCATCCAAGCCACCATGCGGCGCATCATCCAGCTGCGGCTGCTGACCCGCAGGCACGGCACCCCGTACACCACCGCCACCATCACCCGTCCAGACCCCACCGCCGACACCGACCCGGGCGCCAACGCACCGGAGGGACGGAACTCATGATCCGCTCTGCGCGCGGACCGCATGACGTGGGTCTGCACCCGTGAACCGCCAACAGCACGCCTGCGGCTGACCGACTCCCCGTCCAGCCGTGCGATCCTCGACGGCGGTTGGTGGCCGACCTCACGCGACCCAGTCGTCGAACTGAGCGGCCTGGTCACCGCGCTCACCGCCCAGCGCGGCGGCGTGATCGAACGGATCATGCTGCAGCCGGCGGCCTGGGACAGGCATCCATGCCGGATCGGCGTCGGCGGCACCACGGTACGGGTGGGCTGGTTCACCACCCTCGGGGCCGCGCTGGTAATCGTCACAGGCCCACGGGATCTGCGGATCGACCTGGCCGTGATACCGCCGAAGACTGCCTACGCTGTGGCGACGGCCGCCATGCTGGCCCCTTGACGCGCTGGTACTGGTACAGGAACCGACCTTTCCCGGCTGCCTCATCCGATGCCGGGCCATCGGCATGTTCCGTATGCGGGACGAGAAGGGGCCCGACCCGAA